>OMJO01000019.1 GCA_900299395.1 bacterium
AACGGTTGAAGCTTTGAGCCATTTCATACAGATACGTAGCAATATGGTGTGGCATGAGTTCAGTCACTGCCTTATCAACCACCTCTGTATATTCACCAATCTTACGTAGTAAACTGCGTTCAGCGTCTTCGAGATTTGTCTCACGCTTTGGCTGTGTTTTTGACTTGGCCAAAATACTGCACGCCCGCGCGTGAGCATATTGGAGGTACGGGCCAGAATTCCCTTCCAGTGCGACGGATTCCTGCACGTCAAAGGCAATATCACCGCCTATACGCTGTTTTACGAACGCATATTTGATTGCACCGAGAGCACTATCCCAACTGTCTGTCTGATGCTGCTGTTTGGTAGCCCGCTGCACCGCATCGAGTACTTCTGTGGCACGCAAGATATTGCCCTTTCGACTGCTCATTTTAGCCCCACCAGTCATTTTGACCATCCCATGCGTTAGGTGGGTCGTGGCCTTCACCAGCTCGGGCGCAAACTGCTCAATAGCCTTTAGAACCACCTGCATGTACTGAATAATTTCATTGCCCGTTATGACCACCGACCTATCAAAGTGATAATCTTGCCACTTCTTCATGATGAGTCCAACATCTTTGGCTTCATACGTAGGGAGGCCTTCACTGTTGATAAATACTCGCGTGTGCAGGTCGTGCTTGTCGCCCCGAAATACTATAGCCCCTTGGGATTCTTCAAACACTGGACCAATATGATCTTTGACGGTCGCAAGACCAAGCGGTGCAGTTTCACTTTCTGGATAATAGTGCTCGAAGTGCGAGCCAATGCGATCGTAAAACTCATCGAAGTACGCATAGCTCCACTCTCGACAGGTCCAATAAACGCGTGCAAAAGCTGACGTTTTATCTTTGTCAGCATGCAGCTGATATACACGTTTGTTCAGTGCGATGATTGCCTGCTTGGCTTGCTCATCATCGTCATACGCTTTTGTCCCAGCAATGTAGGCGGCAGTTAGCCACTCGGCACGTTCATCGGCATCGATCTCCTTGAGCTTCTCTGGGTGTTCACCCCCAAGCTTCTCAAGAACAGCCCACATTGTCTTACCCACATGCAAGCCCACATCTCCACCAAAATTCACACGATGCACCCGCGCGCCACCAGCCTGCAATAGGTTCGCAATGGCATCACCGACAATACTGGTATAGAGATGGCCGACATGCAGCACTTTAAACGGGTTTGGATCGGAGTATTCTGCAACTATCGTCTGCCCTTTCAACGACTGTGCAGGCGCAGCTCCGGCCTGCTGCCACAGGGCTTTACTAGTCAAACGAAGATTTAAAAACCCAGGTCCGGCAATAGTCACATCTTCGATCTCATCGGACAGCCGCTCTTTGACTGCAACCGCCAATTTCTCAGCAATGTCGCGGGGTTTCTGCTGCAGTTTGCCGGCCAACTGCAGCGCAACGTTGCTAGCGTAGTCACCAAATTGTTCATCGGGCCGTGTTAGTTCAACTTCAACAATAGTACTGAACACATCCTGTACTGTCACGTTGATAGCCTGCTCCAATTTCGTCTTCATTACTCTCAAGTATAACAGAGGCTACTGATGCTCAAGCGAACGACCAAACTGCCACAATACCAGATAAATACTACCGAGTAATACAAAGAACCCCAATGTTGTTGAGAACGCTTGCGGATACGCGGTAGGATTGATAATCCTGTCAGACACGTCAAAGACCAACCCGGCCGGGTGTATAAAAACATCCCACGTGTTCCATCGCAAATTGCGGCCTAAGTAAATGGCAAAACTAGACGATAGCAGCACACCAGCAATCAGCGTATGAACCTGTGATGCCCAAAACCTCCGGTATAGCTCGCGGTGCACCATGTAGAGGCTCAGCATACCGGCAATAAACCCGTTAAAACTAAACGACAGGAGTAGCATGACATCGAAAAGCACGTTCACGGCCGATGCCTCCCGCAAGTGAATGAGGTCGCTGGCCAGATAAAAACTGTTCGGCAAAAAGATAAGCCAGAAAAAACTGAGACTCAGATTTTGCCACGACATCCAACGCCGTTGCTGCAGCGAAATAACAAGTACGAAAGAGAAGCCAAGCGGCAGTAGTGCTAATAACCAGTTCCACAAAAGGAAAGAATAGTCACCATTGCTTGCTTGTTTGATAGCAAGAAATACCAGGCTGACACCGTTTGAAACTGCCAATGCCAACAAGATACCTTGATACCACCTCCAGAGCACCGCACTAAGCTTACTCATAGCCATAGTATAGAGCATTACCCCTGAGGCGGCTATGAAACATCGAATGGGCTATAATAGACCTCGTGAAGTTACTTGATACCGCACGAGATCTCATCCGCTCGTTTATGCGACGCATCGCGTTCGCTCTCAATAAAATCTCGGGCGGGAAAATCTCACCAAATGGCGTTACCATTGTGGGTCTGTTGGCCCACGTTCCCATTGCCCTGCTTATCGCGACAATGCACAATCTGCGAGCAGCTGCCTTGCTTGTTGTGTTTGGCTTGTTTGACACCCTTGACGGTGAACTGGCGCGTCTACAAAAACGCGACAGTAGTAGCGGCATGCTGCTCGACGCCAGCACTGACCGCATGAAAGAAGTCCTGCTGTATGCGGGTGCGGCCTATGCTATCACTGCCGGGGATCGCCCAGAGATGGCCTTTTGGGCAGTGCTCGCCTGTGGTGCCAGCTTGGTGGTCAGTTACGTAAAAGCCAAAGGTGAGACTGCTGTTGCAAAAACCAAACTCACGACCAGCGAAGTCAACCGATTATTCCAAGACGGTCTGATGCGCTTTGAGGTACGTATGGCGGTACTTGTTCTTGGCCTGCTCAGTAATCGACTGATTCTGGCAGTAGTAGTGATTGCGATCTCGGCTTCCTTAACAGCATTATGGCGACTGATAACGATCATGGGGCGCCTCCGTGTTCAAGATTGATCTCCACACGCACTCCGTTGCTTCACCTGATGGTGGAATAACTACTGCACAGTACGCCAGAGCAATTAACGATGGCCTGCTGGACTGCATCGCCGTTACCGACCACAACCAGATAAACGTCGCACTACAATTGCAGCAATCGTTTGGGACCCATATCATAGTTGGCGAAGAAATTATGACAACCGCCGGAGAAATTGTTGGTTTATACCTCACAGAAACTATCCCAGCCGGACTAAGCCCACACGAAACCGTGAAACGTATTAAAGACCAAGGTGGTATTGTCTACATCCCCCACCCGTTCGAAACGGTTCGCAAAGGAATCCACCCAGGTGTCTTAGAGGAACTTACCGAAGAGATTGATATCGTAGAAGTCTACAACGGACGCGCATTTGCCCAGAACCGTAGTGCCCAAGCGGTAGTGTGGACCAAACTCAACCACGTAGTGGGCGCAGCTAGTAGTGACGCGCATGGATACCGTGGACTAGGGCAGACCTATACCGGTGTCTCTGAGATGCCAACCAGAGAAACGCTTGTCGCATTACTCGAGAAAGGCACACCGCTTGCCGGGAAACCAAATATTCGTGCCTTGCTGTACCCGAAGTATCATCGTTTGCGTAAAAAACTGAGAGGAACCTCATGAACCATATTATCGAAGCCTTTTGGCTCTTTTTGCCCGCTGGTATTGCAAACATGACTCCCCCGCTCGCCAACAAGATACCTTTCCTCAAAAACTGGAAAACTCCCCTGGATTTCGGATTCAAATGGGGTGGGCAGTCGCTTTTCGGCAACAACAAGACTTGGCGCGGTTTAGTGACTGGTACCGCGGCGGGCGCCATAGTTGCCGGACTCCAGTATTCACTCATTAGTGACCATTACAATGGGTTTACTACTGTTGCCATCAGTATGATACTCGGCGCCATAATGGGTGTTGGCGCTCTCGTCGGCGATGCCGGAGAGAGTTTTTTTAAACGCCGTGCCGGAGTCAAACCCGGTGACAGCTGGTTCCCTTTCGACCAAACGGACTACATCATCGGTGGACTTATAGCCATATACCCATTTGTAAAGCCAGGTTTAGCAGTCATATTATGGATATTTGCGATCTACTTTGGACTTCACTTGGTTGTGAGTTATATCGGTTTCCGCCTCGGTTTTAAAGATAAACCTATCTAGACTACTGGTCGAGGGCGGCTTTAAACTTCTCAACTAAATCTACGGGTGTTGGATCAACGTTGTTGAGTAGGGCAAGATAGATGCTCGTGAAGTCACCAAGCATTGACGTCCACAGTAGCTGTTGCAGGACAGTGTCTCCTTGCACTGTCACTATTTCTGCCGCAGGGCGCTTTCCAGACAACATGCGCTCGGTTACCTCGAAACGTTTTTGCACACGTGCATGTTCTAGGCCGCTACGAAGATCAACCACGCAATACGGTTTATCGACAGGCTGCCCACTCCACCCAATAAATTCGTTATGTGAAAATTCTGGCAATTGATTCCACCAGGCCACCTGCTTGGCATTTTCATTAATGCAAATCTTCCATTTACGGGCAGCTGGCGAGATAAGTGGACCACCGTAGACCACAACGCTTTTACCCAGCATTTCTTGCGCTAGCTGTTTAGCTTGATTCTGGCTTGTCACCACCGATGGTAACCAGTTTTTTACCTGTTCCGCCAGCCAATCACTGACAGCACCTAGCTGCTCAACGCTCCCTTGTGGTGCCAGTTGTAACTGCTCCAAAAGTTCGGTTAGTGCCGCCAGAAAATAAAACGTTGACATGCGTGGCTGGGTACCCTGGGGGATGGCATACAGTGGGTGGTTGTGTTCTTTTGCCAGCTCTACCAGTTTGCCGCCGGAAGCAACGACCACAATGGTGGCACCGGTCTTTTCTGCCGCCTCCAGACATGAAAGCACCTCTTCAGTATTACCCGAATAGCTTGAAGCTATAAATAGTGTGTTTTCGCCCACGTACGGAGGGATTACATAATCCCCGACCACCTCCATCGGAACCAGTACCGTCGGCCAGGTTTTGAGGTAAAACATTGGCCAAGCTGAACCACCCATACCAGCGACTACAATATTTCGTATCTCGGCTTTTGGTGTCACGGCCACTCCATACTTCTGTTTGAGCTGTTGCCACTGTTTCTCTGCCACTCCCAATGCATCACTAGGATCACGTTGATGAATAAATGCTAGGTCATCGAGCACGGTATTCCCCCATGTAACGTTTATGCTATATACTACTTAGTATACGATAGTTAGTAACCTAAGGGGGTGGCATGTTTGGGCATGACAAAGACGAGGACAAGCAAAATGATGTCCCACAAGAGCAATCAGTAACACAGGCTCCGCAGCCTGACGGCACTTTAGACGATTCAATGCCACCAACACCACCCAGTCAGCCTGATGGAGGCTTGCCGTTTGTTCCTCCACCACGCCCAGCCGGCCCTCCACCAGCACCAGATGCACCAGCAGAAGCAGACACCGTGGTAGCTGATAGTGACGATCTGTTACTGATCAAACAAGAGGCCCTAAAAGAGCTATCGCCGCTCGTTGATCATCTTGAACAATCGCCAGAAGAAAAGTTCCGCACCACGATGATGATGATTCAGGCATCAGATGACGAAAAACTAGTAAAACAAGCCTTCGATGCTGCCAAGGCTATCCCCGACGAAAAAGCTCGCGCCCAAGCACTGCTTGATGTCGTCAACGAGATAAACTACTTTACCCAGCAACCCGACGAATCAAACACTTAGTCTTTGGCTAAACGGCGACGTGCTACAAGATTGTGGCCAAGCGCTGCTACTGCTGAGACACCCACAAAAATAGCTACCGTATCGCCAGGACCCGTATTAGCTAGGTTGCCGGACTTTGCAACGGGTGGGTTTGGCGTACTTGTAGTAGATGGTCCGGGAGCCGTAACCGTTCCGCCATTATCGTTGTCTTCGCTACCATCAGAGGTCACGTTATTATCACTATCACTGCTTGCTTGGGTTGGAGAGTTTTGTGGTGATGGTCCTGATGGTGGGGTCGAAGGCTTATTGTCAGTCTTGGTGGGTTGGGTACTACTCTTATTGGTGTTACTCGTCTGGGTAATCACCGGCTTTTTATCTTGTTTCACGACCTTGCGATACGCCCATCGCCCACCAAAGAATAAGCCTGTAGCTAGTAATACAGTTGTGACGAGTGTGGCGAGAGCCAATAACCACGCAACGCCCACGCGCTCGCGACGTTCAGCCTGATAGTATTGCTCTACCTCGTTTGGGATGGGGGGTCTGTTTGACTTGCGTCGAAATGGCCACATAACGTTGCTCCTTTTTACCCACCCGTAATACCTCTACCATAGTATAAAACTAGGGTTTTGGCAATCAGGCGAACGCTACATCATACCCATGCCACCCATATCAGGGGCAGCTGGAGCTGGCGTCTTTTCGGGAACATCTACTACAAGCGCCCCCATGGTCATACTGGTTCCAGCAATTGATACGGCGTTTTGAATGGCTTCTTTGGTAACACGTGCTGGGTCAACTACCCCACTGGTCTTCATGTCGACAAGCTTAGTTGGGTTGTTGACGTTCACGCCCTGGCCAGCCTTGGCAGCCTTAACTTGCGGCAGCCATTCGTCGGGGTTCAGACCAGCGTTGCTGAGCAAGATGCGGAATGGTTGTTCGAGCGCATTTTTAAGGATTTGCGCCCCTGCAGCTTCTGAGTCGCTACCCGCTACCTTTATGACCTTACTTACGTCGATGAGGGTTACACCACCGCCTGGCACGATACCTTCATCAAGGGCTGCCTTTACGGCCGCAACAGCGTCATCAACGCGGAATTTCTTCTCTTCAATCTCTGTCTCGGTAGCACCACCAACTTTGATGACCGCAACCTTGCCCTGCAGAGCTGCCCGGCGACTCTCGAGATTTTCTTTGTCATATTCACTGCCGGCGTTGTCTACGAGCGCACTGATCTGCTTGATACGTGCATTGACGGCAGTAACTGAGCCAGCACCTTCAATGATGGTTGTCTCGTCTTTGCCTACGATAATCTTGCGGGCACTACCTATCATGCCCATATCAACAGCGTCAAACGTCTGACCCGTATCTTCTGTGATTACCGTCGCACCAGTCAAAATGGCGATGTCATTCAGGATGTCTTTGCGACGGTCACCAAAAGCAGGAGCCTTGATAGCCACGGTGTTAAAGACACCTTTTAGCTTGTTTAGTACCAATGTCCCCAGTGCTTCGCCTTCAACATCTTCTGCAATCAGCACTAAGTCTTTCTTGCCAGTAGCTGCCAACATTTCGAGCACTGGCAAGAATTCCTGAATAGAAGTAATTTTTTTGTCAGTGATCAGTACTGCCGGCTTTTCGACCACCGCCTCCATGCGAGCAGCATCAGACACCATGTAGGCACTGACAAACCCACGGTCAAAGGTAAAACCCTCTACCACTTCACTTTCGAGGCTCAAACCCTGACCTTCTTCGACGGTTACAACTCCATCCTTGCCAACTTTTTCGATAACATCGGCAATGAGCGATCCAATCTCGGCATCGCCAGCAGAGATGGTTGCTACCTCAGCAACGCGCTTCTTGTTGCTCTTGATGTCCTCGCTCATGCCTTTCAGCTTGGCAAGCACATCACTGGCGGCAGCTTCCAAACCTTTGCGCAGTTGCATGGGGTTGTGTCCGGCAGCAATCAACTTGTTGGCTTCGTTTAGAATGTGATAGGTCAGCACAGTGACCGTCGTGGTACCATCTCCGGCTACGTCGTTCATCTTATTAGCAGCTTGCTTGATAAGCTCGGCACCAACTTTGTAGCCAAGTGTTTCGTCGTCGACATCAGCTAGTTCAACACCCTTGGCAACCGTTACACCATCGTGCGTAACCGTTGGACTACCATATGACTTACTAATAACCACGTTGCGCCCTTTAGGCCCCATGGTAGTTTTAACCGCCTCGTACAATGCTTCAGCGCCTTTTAATACCCGGCGGCGAGCGTCTTCATCATAAAAAACTTTCTTTGCCATTTAAGCGATCTCCTTCTTATACTTCTTTGCTCGTTTATTCACGAAGTTTGGTATTGCATTACTCGCTCCGACCAGCTGCATAAACCAAATGAGGGCATCAAATATAAAATACATACTTATTTAATCGTTGCTACGATGTTCTTGTGATAGATAATAGTGTACTCATCGTTGCCCTGTTTTACTTCAGTAGCTTCGTATGAGTTCTTGTAAATAATCTTGTCGCCAGCTTTGATGCCTTCAACATTTTTGCCCACGGCAACTACCACCGCCTCTTTTGGTTTTTCCTTTGCGCCATCCGGCAAATAGAAGCCGCTGGCAGTCTTCGTCTCTGCAGCCTTGTGCTGCGCTACAACGTACTCGGCCTGTGGTTGGATCTGTACAGCCATGTTGTTTATCCTCCGTTCATGCGTTTATAAAAGTTGGTAGCTCTCGCAATAAAACCACCAACTCATTAGCACTCATAATAGCCGAGTGCCAAAACGATTGTCAACAGGTTGCTGCAAACAAAAAAGACCCCTCGTTGGGTCTTGCTGTTTCTAAGGATTATTACGTTGAGATTGCGGCGAGGGTGAAGATGGGGGTTCCAACCGAGTCCGGTCGGGAGAATCGACGCTGGCTGCGTCGCTCTCCCGACCGTCCACGGCGGGGTCCGAAGCATCCCCCCATTACGGGAAGGGCGTAGGCGGTGGGCCTCCCTTCTTCCGTGTCAGCGACCGCTGCGCATCGAGGCTATGACGGCCCCCGAGTTGCGTCGGTACTGACGAGCTGCTTCGGTCTTGCGCCGCCGAGTCACCATGTTGATGGTGCGGGCGGTTGGCTGGTGCGAATGCCCTTGCCGGTGGTGGTATTGCCGTACTTCCCGTCTGTCATCCAGATCAGGCGTAGGTCTCACCCCTCGGCTTGAACACACGGAAGCCGTGCCTCGTGGGCGTGGTCGGATCTGCGCCGAAGATCTCGCAGGCCTCCGCGATGGTGTGCTCCTGACTGACGCAGTCCCAGTGGGACAGGTAGCCGCAGCAACCGGCAGCGTCCGTGATGACCACCATCTCGGGGTCGAGCTCGATCAGTCGATCGAGTACCGACGTGCCGCCGTGGTTCCCGCTGTCATCTGCGAACATCCAGCAACCGGGCTGGATCTCGCAGAAGTCAGGGTCCACGTCGACCGGCTCGTCGTCGAGCACGAACAACGGCTCGTCATCGCGGTCGGTGTAGTCGGGGATCATCCCGAACTCCACGCGCTCCACGCAGTTGGCCGTGCAGGTGTGCAGCAGGTGACGGTCCAGGCGACGCCCGCTCCGTGTTGCCCA
>OMJO01000020.1 GCA_900299395.1 bacterium
AGCGTGGCCATGGATTGCCTTGGTGTTTGGGGTTCTTCAGCTCATGGCTGCATACAGTCTATGGCGCCTCACGAGCTATGTTGAACGTCTGAACACACTCATAACCTATTACACCGCTGCAAGCCCGATGAGTACTACGGACAAAATGGTTATCTACCTAGGGGTTATTGTGCTGCTCGCTGATGCGATTATATTACTTAATGCCTATCCGCACTTAAAAACGCGCAGTCGTCGAGGCTGGGATTTGCTATTTTTGGGGGCGCTCATCAATGTCGCGTATGGCTTCGTGCAAATCTTCATTAGTGGTCGGGGTATTGGTAGTTTTGTCTTTAGTTTGATTGGTTCAGCGATAGGATTCTATCTGCTATTCCAGGTGCAGGATAAATACAAGAAAGCCTAAAAATTTATTGTTTTGGGTGGCGTACGACTGCCCATAACAAACTGGCGAGTAGTAGGAAGTAAATACAGTAGGTTATGACTTCCCCGTACAACTCAACCTTGTAACCCTCGTTAAAGTTTAGTACAAAGTACGCCACGGCGGTCGTGGTGTAGGCGGCAATGCATAACACCGCAGTGGAGAGCAAGGCGACCCTGCTTAGTAGTGCGGCAGAGACAATTATAGGGATAGCGTATAGCGCAACCGCTCGGCTGGCCATACCACGCTGAATATAGACATTGGTAGATGCCATCAGGATATCGGCGGTAATGAGTGCAAACGCTAGACCCTTGTAAACACCCGTTGTTGTTTCTTTGCTTCGCGCCAAGTACCAAACAGCAGTATTCACAATCAAGAGCATGGCGGCGATCAGCCAACGCTCAAGCACTACCTCTGGTGTGATAAGTTTCCATGCGTCATAGATAATTATTTGTCCAATATAGGCAAAGACAAAAGCAAAATGAATTGCGGATATCTTTACTACCCTACTTCTCAGCCAGTTTTTTTGTTGCTTGATGCTGGTCATAATACTTACGCTATAAACTATAGCACACCGAAGGAGGTTAGGAGCTATCTATACTGGTTCTGTTAGTTCTTGTATACTTGGTTCAAGATATGTCAAAAGCAACTACGGCTGAATTATCTATTGTTGTACCAGTCTATAACGAGGAGGCTTCCTTGAAGGCCTTCCACGAGTCCCTCGTAAAGACGCTTAAGACCCTGGATATAAAATGGAACATACTGTATGTCGACGACGGGAGTGGCGATGAAACGAATGCGATCATCCACCACTTTGGCAAGGACAGTGTCAATGTAAAACTGCTGAGTTTCTCGCGAAATTTTGGCAAAGAGAATGCATTGTCGGCCGGTATAAATCAAGCATCAGGTGACGCAATTTTGACTATTGATGGCGACGGCCAGCATCCGGTAGAGCTCATCCCAGAGTTTGTCGCAAAGTGGCAAGCAGGTGCCAAAGTTGTGGTAGGCGTGCGAGCAAATCAGAGTAGTCCACGAATGCTGAAATCAGTGAGCTCAATCTTGTTTTACAAGCTTTTCAATCGTATGAGCCAGAACCGTTTAATACCTGGATCGACAGATTTTCGCCTTATCGATGCACACGTTCGCACAGCTTTTAATGACTTGCACGAACAAGATCGAATGACGCGCAGCCTTATTGATTGGCTTGGCTTCAAGCAAGATTACGTCTACTTTACGTCGAAAGATCGTCTCAATGGGGTGCCGGCATACAGCAATCGTAAACTGACAGAGCTTGCTCTGAACAGCATTATCTCTTCGACCGTTTTGCCGCTGTACCTATTTGGGTACCTTGGAATTGGTATCACTATTTTGTCTTTTGGGCTGGGCTTGGTTGTCTTTGTTGAGCAAATAATCTTAGAAGACCCCCTCAGTTGGCAGTTCACGGGCACGGCTATGCTCGGTATATTGACGGTGTTTTTGGTAGGATTAGTTTTGCTTTCACAAGGGCTCCTCTCATTGTATGTTTCACAAATTCATCGTGAAGCAAAGCGCCGGCCACTGTATGTTATAGATTACGAACGCTCCATTGGTATTCGCCGTGAAAGTTGACGTTCAGCACCTCTACCGGTATTTATTTTCAGGAGGTGTGGCCTACATAACCGAGATGGCTTCATTGGTTATGTTTCGTGAAGCACTTGGGCTTAGCCCTGTGGCTGCGGTTGCCATAAGTTTCTGGGTTGGGTTTGTTGCTGCTTTTCTGCTTCAGAAGCTCGTAACCTTTAAAAACTATGAGCGGGCCGTACACCGTTTAGCCAAACAAATGGGTGGGTATGGGCTTCTAACGGTATGGAACTATGCATTCACATTATTGCTTGCTCGTCTATTCGCCCGAACTACATCGATTTTTGTTATACGGACCGGAACCATTGCAATCATCACACTCTGGAACTTCTTTGTGTATCAGAAAATGTTTAAGAATCAAGATGCGGTAGTCAATTAGCATGTCCACACATAAGAAAAAGTATTCACGGCCAGCTACATCGCGGACACGTTCAAAAAGTATTGAAGTATACGGAACAGAATTTTTACTATACGCAGCTGGAGTGTTGCTGGTTACCACTATTGCTTGGTCAAGCTTTGCAGCCAGAATTCATCAGAGCAATTCCGATCAACTAGTTAACAGCTATTTATTTGAAAATTTGCGCACCTTTCAGAATGCAGATTTCCCCGGTGCACATACTTTTTTGTTAAAGTGGCCTATATTTTTGATCATTCGTTTACTTGGTGCTACGCCGTTCGCAATGCAGTTTGCAACCATATCGTTGTCTGTGGCAACTGTCGGCATCTTTGCATATCTTTTGTATCGCATTGAGCGTCGTAAATTAATCGCCGCACCACTTTTGCTATTGCTTGCTTCGAGTTTATTGCTCGTACCGGCAGCCCCCTATGCAGGTGGTATTTTGCCCGTCAATATCGCAATGCTCGCAACGAGAAATCTGGAGTACATTTGGTTTATTGGCTGTTTGTATCTTATCGTGTGTGTCTCGCGAATTCACACATGGAGGACAGTTGTTGTAAGTGTTCTTCTAGGGCTGTTATTTGTGACTGATAAACTGTTTGTTAGCTTGAGTGTTGGTGGTGCCCTCATTGGCCTTGCTTTTGCAATCTTGCTGCGAAAGAGACAAGTCATTAGGCTATTTGCCACGTGGGCCCTGGTCAACTTTACGGCAATTGCACTTGCTTGGATCGCTGCCTACCTAATAAATGCGAGTGGCTTAACTGCCATTTCACACGGTGCGTCGGCCAGCCCGTATAAACTTACGCTTATTCCCAAGGACATAATCCTTGGTTTAACATACGGGGTCCTTGGTATTTTTACGATTTTTGGTGCAAATCCCGCATTTGACGCAACCACACTACGGGCTATACCCGTTAATGCTTGGGAGCGTTTGACGAGTAGTTACGGCCTGGTCTATGTGATAAATGCCGTTACACTTGGGCTCGTACTGGTTAGTGGATTTTGGTTATTGCGGGACTTTTTTCGACGCAAGAATACAACGTTCTCGCGATCTGCTCAGTTAAGCGTCATGCTGATAGCATCAAGCGTGGCGGCACTTGCAGCGTTTGTAGTAACGCATCATTACTATGCTGTCGATGCTCGCTATTTGATGATTGTTTTTTTTGCGGGCTTTACTACACTTGCAACATTCCTAAGGTCTCGTAAAGCCCCCAGCCTTGATGGTGCGCATTTGCTAGCCCTTATAATGACGTGCGTTGCTTTGCTCGGCTTGTTTGGTGCAGGACGTATATACCGGCAGCAAAAAGCTGCACTCCAAGATATCGATAACAGAAATGCGCTCGTCAACAAAATACTTGCCGGACGACCCGTCTCTGTTCTGGCTGGTGATTACTGGCGAGTATTCCCAATAAAACAACAAAGTGCACATGGAGCCCAAAAAGTATTGCCGATTGAGGGTTGTGGTACGCTGCGGGGGACGCTGAGCAGTAAAGAATGGCAGCCTGACCTAGATAAGCAAAGCTTTGCCTTTATACTCTCTAGAGATAAAAGCCTCACGGATTTTCCGGCCTGTACGATGGACGGCATCATTGCGAAGTATGGCAGGCCCAATGCGAGCACATTAATAGCTGGGAAATATGACAATCCTAAAGAGTTGCTGCTTTTCTATGAAAAAGGAGCACATAAAAGTGCCCCAATTGTTATTTTGCCCAAGCCAACGACCATACTCCCTATTGACCTCAAGTTGTTACCCTACACTTCTTGTACTTCAAAACATACGATTATGAATATAGTCGCGCATGAAGATGATGATTTGCTCTTTATGAATCCCGACGTTGTTCGGGCAATGAACAGTGGCAACTGCGTCAGGACTGTCTATGTGACTGCTGGCGATGCCGGAGCCGGTGAGCTGTATTGGCTATCTCGTGAGAAGGGCTCGGAAGAAGCCTACTCTACTCTGCTAGGTAATACGGCTATATGGGTACAGCGTGTCGTGAGGCTGGAGCCGGATGTTTATGTTACTGTGGTTAATCCTCAGGGTAATCCAAACATATCGCTGATATTTTTGCGACTTCCAGATGGCAATCTAAACGGCCAGGGTTTTCATAAGTCTCGCTTTGAGAGTCTTCGCCATATAAATAACGGATCCGCTGCTGTGATTCGAAGTGTAGATGGGCAATCAAAATTCTCAAAAGATCAGCTTACCGCCACACTCACGCTATTAATGGATCAATATCAGCCTGTAGAAGTTAAAACCCAAGCACCCTACAGTGCTAACTTTGCCTATCCTGACCACAGTGATCATATTGAGACTGGCAAATTGGCGCAGCAGGCTTTTGAGAAATATTCAAAACGATCCACAGCTGTCATTAGGTATTACGCGGGCTATCCTATCCGGGCTTTACCAGAGAACGTCAGTGGAGACGATCTGTCTATCAAAACAGATGCGTTCCTAGGCTATGCCCGCAACGACAAATCGGTATGTGCTACGGTTGAGCGTTGTCGGAATACTCCAACCTATAATGCATATTTGCGACGACAATACGTCGTGCCTGGTAACTAAAATTATGGCTAGGGCGGAGGGATTCGAACCCCCGAATGCCAGGACCAAAACCTGGTGCCTTACCACTTGGCCACGCCCTATTAGTAACGGGTAGATTTTACCTCAAAACAACGGTGTAGTCTAATCTGGTTGCTTATGTTTGCGTTTGGTGCCGTTAATATCGTAGAGTTTATGGAGTATGCCACACAAAATTTCAAACAATCCTGCAGATTACATTGGCCCACTCTATATGAATGGCTTGCATGGCCGAATGCTGCGCATTCCTGGCCCGCCACGCAAGAAGAGAGAGATACTACTGATCTACGGACATCACTCTAGCTTAGAGCGTCTGTTTGGCCTTGCCCAAGATATAAGTCGCTACGGCACGGTCACAATGCCTGATCTGCCAGGTTTTGGTGGAATGGAGTCTTTCTATAAACTCGGTGAAAAACCATCATTAGACAATTTGGCCGATTACTTGGCTGCGTTCGTAAAACTTAATTACAAAAGACGCCGTGTCAGTATCATGGGTATGTCAATGGGTTTTTTGGTGGCCACACGTATGCTGCAGCGTTATCCTGAACTGGCTAAAAAGGTGGATATACTTATAAGCGTTGTCGGTTTTGTGCATCGTGATGACTTTAAGTTCAGGCAGCACAATTATTTGTTAATGCGCTATGGCTCAAGTTTTTTTTCAAACTTCCTGCCTGCTTGGTTTGCGAAAACGTTTGTGTTGCGTGCGCCACTCATTCGTCTTGCGTACCGGTCAGTTGCTGACCGACATAGCAAAATGCGCGACGCAGATAAAATTGAGTTAAAACGGCGTATTGATTTTGAAGTAGTGCTATGGAAGTGCAACGACATACGGACATACATGGATACGACCGTGAGTATGTTGACTGCTGATTTATGCAAAGAACGGGTCGATATACCCGTTTACCATATAGCAGTCCCAGGCGACAGGTATTTTGATAATAAGATTGTGGAACAACATCTCAACGTTATTTACTCAAAAGTTGAGGTAATCGTCTCAAAAGTTTCGGCACATGCGCCGACCATCATTGCAACAGCTGAAGATATCGAGCCTTTTGTGCCACCAAAAATTCGACGCATGCTTGCAAGAGCATAGACTGGTATACTAGACCATAAGTATGAAGATAGGCTTGGTTTGTCCTTACAATATTTTCCGTGGTGGAGGTGTTCAGGAATGTGTGCTTGCGCTCCAAAAAGAGCTAGCCCACCGGGGGCATGATGCATATATAATCGCGCCTCGCCCAAGAGAGTACCCAGACAAAATACCGCAGCATATTCTTCTTATCGGGGGTGCGGCTGATTTTAAATCGCCTTTTCACACCACCGCACAAATGTCGGTCAGTGTTAATACTGATGCGTTGGAGGCCACACTTGACGCCCGTAACTTTGATATATTGCACTTTCATGAACCCTGGGTGCCTATTTTGAGTCGTCAAATACTTTCACGAAGTAAAGCCAAAAATATTGCCACTTTCCACGCCAAACTGCCAGATACGATTATGAGTCGCACGATTGAGCGTGTGATTACCCCTTACACAAGGTCAATTTTAAAATATTTGGATGAGTTTACGGCCGTTTCTGATGCTGGTGCCGAATATATTAGGTCGCTCACAACACATGAGGTCCAGATCGTCCCTAACGGCGTAGACTTGCAAAATTACGCGCTGACGCAACATGATGGAAAACCACACGTTCTCTACATTGGAAGACTAGAAAAGCGTAAAGGTGTAAAGTATCTGCTCTCTGCGTTTGCAGAGCTGCAAAAACGACTACCAAATGTACAGTTGACGCTTGCTGGTGATGGTCCTGATAAGGAAAAACTTATGGAATTGGCGAACAATTTACGGCTACAACATGTTACCTTCATGGGGTATGTAACTGACAAGCAAAAGCACGAGCTATTGCGCAAGGCTACCGTTTTTTGCTCACCGGCGCTTTATGGCGAAAGCTTTGGTATCGTTTTGCTTGAGGCAATGGCCACCGGGCTACCACTGGTAGCGGGGGCTAACGCAGGATATAGTTCCGTCATGAAAGAGAAAGGACAACTATCTCTCGTCAACCCAAAACATACGGATGAGTTCGCGCGTAAACTACAGTTATTGCTGACAGATACCGATATACGTAATTTATGGTGTTCGTGGGCAAAGGACTATGTGCAGCAATTCTCGTATCCACATATAGTCGATCAGTATGAAGCAATATACAAAAGTGTTCTCGCGTAAAGCAGTATGAAAATTGCATTTTTACTTGATGATAGTCTCGATAAAGCTGACGGGGTTCAACAATACATCATCACCCTCGGCCATTATTACCAGCAACAAGGCCATGAGGTTCACTATTTGGTTGGCCAAACAAGGCGTCGGGATATACCGCGTGTCCACAGCCTCAGTAAGAACTTGCAGGTAAAGTTTAATCAAAACAGAATGTCGACCCCTCTGCCTGCCTCAAAATCAGCAATACGTAAACTTCTGGCTGAAGAGAAATTTGATGTCCTGCACGTGCAGGTGCCATACAGCCCTTTTTTGGCCGGGAGAGTTATCGCAGCGGCAGCTTCTACGACGGCTGTCATAGGCACGTTTCATATTGTGCCATTTGCATGGCAGGAAATATTTGCGACAAGACTTTTAAGTGTGGCTTTATG
Source organism: bacterium (assembly GCA_900299395.1). Lineage (GTDB taxonomy): Bacteria > Patescibacteriota > Saccharimonadia > Saccharimonadales > OMJO01 > OMJO01. The sequence goes on from OMJO01000020.1 coordinate 7,649, forward strand.
GCGTAACAAAAAGCGCTTCGATATTCTGTATAGCGTTTCTATACCTGCGCAAAAATTTGCTAAACGAAGTTTTCGTATGCAATCCCAAGTAATCCCCAATGCGGTCAATCTTGCGGCGTTTCATAGTGGCAAGCGTTTGCGGAAGTATGATGATGGGAAAGTGAATATTGTCTTTCTGGGGAGATTGGTAGAACGAAAAGGGTGCTACCAGCTACTGCAAGCCTTACAGTTACTCCACGAAGAAGGCCTGCTGTCTGGACTACGTGTTCTCATTCGTGGCAAAGGGCCTGAGAATGAAAAATTGCAACAGTTTGTCGTGCAGCACCACATGGCTAAAAGTGTAAAGTTTGTCGGCTTTGTGACCGAACACGAAAAGGCAGACTACCTAGCCAGTGCCGATGTTGCGGTGTTTCCCAGTACTGGG
>OMJO01000021.1 GCA_900299395.1 bacterium
CTTTGATGTTCTGGTGCTGCTCGTTACCAACCACGCCAATCGTAGCCGTACAGGCAATGTTTACGAGGCGAACTTCACCGCTAGGCATACGAACCTGAGCATATTCCCCTTCTTTGGCCATTAGCTGAGCACTTGCACCGGCGGCACGAACTACTTGTGCGCCTTTACCAGGCTGTAATTCAATAGCATGGATAACACTACCGACCGGAATGTCTTTTAATGCAAGGCGGTTACCATTTTCAATTGAAGCTTCTTCGCCTGCTGTTATTTTTTGACCAGGCTTCATACCGTTAGTAGCAAGAATATAGCGTAAAGCCCCTTTGTCGTCCTTGATGCGCGCTATTCGAGCACTTCGGTTTGGGTCATATTCAATAGCTTCAACAGTAGCTACAATGCCATCAGGCAATGAGAAACTAATGTTTCGGTAGAAGGTCCGTACACCACCACCACGATGTCTGGTTGTAATTCGGCCTTGGTTGTTGCGGCCACTGTGTTTTTTCTTTATGGTAAGCAACGATCTGACTGGTTTGTTGGTAGTAATAGCGTCAAAATCTTGCGTGGTCATACCGCGTCGCCCAGGAGTAGTTGGATTGTAGCTTTTAATGGCCATTATTTCTTCACCTTCTTGGGCTTCTCTGCAGCCGCTTCTTTCACTTCGGCTTCTTCTTCGCTGGCGAAAATAGGAATGTTTTGCCCTTCTTTAATGGTTACGTAGGCTTTCTTGATATCAGCCCGAGTACCGCTGACAGCACGACCATTCTTGCGAACCGTTCGTTTAACCTTACCTTTTAGGTTGGTGATGTTTACCATCAAGACGTCAACACCAAACTGCTCTTGCACTGCTTGTGCAATGGTCTGTTTACTGGCTTTGGCTGGCACAACAAAAACATATGATCGGAGTGTTTGGCTGGTCGCATAGGCTTTTTCGCTAATACGCGGAGTGATTGCAAGAGTTTTACTCATTACTTCTTCCCTCCAAGCCATTCACTAACTTTGGCAAGAGCTGCCGTTGTGATAACAACGTGATCGGCATTCATAATGTCGTATACATTGAGGTATTGAGCTTGTACGAGCAATACATTCTGCAAATTATTAGTTGCTCGGCGAATCGTTGGAGTTTTATCCTGAACAACAAGTAGCGTCTTTTTGGTAGCTCCAACTTTATCAAGTAATTTTACTGCTTCGCTGGTCTTACCTGACGAAAACTGCACATCATCGATAACAATAATTTTTCCTGCCGTATTAGCCACACTTAGTGCTTGGCGGATTGCCAGCTGCTTAGCAGTTTGGTGCATTTTATGACTGTAATTTTCCGCTCCGGTTGGGCCGAACACAATACCACCAGTTCGCCAGATTGGGTTTCGAGTAGAACCAAAGCGGGCACGTCCCGTTCCTTTTTGTCGCCATGGTTTTCGACCGCCACCCCGCACTAGACCGCGAGTCTTAGTTACGGCTAGATTGTCTCGTCCGTTTGCTAGATAGGCTACATATGCAGCCTTGAGTAAGTTATGGTGTTCAACCGTAACATCAAATACTGCTTTGTCGAGTTTTGCGGCAGTTGTTGCCTTAGCACCGGTTTTTGTGAATGTTGGCACACTCATTAGTTTGCCTCCTTCACAAGAACAATACCTTTTCGTGGACCCGGAACTGCACCCTTCACACCGATAATTTGCAGTTCTGGATCAACGAGAGTCACCACGAGATTACGCACCGTGACTTGTTCGTGGCCCATCTGGCCAGCCATTTTTTTGCCTTTGAAAATTCGCTGTGGATACATCGAGCCGATTGAACCGGGGCGACGGTAACTGCGGCCACCGTGCGTTTTACGTCCACGATGGAAGTTGTGGCGCTTAATGGTGCCGGCGAACCCTTTGCCCTTGCTGGTAGCCGTTACGTGAACATGTTCGCCAACACTAAAAACGTCGGCTAGTATTTCTTTGCCGACATTTTCATCTTCGCTAATTTCGGGGAGGCGGAATTCTCGTACAATCTTTGGCTCTACCTTGGCTGCCGCAAAGTGACCCTTGAGACTTTTACCAAGTTTTTTAGCTTTTTCAGTCCCAACTTGTACGGCAGTATAACCATCAGAGTCGGTTGTTTTAACCTGTGTAATCACGTTTGGTGAAACCGAAAGCAAGGTAATAGCCTCAACAACACCATTTTCGTTAATGGTGCTTGTCATGCCAACTTTGCGTGTAATAAGTGCTTTCATGTGGTTTCTCTCCGAATATTGCATAAGACGCTACATAAAAATGCTTGGTGTTCAATGGTATCTACCTCTGTTTTTTGATAGACCTATCAAATCACCAAGTTGCATACTATGCGATATACCGGTAAAGAGTAACATTTTAGCGTTACTCCTGTCAATATGTTGTATATACTACTTCAAGATTGTGATATAGACTCCGGCTTGGCTCCAGAACCCAATGAGCATTGCAACGAGCAAAAGAGCGTACTCGATTTTCCTATCAAGTCTGAAATGATCGTGCATAGCAAACAGTAGACCTAGAACGAGCCCAACTGGTAGCGGTATCTCTTTCGTGAGTGATGGGTTCACAATACGCACCCACTGGGCCCCGACAATGAGGTAGAGGACCATCTTGAGCAAAAATGTACTATCCGGTTCAATCGCTTGTTTTCTTTTTGTTTTTTTAGCCATGTATCGATTTAAGCATAAGCTTCGTCGTCTGGCAAACAAGGTGTCGATCCTATGTCTGATGCAAAATGATTAGTTGTTGCAAATGCTTGACACTGAACATATGACATGACTTCAGGATTCGTATCGGCCTGCTGAGCATGAACGACGGCATGAGGAGCATAGTACGGGTCCGCTGGCCCAGGACAATCAACACCGGCACTATTCTGGAAACACGATTTTACAGCAAGTCGTAGTCGGTCTTCGCGTATACTTTTCGCTGTTACATCATCTTTCAGCGCATGCATCTCTTGGATACCACGTGCAATAATACTTCTTGGCAAATGACAGGCTCGGCACTGGTCGGGTATTTCTGTTTCTAACGCCCCGCGTAGTGCAGCTAACTCAATACCAGGATATATCTCACCATTTAGCCCCATATACTTCAATACTACCAGCCCTCGCACGAACTATGTCGCAAAATGTGTTGTGGTTTTAGCGCAAAAAGTTGCGATGCTGTAGTTCGTTATGCACCTTTGGAAACTGTGAATGTAACGGCTTTGGCAAATTTGCTAAGTTAAACCAGCCAATTTCAGATATTTTATGCGGCTCTCGTATAGAAACATGTTTTGGGTCAACCAGAACTGCATGCGCAATAGCAATCCAGTGCGTTCTTTTACCGTTTTGCTCTCGATGCGCGTCGTACACCTTGAGAAAATCAATCTGTAACGGTTTGACGCCAAGTTCTTCCATGAGTTCTCGATCTATCGTTTCAGTAATACTATCGCCGAATTCGATAGCTCCACCAACAGCGTCCCATCGGCCATGTTCGTCACGAGCTTTGGGGCCACGTTTTTGTAGCATAATTTTGCCTTTACCATCGTGCAAAATGGCTACGGCAGTAACCCCGATGTGATCAAAACCTCTTCGTCGGTTAATGTCTGACATATCTTCAAGTATAAAGTAAAACCGCCCTTGCGGGCGGTCTGGGGTTACATTTTGATTTCAGCGTCACAACCTGCCGGCAGGCTCAGGTTCATGAGTGAATCGATGGTTTTAGGTGTTGGGTCACTTATGTCAATGAGACGCTTGTGAACACGCATTTCAAACTGCTCACGCCCTTTTTTGTAGATGTGAGGGCTCTTGATCACCGTATAGACGGTTTTTTTAGTTGGTAGTGGTATCGGACCAGAGATTGTAGCTCCGGTGCGAAGTGCAGTGTCAACAATCTGTTTTGCTGATTGGTCGATAACTTTGTGATCGTATGCCTTGAGGCGAATACGAATACGTTGTTTGCCACTCGTGGCAGTCTCTGCTTTTTTAGCAGCAGGTTTCTTGGCTTCTTTTGCTTCAGCCATTTGCTTCTCCTTGTGATGGTGTGATGTAACATCATTGCGGTGCTATAGAGAGCGTGCCGCAACGACTTTTAGTCATCACGATTAATTTACTGGGTAATTCTACAACAACTTTACCAAAAAGAAAAGAGCCCCGACCAAGTGGGGGGCTCTTTTCGTAATCAACTATGATTACTTGTTGATCTTGGTAACAACACCAGCGCCAACTGTGCGTCCACCTTCACGAATAGCGAAACGTAGACCTTGCTCCATAGCGATAGGTGCAAGCAGTTTAACCTTGAAGGTTACTGTGTCACCAGGCATGACCATTTCTTTGTCAGCTGGCAGCTCAACTTCACCAGTTACGTCCGTGGTACGGAAGTAGAACTGTGGCTTGTAGCCTTTGAAAAATGGAGTGTGACGCCCACCTTCATCTTTGTTGAGGATGTATACCTCAGCATCAAACTCTGTGTGAGGGGTAATAGTACCAGGCTTACAAAGTACCTGACCACGCTCAATGTCATCTCGCTCGATACCGCGTAGCAAAATACCTACGTTGTCACCAGCCTGACCTTGGTCGAGGTTCTTCTTAAACATTTCAACGCCAGTAACGACTGACTTCTTGGTGTCACGAATTCCAACGATTTCAACTTCCTCGTTGACCTTTACAACACCTTGCTCAACACGGCCAGTAGCAACAGTACCACGACCTTTGATTGAGAAGACGTCTTCAATAGGCATTAGGAAAGGCTTGTCGAGCTCGCGCTTTGGCTCTGGGATGTTCTCATCCATAGCTTTAACAAGTTCCATAATAGCGTCCTCAGAAGCTGCGTCGCCCTCAAGAGCCTTGGTTGCAGAGCCCTTGATGATAGGTGCGTTCTCGTCGTAGCCGTTTTTGGCAAGCAACTCACGAACGTCCATTTCTACCAATTCAATCAGCTCAGGGTCAGCCAAGTCCATCTTGTTAAGAAATACCAAGATGTAAGGCACCCCAACCTGCTTGGCAAGCAGTACGTGCTCACGGGTTTGTGGCAATGGACCGTCATTAGCGGCAACTACCAGAATTGCACCATCAATCTGAGCGGCACCGGTAATCATGTTCTTTACATAGTCGGCGTGACCAGGCATGTCTACGTGTGCATAGTGACGCTTTTCTGATTCATATTCCTGGTGAGAAGTAGCGATGGTTATACCACGAGCTTTCTCTTCAGGTGCATTGTCGATCTCGTCGTACTTGACCGGCTTGTTTACGTCGCTTGGAAGCTTCTTAGCCAGAACAGCGGTAATAGCTGCCGTCAAAGTAGTTTTTCCGTGGTCGACGTGACCCATGGTACCTACGTTAACGTGTGGCTTGCTTCGGTCGAAATCTGCCATTTGTTATGACTCCTATTTACGTAATTTTATTGCACAAGCAGCAATAGCTCGTGCGAGTTACCAAAATATAGTACCCAATCTCAAGAAGTTTGTAAAGAGGTGGGGGCGCTTATTTAGCGTTTTTTGCGATGATAGCTTCTGCGACGTTGTTTGGTACGTCAGCGTAGTGATCGAGCTCCATGCTTGAGCTTGCTCGCCCTTGTGTCATGCTACGCAAGTTGGTGGTATAGCCAAACATTTCGCCAAGCGGCACGAAAGAAGTAATTTGTTTGACACCATTCTGCAAATCTTCCATTGACTCAACACGGCCTCGTTTACTGTTTAGGTCGCCGATTACGTCACCCATGAACTCTTCAGGGGTAACAACAACAACTTTCATGACAGGCTCTAGTAGTACAGGGCTAGCCTTTTTAACACCTTCTTGGAGCGCCATAGAACCGGCGATCTTGAAGGCCATTTCACTACTGTCCACATCGTGGTAACTACCGAAGTAGAGCTCGGCCTTGATGTCCACAACTGGGTAGCCCGCGAGCACACCATTAGCCATAGCTTCTTTGATGCCCTCTTCAACAGGTTTGATGTATTCACTCGGGACGACACCACCCTTGATGGAGTTAATAAACTCAAAACCCTTGCCGGCTTCGTTCTGGCTCAAACGGAGCCATACGTCACCATACTGACCACGACCACCTGACTGACGGATAAACTTACCCTGAACTTCGACACCATCTTTGCGAATAGTTTCGCGGTATGCCACTTGTGGCTGGCCAACGTTGGCTTCCACGCTAAATTCACGCTTCATGCGGTCGACAATGATCTCAAGGTGAAGTTCACCCATACCACTAATGATGGTCTGTCCTGTTTCATCATCAACCTTGATGCGAAATGTTGGGTCTTCTTCGGCAAGTCGCTGCAAGGCGATACTCATTTTTTCTTGGTCAGCTTTGGTCTTTGGCTCAATGGCAATAGATACCGGCGGTTCAGGGAAGCTAATACTCTCGAGAACAATCGGATTATTAGCGTCGCACAAGGTATTACCGGTTGTCGTACCCTTAAGCCCTACAATTGCGGCAATGTCACCAGCTTCAACTTCTGCCACATCTTCACGCTTGTCAGCTTGCATACGTACGATACGGCCAACGCGCTCTTTTTCACCTGTTGAACTGTTCATGACGTAGCTGCCGGCCGAAATCTTACCGGAGTACACGCGGAAGTATGCGAGCTTACCAACAAACGGGTCGGTCGCAATCTTGAAGGCAAGACCGGCAAATGGTTCTTTGGCATCTGGCTTGCGCTCAATTTCATCGCCGCTCTTAGGATGTGTACCCCAGGTACTGCCACGGTCCAGTGGGCTTGGCAAAAGCTCAACGACAAGGTCGAGTACTTTTTCAACAATCACACCACGACCGTCACCACCAGTCACAGCAAAGAAGTTACCTGAAAGAATGGCACTACGGATAGCTTGTTTAATTTCATCCTCGCTTAGGCCATCTTCACCAACTTCAAAGTACTTCTCAAGCATTTTTTCGTCTTCGGCGACAGCATTCTCGATAAGTAGACTGCGGTACTTTTTCACCTGGTCGAGCATATCGGCAGGTATTTCACTCTCTTTGAGCTCCTTGTCAGTAAATTCCTTGTAGGTGTAGGCTTTCATCGCAACCAAGTCAACAACACCGTTGATGCCTTGTTCGAAACCAATTGGTAAATGAATTGGGAACGCTCGTTTGTTTAAACGATTGTGAATGCTTTCGAGAGACTTGTAGAAATCACCACCAGTTTGGTTGATTTTATTAATAAAACAGATGCGAGGAACACCATATTTGTCTGCCTGGCGCCAAACGGTCTCAGATTGGCTTTCGACACCCATTTTGCCATCAAAGACCACACAGGCGCCGTCGAGTACACGAAGGCTTCGTTCTACCTCAACAGTAAAGTCAATGTGACCGGGGGTGTCGATAATGTTGATCTGATGATTCTTCCAGTAACATGTCACGGCAGCGGATACGATAGTGATACCACGTTCTCGTTCTTGAGCCATCCAGTCAGTGGTGGTTTCGCCTTCGTGGACAGCGCCGATTTTGTGTTTTAGACCTGTACGATACAGAATACCTTCGGTTGTGGTCGTCTTGCCTGCATCAATGTGCGCGATAATACCAATATTACGGATTTTGTCTAATGTGTACTTCTTGTCTGCCATATAGTTACCTTGTTTATGCCTTATTTATGAGAAAGTCTACTGCCGCACAGCGCTTGATGGATGGATCACATACGTTTTTAGCAACTGCATTGTTCATTTCTTTTGTTAGTTGATCCAATACTTGGATGTTAGGACGTCGAACAAAGAACTGCTCCATCATATCAACGCCAACTCCCGGTGCTTGATTTTGATTTGCATCGCACGCAATCTCATCAAGCATGCTCGCAACTTCAGGGGCAAATTCGCAGCCTACACAGGTTGCCGCAACCACACCTTGCCCTGCCCCTTTAACAATCATTAGAACCTCGCGAAGTGCGCAAAGGCACGGTTGGCTTCCGCCATCTTGTGTGTATCTTCACGCTTCTTAACGGCAGTTCCAGTGTTGTTGTAGGCGTCAATGAGTTCAAGTGCCAAGCGATCTTCCATGCTCATCCCAGAACGAGCACGAGCAGCCTGCACAAGCCACATAATTGTTAAGTGAGTTTGGCGTTGGCCTTTAACTTCAAAAGGAATCTGATAGTTTGCACCACCAACACGACGTGAACGTGTTTCTAGGTGAGGCTGTATGTTCTTGATAGCTTGGTCAAATACTTCGATAGGGTTCTTTACCTTAAGTTTGTCAGCGGCTTTTTGCATTCCGTTGTATACAAGACGTTCGGCAAGCTGCTTTTTACCATTAAGCATGACACGGTTAATGAGCCGCTGAACCATGGCACTGTTATACACACGGTCTGGCTGGATTTCACGTACGAGTGAAGCTGTTTTCTTTCGTGGCATGATTATTTACCGTCTTTCTTGGCACCATACTTGCTACGGCCGCGTTTACGGTTAGCAACACCTTGCAAATCAAGATTGCCGCGAACAACATGATATCGAACGCCAGGAAGGTCTTTCACGCGACCACCGCGAATAGTCACAACAGCGTGTTCTTGCAGGTTGTGCCCTTCGCCACCAATGTAGGCCCACACTTCGTAGCCGTTGGTTAAACGAACACGCGCCACCTTACGTAGAGCAGAGTTTGGCTTTTTAGGTGTCTTAGTTGTGACCTTCACACATACGCCACGCTTGAATGGCGCAGGCTTTTCATAGTGCTTAGTCTTTAGATTGTTGACCACACGCTGCAAAGCTGGCGACTTGCTTTTGCTGGTCGCTGTCTTACGCGGCTTGCGGACTAATTGGTTAATTGTTGGCATGGTTCTCCTTACTTATAGTGCAATCTGCTGCGGCAAACACGTCATGCCCTAGGTGTTTGGCTCGGACTGCTTATATTTACAAATGGCGATTTTAACAGATTTACTCCTCTGAAGCAACTGCCTCTATATCCTCATCGGCTTCGCGATACCCCGTGCCGACAGGGATTCGGCGACCTAGGATGACATTCTCCTTGAGACCGAAGAGGTGGTCAACCTTACCGCTTGTAGCGGCGGCGATCAAGACACGGGTTGTGTCTTGGAAGCTCGCAGCACTCAAGAACGAATCTGTTGACAAGCTTGCCTTGGTAATTCCAAGCAGAAGCTGGTTAACCTTGGCTGGTTGCTTGCCTTCGGCAACTAGTTGCTCATTAGCCTCAGCAACAGCAAGTTTGCTGACGATGTCACCCGTTACAAATTCACTGTCTCCCGCTTCTTCAATCTGTACACGGCTAAACATCTGTCGAACAATAATCTCGAGGTGTTTGTCAGCAATATTCTGTCCCTGTGAAGCAAAGATACGTAGTATTTCATTCATGATGTACCGTTGTGTCGCTTCATCACCTTGCAAGCGCATCAGCTCGTGCAGATTGATAGAACCGTTCGTAAGTCTTTGCCCGGCAGCTACTTGATCGCCGTCTTTGACTACAAGCTGCTTAAAGCCAGGGATCTCGTAACGAGCAGCACTCTTGCTGCTTGGGCTAATGCTCACAGCCTTCTTGGTAACGTGTGCCTTGCCAGCAACTGGAGCAACAAGCGGGTCGGCTCCATCTTCATTGGCAGCCAAGACATCACCAATAGCTATGTCGCTACCGTTAGCAACTTGGGCCTTGCGGCCCTCAAGCTGAAACTCGATTTTTTCATTTTCGTCGGCAGCTACTTGTACGACGTAATGATCGCCCTCTTCCCATGCGCTGACAGTACCAGCAATTTCTGAAAGGAAAGCCTGACCTTTTGGTGTACGCACTTCAAAGAGCTCTTCAACACGAGGCAAACCAGTTGTAATGTCTTCACCAGCAACACCACCGGAGTGGAAGGTCTTTAGTGTCAACTGGGTTCCAGGTTCACCAATACTTTGCGCAGCAATAACTCCGACAGGGTGATGGCCTGCAACAAGCTCGCCAGTAGCGGGATCAAGCCCGTAAGATTTGCGGCTCACACCGCGAGCACTGGCGCAGCTCAACACGCTCAGGATCTTTACACCGTCGAGGTTTGCATCTGACTCAATTTGCTCAGCAATATCACGAGTAATGAGCTGATTCTTTTTGGCAATACCCTTGACTGTTTCAGCAAGGAAACGGCCTTCGAGGCGTGATGCATAACTAACACCGATCTCTTCGGAGTCGCTTCGGTAGATAGCAAAGCCCGGGTCGTCGGCGTCTTCGTCAATAGTGAAAACGTCTTGGCTGACATCAACCAGACGACGAGTCAGGTACCCTGAGTCGGCTGTTTTCAAAGCAGTGTCGATCATACCTTTTCGAGCTCCACGGGTGGCTGTAAAGTACTCTAGTGGAGAAAGGCCATACTTGTAGTTCGATCGAATTGGCAGCTCAATCGCGCGACCAGTTGCATCAGTCGTCACACCGAGCATACCAACGGCAGTTTTTACCTGACCGATATTACCTCGAGCACCTGATACTACGGCGATCGACATAGAACTGTCTTCAGAGGCAAATTGCTCGGCCAGTCGTTCCTGTACTTTTGCGTCGGTCTCTTTCCATGTTTCAACTGTTAGGCGATATCGCTCTTCGTCAGTTATGAAACCTTGGTCATACTGTGCACTAATCTCAGCAGCACGGTCTTCGCCTTCGTTTAGAAGATCGTCAAGACCTACAATGTCACTGAAGTCAGTCATACCCATGCTCAGGCCTGACTTTGTTGCATACTCAAAGCCGATGGTCTTTAAGTCATCAGCAATTTCTGCCGTTTTGTCTTGGCCGTACAAGGCATAGGCGAGCGCCATAGCGTTGCCGAGACGTTTCTTGGTCATGGCATCATCCATAAATGGGAAATCTTCTGGGAATATCTCGTTGAATAGCAGGCGCCCCAGCGTAGTCTCACGGACTTCATTTCGGAATGGTACACGTACCCGACTTTGCAAACTAATGACACCGTTGTCATACGCCATAATGGCTTCCTCGATACCAGCGTAAGTCTTTGTCTTTACGACTTCAGCACCAGGACGTTCGTAGGTCAAATAGTAACAGCCAAGCACGATGTCTTGTTCGATGTGCAAAATCGGAGAACCGTCAGCGGGCTTCAACAAGTTGCGGTTGCTGGCCATAATGTTTTTAGCTTCTTCTTGTGCAGCATCTGATAGTGGTAAGTGCACCGCCATCTGGTCACCGTCAAAGTCGGCGTTGAAACCTTTACAGACAAGTGGATGCAACTGAATAGCTTTACCCTCAATGAGTACTGGCTGGAAGGCTTGGATACTAAGACGGTGCAGTGATGGAGCGCGGTTCAGTAGAACATACTTCTCCTTAATAACCTCGTCAAGAGCGTCCCACACTTCAGTTTCGCCAGTTTCGATCATGCGTGTAGCACTGCGGATGTTGTGAGCATGCTCATTCGCAATGAGGTGGCCAATAACGAATGGCTTGAACAGCTCCAATGCCATCATCTTTGGCAGACCACACTGATCAATATTCAGTTCAGGTCCGGCTACAATGACTGAACGCCCAGAATAGTCTACGCGCTTTCCAAGCAAGTTCTGGCGGAACCGGCCTTGTTTGCCTTTTAGCATGTCGCTAAGGCTCTTTAAGCGTCGTCGTTGGCCAGTTGCTGCTACAGCACGACCACTACGAGCGCTATTGTTGTCAATGAGTGCATCAACAGCCTCTTGCAACATACGCTGTTCGTTTCGTCGAATCACCTCAGGAGCATTGAGCTCAATGAGTTTTTTCAGACGATTGTTTCGGTTAATGACACGACGATATAGGTCGTTGAGGTCGCTGGTGGCAAACCGTCCACCAGTTAACTGCACCATAGGTCGCAGATCTGGAGGAATCACTGGAAGCACTGTGACACACATGCTGTTCGGCTTGATGCCGGCTCGATCCATGCTTTCAAGCAATCGAAGTCGCTTCATGATCTTCTTCTTACGCTGACCTTTAGCTTCTTCCGCCTCTTCGGTTAGCTCTTTAATGAGCTTCGTCAGGTCTACTTCGTCTAGCATTTCCTTGAGAGCTGCGCCACCCATACCGACTGTTATAAGTTCACGCAAGTCGTCAGGAAGTACCCGATACTCTGTCTCATTAATAAGGCTGAGCTTTTCCAGACCGTCAAACTGACTTTTGAGGAGTTCATACTCCTTTGTCAGCTCTTCTGTCTCTTTGGTCTGCATTTCAGCCAGCGCCTTAACATTGGCGTTTTCGGCCTCTGCATCTTTTTCATAGCGTAGTTTGATGGCTTCTTTGGCTGCAGCAAATTCAGCTTCTTTGTCGGCAAGCATTTTGTCACGCTTTTCAACGTCAACACTTTTAATGATGTAGCTGGCAAAATAGGCAACACGCTCAAGATTCTTGACTGTCATGCCTAAAAGTAAGCCGATTGCTGATGGGGTGCCGTGCAAAAACCAAATGTGCGCTACAGGTGCCGCTAAAGTAATGTGGCCCATACGTTCACGACGTACGATGCTCTTTGTAACAATCTCACCGTTTTTGTCGACCGCAGCCTCACGAGAGCGAACGCCTTTGTATTTAGCATCATGAGGATTAATGTCTTTGACTGGTCCAAAAATACGCTCACAAAATAGTCCGTCGCGTTCCGGCTTTTGTGTTCGATAGTTAATTGTTTCCGGCTTTGTAACTTCCCCGTAACTCCACTCCAGAATATCTTCTGGACTAGCAACGGCAAGACGCACAGCGTCGAAGTCAGCAATATTTGTTCCGTATGAATATCGTTTCATGGCTATGCCTCCTCACTTTCATCTTCATCGGTAGCCACCAGGACAGTATCACTTTCCGGCGATACCTCATCTTCCAGATCCATAACGGTGAACTCGTCGGCTACTGCGTCATCGGTTACATCTATGTCCGAAGCTGTTGGTTCAGGTACTGCAACTTCAGACAAATGAGACGCTTCGTCTTTAATATTCTCAGCCAAAACCTCTTCAGCATCAACAACTTCATTGGAGCTCATGAGGTCTACTTTCAAACCAAGGCCTTGCAGTTCCTTTACAAGCACGTTAAAACTTTCTGGAACCTTAGGGCCAACAATTTCTGTTTGCTTAATGATCGACTCGTACGCTTTGCTACGACCGTAGACATCATCTGACTTGATTGTCAGCATTTCTTGCAGGGTGTTACTCGCGCCATAGGCTTCAAGTGCCCATACCTCCATCTCTCCAAAACGCTGTCCACCGTTCTGAGCCTTACCACCCAACGGCTGTTGTGTGACCATGGTATATGGACCGGTGCTGCGTGCGTGAATCTTGTCAGCAATCATGTGATTGAGCTTGATCATATACATGGAACCAACTGTTGTGTGTTCGGCAAATGGTTCACCAGTACGCCCGTCAAACAGCTGCTGTTTTCCGTTCTCTGGAAGTCCAGCTTCTATTAGCAGTTCTCGAATTTTTTCGTCTGTTACCCCGTTAAATGCTGGGCTGGCGACTTTCATACCGAGAGCACGCGCTGCCATACCAAGGTGCGTTTCAAACAACTGACCTACGTTCATACGTGACGGAACACCTAATGGGTTTAGTATGATATCGACTGGGGTGCCATCGGCCATGAATGGCATGTCCTCAACCGGTAATACTCGAGCGATAACGCCCTTGTTACCGTGACGGCCACCAAGCTTGTCTCCAACAGCAATCTTACGCATTTGAGCAACAAACACTTGGATTTGCATAATGACACCTGCCTTTAGTTCGTGACCATTGGCACGACTAAAGACTTTGACACCAACGACTTTGCCATGTTTACCATTGCTCATACGCTGTGATGTATCACGGACTTCCTTTGCTTTTTCGCCAAAGATGGCTCGCAAAAGGCGTTCTTCACTCGAGAGCTCTTGTTCACCTTTAGGGGTGATCTTACCAACAAGGATATCACCTGGGTGTACTTCAGCACCGATGCGCACAATACCGTCCTCATCTAGGTGCCGGAGGGCATCTTCGGATACGTTTGGTATGTCTCGCGTAACAATCTCAGGCCCTAGCTTTGTCTCGCGTACTTCAACCATGAAATCAACAATATGTACCGATGTAAGCGTGTCATCTTCTACTAGCTTACGAGACACGATAATCGCGTCCTCGAAGTTGTAGCCACTCCATGGCATAAATGCCACGATCAAGTCTTTACCCAATGCGAGCTCACCATCGGCAATTGACATACCTTCGATAAGCGGATCACCAGCTTTAACTTTTTGGCCGCTACTAACAACGACCTTTTGGTTGATGCTGGTACCTTCGTTGCTACGGACATAATGCTGCGGATGATAGGTGACCGTGCCCTCTTTGTATTTCACGACTACTTCATCACCAGAAGCTTTTACTACTTCACCGTTAGCCTCAGCAACTACCAACTGTCCCGTGTTACGAGCTGCTGTGCCTTCCATGCCAGTACCAACTATTGGCGCCTGTGGCTGTACCAATGGGACGGCCTGGCGCTGCTGGTTACTGCCCATAAGTGATCGATACACGTAGTTCTTCTCGATAAACGGGATTAAACCGGCACTTGAACCAATAATCTGTTTGCGACTAGCATCCATGTGGGTAATGTCATTTGCATCGACTTCACCAAACTTGAGATAACTTCGCGCAGAAACACGCTCGTTGATAAAGTGACCATTCTCATCAAACCCTTCGCTCGCGTTCGCAATGATTGTTGACTCTTCTTCAGCAGCGTCTAAATAGACGATTTCATCAGTGACCACCGCTTTTACTGGCCACGTTGCGCGTTCTTTAACGGCGGCTAATTTCTTAGCTTGCTCAGCTGTGATCTTTTGACCGGCCTTTACGATAGTTTTGCCTTTCTCGTCCCCAAGATTAACACTGGCGATGTAGCCAGCAGCATCCTTCGCCGAGACAGCGCTAATAACTTTTCGGTATGGAGTCTCGATGAATCCATAGTCGTTAATCCGAGCGTAGCTTGCCAGATTCAATACAAGACCGATGTTCGCGCCTTCAGGCGTTTCAACCGTACAAATACGGCCATAGTGTGTCGCGTGTGCGTCGCGGACCTCAAACCCTGCTCGTTCACGGCTCAGCCCACCAGGGCCCATCGAGCTTAAGCGTCGCTTGTGGGCAAGCTCACTGAGCGGATTGATTTGATCCATAAACTGCGATAACTGGCTGCTTGCGAAAAACTCACGAACTGCTGCCACTACGGGGCGTGCGTTAATGAGCTGAGCGGGTGTAACTGTTTCAATTTCACACATGCTCATACGGTCTTTGGTGTTGCGCTCCATGCGGAGAAGACCGATACGAAACTGACGTTGTACTAGTTCTCCAACAAGCTTTACGCGGCGATTTGCCAAGCTGTCAATGTCATCGGCAGGATCTTGTGTATTGTTCAGGCGAATAATCTCGGCAACAATAGCTGTCAAATCCTCAAGACGCATAATACGATTTTCAACGGTGTTTGGCACATCAAGGTTGAGACGTTTGTTGATTTTGTAACGTCCGACGCGACTAAAGTCAAACCGCTTGAAGTTGTAAAACATATTTTCAAGCAAACTTCGGGCGTTATCAACAGTGGCCAAATCGCCAGGTCGCAAACGACGATACACCTCAATGAGTGCTTCATTTGGGGTTTTGGAAGGATCTTTATCCAGTGTCGCCTCGATGTGATTAACACTACCCGAGTCAACGTGTTTAAATGTATCTTTGATTTGTGGATCTGTCATACCTAACGCACGCATTAAGGTTGTGACAGGAATTTTTCGTTTTCGGTCAATCTTTACATATAACGCACCTGCTGCAGCAGTCTCAAACTCGAGCCACGCACCACGGCCTGGAATAACCTTGGCACCATAAAGATTCTTGGTTCCGTGAGCGTCAGCAGTAAAGAACACACCGGCTGAACGAATCAGCTGAGAGACAACAACACGTTCAGCACCATTGATAACAAATGTGCCACGCTCGGTCATCCACGGATAATCACCGAGATATATCTCTTGTTCTTTAACTTCACCCGTTACTTTGTTTGTAAGCTCAACGGTTGCTTTTAGAGGAGCTTCATAACTAACGTTATTCTCACGCGCCTCAGACTCAGACATTTTTGGGTCTTCAAAGCGATAATCTTTGAATGAAAGTGATAATTTTGCACCCGTATAATCTTCAATCGGGCTGATTTCAGCTAATAGTTCGCCTAAACCTTCTTCGACAAACCACTGAAATGAACGGTTTTGATGATCTACCAAGTTCGGTAGGTCAAGAACGTCATCTATTTTTGTAAAGAACGTGCGCTTGCCAAGCGTAATGTTGGCGTTTGCTGCAGTTTTCGCCATATGCGTGTAGTCTCCCACTGTTATGCTCACCTCTTATATCGTAAGGTAAGCCAATTAATAATTGCTTATGAGTATTGTAGTTGTTGTAATTTTGCGCGCGAAGATCACTACTCTGGGCAATTTTGGTGCTTTTTGTGACAAATATAGCACAGCCCTTTGTATACTACTTCTTAAACACCAGTTTGATAGATATAGTACATAAAGTCAAGCACAAACCTAGGCAGTCTTGGTATATGAGCGTACGAGCAGTTGAGCCTCCTGCCCACCAAAGGTAACTCCAAATGTATCTACCCCATCTGGTACTTGTAACGAGCCAGGCTCACCAAAAGGCTGCATAGTAGCCTCTAGACCCCGTGGCCGATGATCAGTATTTAGAGCTGTCGGGATAGCAGCAACGAGGGAGTACTGGTGCTGTTCCACTGCCACATTCTCTTCCCGCATATCCATGACGTATTCATTTTTTAGCATGAGATCGCGTGCGATACGACGATGCAAAGCATCATCGACATCCTCTGCCACCCAATAGCCCACATCAGTACCTTGCACCTCACCGGCTTCAGGATGAATGATTGTTTGATCAAATATAAGCGTCGCGATTCCCAATGCAACCCGGTGTTCCTTGATAATAAACGCCTGCATTCCTTCAGCAGTTGTTATGCGCCGCACATTCGCAATCGCATGCGGAATATCACGATATCGCTCAACCGTTCCTGGTGTAACGGCTTCTAGCCACGGTTTTGCTTTATCGACCAATGCATGCAGCTGCTTACCCTGTGCTGCCACATACAGTCGAGCATTATAGGGCTCAAGGGTTAAGCTCATTTTTTGGGCATTGTTGTTACGATACTGTCGATAAGACCATATTTTTTGGCCTCATCAGCAGTCATCCAATAATCTCGCTCCATATCCTCTTGGATTTTTTTGACAGTTTGACCGGTATTCTTGGCCATTATTTCGTTGAGACGATGTTTAACTCGCAATGACTCTTTTAGGTCAATCTCCATGTCGGTCACTTTGCCACGGGTGCCACTGCTTGGCTGATGAATCATCACCGTTGCATTTGGCAATATAAAACGCTTGCCTTTCGTGCCGCTACTTAGGAGAAATGCCGCTGCACTAGCTTGGACACCAATGCCCACGGTTTCAACATCTGCCTTCACAAACTGCATGGTGTCATAAATTGCTAAGGCGTCATATACACTTCCACCAGGGCTATTAATGTAGAGGTGGATGTCCTTATTTGAGTCCTGATTATCCAGAAAGAGAAGTTGAGCCACTATCAGATTGGCTGTATGCTCATTCACATCTGTTCCCAAGAAAATGATGCGATCCTTAAGCAAGCGTGAATAAATATCGTAGGCTCGCTCGACACGCCCCTCGGTTTCGATAACTGTCGGTACCATTATTGAACTCTGCATGGTGGATGTCTCCTTACCCACTCATGATAAAAAATTAGCACTCGCTAGTCAAGAGTGCTAACTATGCCGGCTCGTCTACTATCCGTAAGTGTGCCCTCTCGGGCTCACCCTGTATGACTTGTAACTGCGCAGGCGGTAAATCTGATGGCTGACCGTCCCCCTCAAGTACTTCAAGAATTGGTGGAACATCTTCCATATCATACGCAATGAGATGTTGTCTTTCACTTTCATAATAGGATTGTCGTGCCAGCCAACCAGTCACTATGCCAACCCCAAATGCTGCGCTACCTAAAATCTTTGAATGATCTAAAAATTCACGACCAGCCACCACCATGGACACACCTGAAATTCCCAACAACCAATTGCCGGCCTTACGCAGTCGCTGAGCTGCTGCAAGATGTAGTTCTCGCTCGTTTCTTTCCATAGGAACAACTCTTAGCAAGCTAACGATACCACTTTTGAGATGTTTTGTCTACGCGCTAAAGCAGAGCTCTTTCAGTCTGTTAAGAACCTTCTCTGTCAAGATGCGGCTAGCAATGTTTTCTTTATTTTCAGGATTGTCCAGTTCTGCCTGCATAGCAGCATCCTGATACTGTCCTTTGAGCGATTGAATCCGTACCTCAAGTTCCTCCAGTGACACATCCAACTTTTCCTTATCAGCAATTTCGGCCAGCACAATACTTGCTTTGACCCGCTCCTCAGCCTGTGGTTCTAGCTCTTTTTTGTAGGTATCCTCTGTCTTACCTTCTGCTTCAAGGAACTCCAGAAACGTTTGTCCTCTATACACGAGGTTCTGTTTGAGATCGCGTAATAAATTTTCTACCGTGCTGTCAATTAGAGCCTGCGGAATACTCACCTTACTCTTCGCGGTTATCTTGCGCACTAGTTCAGACTCGTCGTTGCGATCTACTTCCGCTTGTCGTTCTGCAGCCAGCTGTTTTTTGATATCCGCTTTGAGTGCATTGAGACTGTCAAATGGACCAACGTTCATCGCAAACGCGTCATCAATGTTTGGCTCTACAAGTTCCTGAATCTTTTGTACCGTCACAGTAAACGTTACTTTTTTGCTCACTAGCGCCTTGACGCCATAATCCTTAGGGAACGTGAGCGTAAACTCTTTCTTTTCACCTATCTTCATTCCAACCAGGTGCTCTTCAAAACCCGGGATAAAGGTTTTACTCCCGAGCACAAGGGGGTACCCTTGCCCATCAGCACCTTTAATCGGTTGCTGTTTAGTATCAACACCTTTGAAGTCAATAGTTACCTCATCACCGTCCTTGGCTGCTCGCTCAACCTGCTTCCGCTCCGCTTGGCGCTGCGCCAAAGAGTCCACGACCTCATTGACTTCCTTCGCCGTAACAGAAACTTTTGTTCTAGTTTGGGAGATTTTGGTGTAATCAGGCAGCGTAACGTTACTGATTACTGGTACCGTAGCCTGAAACTCCAGCGTATTAAATGGGACGAATTTTGTAAGGGCTATCTGCGGGCGCTCGACAACTCGCAGCTTTTGTTCAGCAATTGCCTGTTGATACATCTGACCTATCGCCTCTTCAAGAAAATCAGACTGTAGTGCCGCTTGATCGACATTCTTTTCAATGAGTGCAAGGGGGGCCTTGCCGGATCTAAAGCCTGGTAGTTTTACGCTACCAGCTAGATGTTCTAGTACGTGTTCTTTTACCTTTGTTAGTTCTTTACTGTTCGGGATTATAGTCAATACCACTTCGGTATCTGAGTTGTGTTTAAGTGAGACTTGCATAGCTACCTACTCTAACAGATAACGCAAAATTTGACTACACCGACAATCGAGGCAAAAGGAGCATAAGTGCCGCAACGTAGTAAACAATCTCGACAATCCAGCCCCATGGTCGCTCACACCATTGTATGCACCCCAGAAAGTACTCAAGTTTATTTCGTGGTTTCAATTTTTTGCCAGCCAGCATACGCAACCAGTTAGGTAGCCACAGCAAATCAGGGCTCGCCGCCAGAATACCA
>OMJO01000022.1 GCA_900299395.1 bacterium
GTTTCGGAATCGTATTAGTTGAGGCAATGGCTGCCCGCGCTGGCGTTGTGCTTGCCGGAAACAATAGTGGTTATCGATCAGTGTTGCGCGAGCGGCCAGCACAACTTTTTGATCCCTATGATACGGCTAAGTTTGCTAAAGCGCTAAAAGGGTTTGCTTTCAATAAACCAGCGCGTAATCGCGCCTCCAAGTGGCAAGAGACACAAGTTGGTCAATATGATGTGTCACGTGTCGGGAATCAGCTTTTGCGGGCGTATGAAGGGATTGTTGCAAAAAAACAGCGCACATCAGATAATAGTAAGCATGAGCCAAAATAATAAAACAGAAATCACTCTCTCGAATCGTACGATCGCCAGAATATTAGTAGTTATAATTATCACCGTATTTGGACTTCGTTTTTTGCATAGCGCAGGGCACGCTCTACAGCTAATATTTATAGCGTTCTTCCTGAGTTTGGCGCTGAGCCCGACCGTTAACTGGATATCACGACAGTTAAAACTTAAAAGTCGTGCCGCTGCCACCGGTATAGCGTACCTTGTTGTCATTGGGGTACTTGGAACGTTCATCACGCTTGTCGTCCCACCACTTGCCCGTCAAACAGTTGATTTCATTCGAGAAGTCCCTGCAACACTTTCTTCGCTTCGTGAAGGCAATGGTTCGGTTGGCCGATTTATACAGCGCTATCATTTAGAAGAAAACATTGATGGTCTAAGCGAAAACATTCGTGATCGAACCAAAAATGTACAAGAACCTGTAATAAATACGGCAACAAAAGTCGGGAGCGCTTTTATATCAGTTATCACCGTGCTTGTTTTGACATTTATGTTTCTGGTTGAGGGACCAGATTGGATGCGACGCTACTGGCAACTACACCCCAAACAGAGCCGAAAGCATCACAAGGAGCTCGCACAACGCATGTACCGCGTTGTCACCGGTTACGTAAACGGTCAAGTGCTTATAGCTGCAATTGCGGGTATGTTTGCCATGATGACTCTAGTGATTGCCAGTACGGTGATGAAGGTGTCTGTTAATGCTGTCGCGCTTGCGGGCATTGTATTTATATTTGGACTCATCCCACTTATCGGTAATACACTTGCTGCGGTAATCGTTGCATTAGTTTGTCTCTTCTCTTCTGTGCCACTTGCGCTCACAATGATTGCCTACTTTTTGCTCTACCAACAGATTGAGAATGTTACATTGCAGCCATACATTCAAGCAAAAAACAACGAGCTCACCCCGCTCCTTGTGTTTGTTGCTGCGCTGTTAGGCGCAAGTTTCGGCGGCTTATTAGGCGCATTTGTGGCTATACCAGCTTTCGGTTGCGGCAAGATACTACTGCAAGACTACCTTGAATCTCGTTTCAAGCACAATAACTCCTAAAGTCTAAACCAAATTTGGCCGAAGTTACTATCACGCACCCCGATGTGTTCTTTTTCTAGCTTCTGACGTATTGCGTCAGCTGCTGCCCAGTCGCTACTTTGTCTTGCCTTACTTCGATCGTGTAACAAGCTTTTTTGTTGGTCGGTTATGTCTAGTCGCTCAGACAGGCCTAAGCCAAATACATCATCAAGTTGCTTCAGCAGCATCGCCAAATCTTTGGGGCTCCAGCCATGGGTGTCCGTTTGGTTGACCAAGCCAGAGAGCCAGCCCAAGGCTTCGGTTGTATTTAGATCCTGAGAAAGAGCAGCATATATCTTCTCAAGCGCAGGTTGGTACGTTTGATTAACCTCAGAAAACTGCTCCGGTGTCTGATGGGCCAAGTCTGCCCACCCACGAATTCGATTCAAAAACGTTTGTGCTGCTTCTAGTGACCCCCAGCTAAAGTTCAGTTGCGACCGGTAGTGAGCTTGCAGCATTAATAGCCTAAACGCGAGTGGGTCATAACCTTTTTCTCGTACATCACGCAGAGTATAGAAATTACCTAATGATTTTGACATCTTTGTACCATTCACGAGCACAAATTCATTATGGAGCCAATACTGTGCCAATGGATGCCCAAAAGCAGCCTCGGTCTGCGCAATTTCGTTGGTATGGTGTGTGCCGATATGGTCAACGCCACCAGTATGTATGTCGATAGGCTCGTGCAAAGTCTCATGAATTATTGTGGAGCACTCGAGATGCCACCCCGGGAAACCACTACCCCAGGGACTCTGCCACTGCAAGGCGTGATCTTCAAATCGACCCACAGCAAAAAACCACAATGCAAAATCGTACGGATGTCGCTTGTCTGTGTCTTGCACAACTTCTTCACGAACTGCTGTTTCTTTCTCTTCTAGTTTTTGCCCCGAAAGTTTTCCGTAGTCTTTTTGTTTCGTAACGTCAAAATAGATGGCTTCCTTGGTAATATAGGCGTACTTCTTCTCGAGCAATGTAGAGATTATTTCGATTTGCTGCGGTATGAAATCAGTCGCACGTGCATAGCCGTCCACACGACCTTTGTAGCCGTTTGGCTGCAGAATATTGAGTGATTGGGTATCTTTGAGAAAACTTTGTGTATACTGGTCAGCGATATCCCAAACTGTTTTCCCTTCGCGCTTCGCCCCCTTCTCTAGCTTATCTTCACCCACATCAGCATCGCTAGAAAGGTGGCCAACATCCGTAATGTTCATCACATGATGAACAGTATATCCTTGTGCAGACAGGGTTCTACGCAAGGTGTCGGCAAATATAAACGCACGGAGGTTACCGATATGGGCATAATCGTAGACAGTTGGGCCACAAGAGTATACTTTGACCACATTAGGTGACTGGGGTTTAAATGGTTGCAGTTTCCTGCCGAGGGTATTATAAAGTTTCACTTGAGTTATCTTTCGCTAGGTTATGTAAGAGTCTGGTGCTCACTGTAATGCACTCTTGTTTTATTTCCTCAATCGTTCTGCCGTCTTCTATTTTAAACCCACTGGCATATGCGTGCCCCCCACCGCCAAAGTGTTTCGCTAGCTCTGAAGCGATGGTTTTTCCAAAGTTAGTTCGTATCTTGGCAGTAATCTTACCATCCCTGTATGTTTTGAAGGCAATAGCAACGTCAGTATTTTCTGTCAGTCGCATATCATCGATGACAAGCATAGAGGGGTTGTAGGCATGGCTATACATCTCAATTTCCTTCCAGGGGATAGTGATTGTAGCAATCCTATCATTCTCGAAATATTCAATACGTTGCAGTAGCTCACCTTTATATCGCACCAACGCAGGACTCTTGCGCATCATTTCGCGACGTGCATTTTCTAGCCGAGCCAAACGGACGCCTTTATCTACCAGTTCTGCCATAATGCGTATGCTACGTCCGGTGGTCGCTTCACTAACGAGTCCCAGACTATCAGACAAGATTGACACGGCCATCATCTCTAACGCAGTTCGATTGGCTGGCCAGTCGAGTTGCTCTGCTAACTCGTAGATAACCTCACCGGTTGCGACCACGGGGTAGTTACAGACTACTGTCGCAAACGGAATAGAAGGCTCCACTTCATGATGGTCCAAGATAATACATGGTCGGCTGGAGAGCCATTTGTTTTCACCATTTCGCGTCAGCGTTTCAAATAAGCTCATGGCGCTAGTATCTACGATTATTGAGGCGTCAAATTTGGTGGGTATGGTTTTCTGCACTCTGTCCCACCCTGGAAGGTATCGTAGATAGGTGGGAATATCAACGCCACAATAAAGGACGGGATCTTTTCCCATATCTGAAAGAATTTGTTCAAGCGCGAGAACACTCCCCAAACTATCTCCATCCGGGTTGTCAGCTTGTAGTATCAGTATTTTCTCGGCTGAGCCAAGGATTTTTTGAATGGTAGTTGCTTCAGGGTACTTCATAGTAATTTCCCTTTTAGTGTATCTGTTAAGCCGGGATATTGCCAAGCAAATTCTGGTGAGTCGATTGCGTCGATAGGCATCCATGTTAATTCAGCGACATCATCGTTCGGTTGTTCTTCCCCGGACCAAGAACAACACAGAAATACGACATCAGTGACACTAATATTTTCATCATAAAGGCGGGTATAGGCTGCGACCGGCTCCAGTTTATGTAGTGTCAACCCTGTTTCTTCTTGAATCTCTCGTTTGGCCGCCGAAACTGGTTGTTCATCAAACTGTAAGAAGCCTCCAGGCAAATCAATCTTGTTTTTGTGAGGTTCTATACCCCGCACAGAAAATAAAATTTTGTTCTGGCGGTATAAAATAACACTGGCTGCCGCTTTTGGGTTGTTCCAGGAAGTGTGACCTTTGTCGCACACGTACTCAGTTTGATTTTTTACTTGTAGTTTTGTGCCACATTCTTGGCAGTACATCATTCTCATAGAGCAGTCCGGCCTTCAAGAGCCCTACTCAGCGTTATGCTGTCTGCATACTCTAAATCAACGCCAACTGGCAATCCGCGCGCCAGCCTGCTTATAGTGACCGGCTTGTCTTTCAGTTGCTGCTGTATATAAAGCGCAGTTGACTCGCCCTCTACGCTGGCGTTAGTTGCGAGTATTACCTCAGTGACTTTATCTTCGTCGATTCTTGTAACAAGTTCGTGTATGTGCAATTGCTCTGGCCCGATGCCGTCAATAGGCGATACGAGCCCACCAAGGACATGGTACGTGCCTCTGAACTGTCCAGTTTTCTCGAGGGCGACAATGTCGAACGGCTCAGCAACTATGGCAACCTGCTGTTTATTCCTGGTTGGATCAGAGTAAAGTGTAGAAATCTCCTGGTCTTTGGGAATAAGTGCGAAAGTTTTTTTGCAATATGCTACACCGCTGTGAAGTTTAGTCACGCTATCGGCTAATTTTTGTGAAATAACGTCAGGGTTCTTTAGCAAGAAATATGCATATCGCTCAGCTGTGCGCGGTCCTACCCCCGGGAGTGACCCCAAAGCCTCAATAAGATCTTGTAGTGCAGGTGGCAGAACGCTCATACGGGGTTTCTTATAGACCGAGGTCCCCAAGCGCCCCCATCATCGGTTGCATTTTTTCTGCGGCTACTTTTTGGCTCTCAGCGATGGCCTCTTTTACGGCATCTTCTACCCAGCGCTCGAGTTGACCAATGTCGTCTAGGTCGATGCTCTCAGGGTCGATGTGGATTTTTTTAATCTTCTGTTCACCGGTTATTTCAACTTTAACTGCCCCGTCACCCTTCTCGACGTTAATAACCATTTTTTGTAATTCTTTTTGTAGCTTTTTGACTTTCAATAGCATCTTAGCTTGGTCAAATCGACTCATAGTAGGCTCCTCTTATATACGTTCCTATTGTAACAAATTTCTAGAGGTGTTTACTAAAGGTTGATTTGGTTAGTGGGGCATTTGGCCAGGCAATGAAATAATTGGTTATGTGATAGAACCCGGCAAGGAGTACCGCCAAAGATAGCAGCGTTGTAGCTATGCCTCTTGCGAGGGGGTTGCGCGGAAATACACGGAGCCATTCTTCCAGCATAAAGGCTATACCTGCAGCGGCCAACAAATAGATTGGAACAAGTAATGACGTCATGGTTTTTAGATCACCGATGGCACAGAGGATAAGGCCAGATATGAGAAGTGCGAGGGTAACTTTATTACGATCTAATCGCCAACTCTTGAATGTTGCGTATAGGCCAAGTAAGACCATTGTTATGGTGAAGATATCTAACAAGGCAGCTTTGCCGACTGTAACAAGTGCATCGGCAGGCCCTCTAATAAATAAGTACGCGGGGATGTGGCTGAGTTGCTCCCAGATGGTTTTGAGTGACCAATCATTACCAAAGCCCAACACGTTAAGAATCAGTGAGGGTGTTATGAAGATGCTGTAGAAAAAAGGAATCAACAATATCGTGCTTATAATTCCCATAACAATAACAACGTTGGTGGGTAATTTAGACAGGTCGGCAATAAGTTGTTTACCTCGCCAGACACCTGCAACCGCAATAAACCAAATCATACCAGGAACGTATAGCAGGCCAACAACAGCTAGGCACGAAATAGTAAACGCTAATCTTGGGTGGCGTGTTCGTTGAAGCCAAGCCCAAAAGAGCACGAGCGTTATAGAAAGCGAACTCATGACTTCAGGCGTTGCGAGCCGTGAGCTACGCAAGAACCAGCTTGATGTGGCAAATAGGATCGTGCCCAAAATTGCAACACGAGGACGATACCAGAGGGATAGGAGGGCGTAAAAGCAAACAACAAGCACAAAGCCAAAGACGCTGCTCGGCAATCTTGCTGTAGTAGTCGTTATTTGTGGGGAGGCCTTCCGGACAACATTACGTACGACGATGTAGGGCATATTAACGGGGTCTTGGACAATGCTTCGTACTGATGGGCTTCTCTGAGAGAACTGAACTTCACTGGTGTGGGCGCCCTTCGTAAGGTTGCCTAAATGGAATGTCAGTAGAAAGATGACTGCAATAATGGCCATTCCAAAGACGAGCATTCGCTGCCAGTCTGACGCAAAGTAAAACCAGTATTTTCTCATAAGCTTATGTTTAGTATAGCATTGTGCATCAAGGACTAATCAAACGGTGTTGCGTGTTTGGTGTCAAGGCTACGGAATCGCTGTTTTTCTCGATCAAAATACAGCTCAACTGCTCCTGTAGGACCATTACGATGCTTCTTGATGAATATGTCAGTAATATTTTTCCTGTCGGTTTCCGGATTGTAGTACTCTTCCCTATAGATAAAGGCAACAACGTCGGCGTCCTGTTCAATAGAGCCTGATTCACGCAAGTCAGCAAGTTGGGGGATTTGCGGACTGCGGCTTTCGACAGAACGGCTTAATTGGCTCAGGGCTATGAGGGGTACATTTAACTCTCGTGCTATCCCCTTCAATCCACGTGATATCTCTGATATTTCTTGGACACGGTTAGCATCTCCACCAAAACGGCTACCACCACTCATGAGCTGCAAGTAGTCGACAATGATAAGTCCCAGCTCGCGCTGGTGTGCTTCTCGTCGTGCTTTTGTTCGCAGATCGCTTACCGTAATGCCGGGAGTGTCATCAATGTATATCTGGGCTTCACTCAAGGTGCCCATTGCTTGTCCAATCTTCTCGAAATCCGCGTCAGTTAAGTTACCGGTGCGTAGTGCCCAGGCATCTACGCCAGACTCCATAGCGAGCATACGGTCAACGAGCTGCTCTTTACTCATCTCAAGGCTGAACATGAGCACTGGTTGGCTTGCCTGTACAGCTACGTTATGCGCAAGGTTGAGTGCCAAAGCAGTCTTACCCATCGATGGGCGAGCAGCCAAAATAAAGAGGTCTGAGCGTTGCAGGCCAGCCAAGATAGCATCCATGTCCTTGAACCCCGTGGGGACACCTCTAATTTTGCCTTTATCGCGATGCAGCTCGTCTAAACGATCGAAGCTTTCGCTGAGGATGGCTTCAAGACTAGTGACGTCTTGTTTAATATGCTTTTCACTGACTTCAAAAAGATTTGTCTCGGCCTCTTCAATCAGCTCTTGCAGTGATTTTGCTTCATCATAGCCAAGTCCGACAATATTTTGCGATGCTTTGATAAGCCGCCGACGCAGGGCCTTTTGTGCAACAATATCGGCGTATTTTTCAACGTGTGCAGCAGTAGGAACAAAGTTGGTAAGTTCGGTGAGATACGCCGGCCCACCTACCATGTCGAGGAACCCGGTACTTCTCAGCTGGTCAGATAATGTGAGGACATCTATAGGGCTATGCTTTTCGTATAGTTGTAATACTGCTTCAAAAATGCGTCGATGACGGTCTTCGTAAAAATCATCAGGACCAACACTATCTGCAATTTTTACTATGGCGTCAGTATCAATTAGCACGGCACCGAGAAGTGATGCTTCTGCTTCAGTGTTTTGTGGGGGGACCTTCGCTACTTGTGAATCCATAGTTACTCCGTGTGCCTATGATTCTAACACCTCAGCGTCGCCGAAAATATTGCTAATGGTTTCTATTGTGCTTGAAGGTTTTGTTTCAGTCTTCGGTGATGTACGTTTAGGTACCGTGGCACGTAACGTGACTTTAACGACGTATTCGTCACCAGAAAGGCGTTTGACGGTATCAGTAATGATTTGAAGATTTTTGGTATCAGATAACTGTTTCTGATGAAACGGGAACTCGCAACTTAGATGTAAATCATTGTTTGTTACGGTAGCGGTGGCCATACGAGCGATACCATATAGAGTTGCATGATGTTTTTTTATTTCAGCCAGTGTTTTCATCCAAATGTCTTTCTGTATAACATCGTCAACCATGCGTTCTGGTGTTAGCTCTTGGTTTTTTGTTTTAACAGGAGCTATTTCTGGTTCAGGTTGCGGCAGAGAGGCAGGCTGGGGTTCGGGAGAGGGTTTTTGTGATGCTGTAGCCGGCTGGGGCATGCTTGCAGTCAGTATGGCCAATTGTAGCGCGGCAGCCGGATCGTGGGAGGAAGGAACCTCTATCAATTCTCGCGCAAGTGTTCTTAGCGCATCGGCTACAGCTGGTTCATCCAGAAGTAGCGCGCGGACTTTATCCGCAAGCTGTTTTGCTATTTGTGCCGGCGTGCTTTTTGAGAGAAGGTTGTCTATCAATTTCAGCGACTCTCTAGGATTTTTCAGCTGAACGGTAGTGATTACGGAATCTATCTCTTCGTCAGCTACAAGGCCAAGAATTACCTTAACGTGGTGTCGATCGATCTTTTCGTTCCCAGAACTTACCTGGTCAAGCAGGCTAATGCTATCACGAAATGATCCACCACCGTGTTGTGCTAACAATTGTAGCGCATCATCTGAAATGTTAACTTTTTCTCGGTGAGCAATATCTTGTAAGTGTGAAACAATGCGCTCAGTCGTGATTGGTTTGAAAGCGAAGCGTTGCGTTCGGCTAACAATTGTCTCAGGGACCTTATGTGCTTCTGTTGTTGCCAGGATGAAAATAACGTGCTCCGGGGGTTCCTCTAAAGTTTTGAGGAGGGCGTTAAAAGCCTCTTTGGTAAGCATGTGCACCTCATCAATAATGTAGACCTTATACCGAGCTGCCGCAGGTGCGCTGTGAACTCGCTCGCGCAATTCGCGTATTTCATCAATACGCCGATTACTTGCGGCATCAATCTCGATAATATCTAGATGCGGCTTCGTTTCATCGTATGGTAGCCCATTGACAGCGTGCGCAAGAATGCGCGCGATGCTTGTTTTCCCAACACCGCGCGGGCCTGTAAAGAGGTACGCATGGCTTATTTTGCCATTTTTTAGTGCCTTCTCGAGTGTTTTAGTGATGTGTTCTTGGCCAACGACCTCACTAAACGATTTTGATCGGTATTTGCGATATAAAGCCTGCCCCATAGTCTTCTTATTATAAACAACTCAAGCGGGCTGTGTTGTTGTGTTATTCTGCGTTCTCTGGTGGGACAAATTGCCGCGCGTAGCCAGCAATAGCAACGCCACCCGTGATTACGCCAACAGCGGTGGCAACATAACCAACGTTTGCAACATTGCGCTGCAGCTCGGGATCTTCTATCACGTCCGCCACCCCAAAAGCGCCTATAGCTATGCCATCCACCCAAAGATTCGCCTGACCGGCCATTGATGAGTGCGGCTCTAACCCCATCAGCTGCGCAGTTGTATTTAAACCTGCATTTACTAAATGTTTGCCACCTATAATACCAAGAGCCATGCGCCGTAGGATTTGTTCTCCCGGTTCCATATCGGTGGTATGTCGCCATAACGTCCGTACTTCAAGGAACACCTTGCCCTTATCAAGGAACGGATCAATTAGTGCTCCGGATTCGCTGACTACCCCAAAAGCACGAGCCCAGTCACCGTCTATATCATCGAACGTTTCGCCGAGAATGCGAAGTGCAAGCCCGGTCTTGCCATCAACCTCTGAACCGGCATACACGAGGCCTGCTCCAGCGGCACTTATAAGGTTGGCTGATTGCCGGCGAAGTAACCCTTCAGGAAGGCGTTGGTTAACTGCAGTAACAAATTGTTCCCTAGTGGAACGTGGAATGGTGTGTTTAATAATTCCCATAGGTAGTCAGTATAGCCCAACAGTACGTTCTAACCAGCAGCGGTATAGAATACTAGTTTATAGCGCAGCTTCTAGGGCCGCCCACTCAGCATGTGCGTCATCTTCGGGGACATTGACACTAACCTGATCGCCAGGCTTAGCTTTGAAATACGTAACACTAGCTAAAAGAACACGGTATTCTTTATCCCCAACTTCAACAAAGTAGTGTCCGTTCTCTTGTTTTAGCACGCCAACAACTTGTTTTCGAGGGATAGGTCCAATTTGTTTGTACATAAAAGCACCATCATCTGCGATAGTAAGTTTTAAAATGTCACCTTGGACGAGTTTCGATTTGCTAGCGTAGTTTGCTGGGACTGGATACGTTTTCCCATCAGACCCCACCATACTTTGACCGTCAAAAACACCCTCAATCACTTTTCCGAGTGGTTCATCTTTCAGATTTGCAGTCGGTACTGTTTCATCGCCGCCTACAACACTCACCAAGAGTTCTTTGGCGGCTGCCAAACTTGTCTCAGCCTCTGCGATCAGTGCTTTTAATCGTTTTATTTGTTTCTCTGGTACGTCCGCCATTGTGTTTCCTGTCTCTCACCTCAAGTGTTTGTTTGCTACACTTATGGCCCTACCGTATCACGTTAGCTTCGTCAAGTCAAAATAGCGATTGTCCATCTGTGGAAAAGTAAAACCGCTCCCTGTTACCAAAGAGCGGTTTCGGCGTAAAAAGTAGACCTCTTACGCAAGTTCGACTGTTGCGCCAGCTTCTTCCAAAACTTTTTTGGCGTTTTCGGCGTCGTCTTTCTTTGCCTTTTCCAAAACAGTTTTAGGTGCACCGTCAACAACGGCCTTAGCTTCACCAAGACCAAGACCAGTCAGGTCTTTCACGGCCTTAATAACAGCAACTTTTTGAGCACCAGCGTCCTTAAGGACAACATCGTACTCAGCTTTTGCTTCCTCAGCTGGAGCAGCGTCACCGCCGGCGCCAGGAGCAGCAACGGCAACAGCTGCTGCTGCAGGCTCGATGCCATACTCATCTTTTAAGATCTGACCAAGTTCATTAACTTCGAGTACACTCAAGTTTACGAGCTGTTCAGCGAATTTTTTCAAATCTGCCATAGCTATATCCTTCCCTTACTTACTTGTATTTGCTTCAAGCGCGCTCAAAATACCGTGCAGGTTCCCTGAAAGGCCGCTCATCACGCCACGAACTGGTGAGTTCAATGTGTTGATGATGCCAGCGATCAGTTGGTTCTTGCTTGGTAGAGCTGCGAGAGCTTTTACGTCCTCCGCGCTAATGAATGTACCATCTTCAGTAAAGGCGCCAACGAAGCTAAGGCTTGGTTGGGTCTTTGCGAAGGTAGCGATCACTTGTGCAGGGGCAACTTCATCTTGATTGTTGAATGCGTACAGCAACATTCCATTGAGTGCGCTGGTGTCAGCATCTTGGTACTGATCATGAGCGTTTAAAGCTTTGATGACCAAGCGGTTCTTGACCACTTTCATGGTTGTGCCATTATCTTTACCTTGTCGGCGTAGTGCCTGCAACGCCTTTACGGGCGTTCCTTGGTATGCAGCAACAACTGTCATCTTTGAATCACTCAATAGCTGGCTGATTTCTTCAACAACTTGATTCTTCTTGTCTTTTGTAAGTGCCATAAGATTTCCTCTTGTTAGCATTAAATCATCGACCGTAGGCAATGCCTTGATTTAATAGTTACCGTATTAAAAAAGCCTTTAGCGCTGAGCCAAAGACTTACACGATGTCAGAAAACATATTGTTTCTACCTCGGCGACATAATTAAGGTTTTCGCCCGTCGCTGTCTTTGGTAACTAGGCTAGATTATACAAAAAAACACTTCTCAACTCAAGTGCAATTTGACAACATTGTTTATTCGGGCGTAAAATGACGCGGATATGTCAAACGTAATCTGTCGTAGCTCTTATAAGCACACTGTGGCCTTTTTTGGTCTCGTGCTCATTATGGGCTAATGGCAGATTGACTTCGGCATAACAATAATCACCCACCGAGCAATCTGCCAAAGAGAGGAGCTCGGTTTTTTTATGAGAAGAGAGACAAATGGCAACACACGAAGCACAACCCAGTCCAGCGGAACAACCATTCAATATTACGGTTGAAAACACGCTTTCATTGCAGGATCTAGCTAGTTTAGATGCCCAAGGCTACTCTGTTGTGCGTTCATCGCACGTCGGCAATCAGTATCCTTCCAATCTTGCCTGGATTCAAGAAGGTGGGCGTGCCGTGTGGTATGACCGTACGCTTGCCTCTCGAGACAATAACTACTATCCCCATTTGCACGTAGCTAGTGGTGAGTCACATTCGTTGTACGGCACACATGATCAGTTGACCACGCACGCCGTAGTGGAAACGCCACCACCAGGCTACGAGGATTTAGCTGGTGAGTCTGCAACAAGTTTCCATTTGCAAGGATTGGCGCGTGCCTATCCGCTGGCAAACGTTTTGCCATATGAGGGGTATTTATTAAAAAATCAGCCCGAAGCAGCTGAGATACTCGATATCTTGCATCGCGGTGGCTTTCGTCACTACTTTAACCGTTTTGTGCATAGCGACGGGCATGTCGAGGATGTTTCGGCTATACCTGATGCGCCGAGACACTTAACAGTTGGCGAACACGCTGACAGCGACCGTGTTGGATTTATCCCGGCAAACGAGGTCAATGTAGCGCTATTTGGCGTGCTGGAAGCGTTGCGCTCAGGGCGAACTACACAATATCATTTATCGGGGCCAGATATGATCGGCTATGCAGCAAAGATGCAGCCGGAGCTAAGTGCAATGTACGCTACTGTTAGGCGGGCAGCCTCATTCCGCGCTGAATTACCCGACCATATTCATATGAAGGTTGTGCCGTCCGCCGCAGCTCGTTTTTTAGTAAGACATTCGGATGGTGAAGCCCTGGACGCATTGTTTGACACTCATGGCGACATGGCAGTCACAGAGGATATGATTTCGGCAGAAGCGGCAGATTACTTTGGCCCTGACGCCACAATAACTGATGAGGCGAAACGAAAGGCTTTTGTGGAACGCAAACATCAGGTGCTGGGTGTAACGCGTAAGGTATTTGATGAAGCACTGGTGCACGTAATGCCAGCCATGACTGGACCCGGTGAGCCTTCATTTCCTTCACAATACGACGCAGTTTATATGCGCCCTGAAAACCGACTATGGAAACTGTCAGACTTGCAACATTTGTACAAAACTATGACGAAACGCTATAAGGCACTACAAAAAGGAAAATAATGTTCACAAAAGCCTACATTACGTCTCAAAGTCAGCTTTTGGCCGTGCCAGCTTCAGAACGCTGGAAGTATTACCTTGACAGGAAGTTATTACAGACTATCGTCCACTTTTCTGACGATGATGACCCAATGGTTACGCGACGCGATATCGAGAAAGCGGGTATAGCCTGTGAGCCGTTTTGGGAAGATACAGCTGGATATCTTGATAATGAAGGAAAAGCATTTCAACGATATCGCCAGATGCATCCTGAATTTGACATTTGTATTCGAAAAATAGCTCTTGAGCGGCTGTTGCAAGCGCAAAAGATACTGGGGGCACAAGCGCAGATTGTAATCAAGGCAGCATATCGACCGCTAGCTGTTCAGCGTGATGTATTTAACGCGGAGCTGACCGTCGTCAGGAGTGCGCGCCCAGAGTGGTCAGAAAAACAAAGCCGTGCGTATTTACTAGAATATGTGACTGACCCAGAAGTTTACCTGCCCCCGCATGCTAGTGGTGGAACGGTGGATATTGTGCTGAAACACCCCAGGAGCAATGAGCTGCTTGATATGGGTGTGCCCGTGAATAGTGTCGATGATCGCTCTTGGACTGCAAATATGGATGGCCTGACTTCCGAACAAAAGAACAACCGAAAATTTATAACCAAGACTATGTTGCAGGCTGGCTTTGCCAATTTAGCATCTGAGTGGTGGCACTATAGTTTTGGCGATCAACGCTGGGCAGTGTTTTACAGCAAAGCAGAAGCACTTTATAGTACACCGGAAGGATTGAAATAACAGTATGAAACAGATAATCGGCATAGTAGGTGGTACTGGTCCATTGGCTAGTACTCATTTGTGTTCGCTTCTTACTGAGCTACATCTTGTGAAGAGTGATCAGGATCATGTTCCGTTTGTGCACATTAGCCATCCGCAAATACCTGATAGAAGTGCTTTTTTGCGCGGTGAAGGCGAAAATCCGACTGCAGCTATAGTCTCAGTCATTGAACGCTTACAACAGGCTGGTGCTACCATGGCCTGTGTTGCCTGTAATACCGCGCATGCTCCTCAGATTTATGATGAGATTTCAAGAAAAAGCCCGCTGCCACTTGTTAATCTTGTTGCTACGACAGCAGATTTTGTCATATCGTCTGTTCCTAATGCAAAAACCGTCGGTATTTTAGGTACGACTGGTACGGTGTCAGCGAATGTGTATGCACTCTACTTTGAGCGGCATCAAGTTGCGGTTAAATACCTACAACCAGACCACCAGCAACAGGTAATGCGTACCATCTATGAGATAAAGGCGTCTGGGCCTACTGGCGAGCACTCTAAGCTTATTACGGCACTGTCGGGGACACTCCTGCATTCCGGTTGTGATGCAGTTGTCCTAGGATGTACAGAGCTTAGCCTACTAGACTACCCAACATCAAAAGTTATGTTTGATCCCGTGCGCATTCTGGCTGAACATTTGCTAGAGCGGGCAGCCTAGTTTCTCATTCAGCTTGATCGAGCTTTTCTAGTTTGTACTGCGTGGCTCGTTCGGCTGCTAGCCGGGTTAATTCAGGATTTTCATCTTGGTTGACGAATTTCATTGCTTCAGCAAGCATGGGGTGCCGTGCGGTAAGTTGTTCGTGCATCTGTTGTACTAGTTTACGATAGCCAGGATGGCCTTGAGGGGCTGTCCGTAGTTCATGAAAATGGAAAGCTTCACGGGCGTTATACGTAACTGTCCAACGCATCTTATGGCCAAGCAAGGTCGCATAATGGGCTTCGTAGGTATAACCGGCGGCTTGTAGGTGGCTATAAAGGGCTGCTGATAGGTCAAAGCATTGCTCAAATTGTTCACTTAGTCCCGCTTCTTCAATAAGTTCTGGCACATCAAAACCATAACGGGGACTCAGTGCTTGCCATTCCAGATCGTCTACCATGCGATGCCGCTGTAAATCGCGGAAAATGCCATAATCGCACACGAGGTCCCACGTGTAGTGGGCCTGCTCAAGGGCACGACCAGGACGATGTCGTCGATTAAGGCGTTCACCCATATAAGTCGTAAAGACATCCATTTTTTTGTCTATAGACCACGTGTCGACCTCGGCTTGTATCTCGCGCAATGACATGGTGCTGTGCTCATAGAGCATGTGAGGTACTAGATCCAACTCGTTGGTTGGGCTAACTTTTAAAAGTTGCACGGACGCAGGATAGCTGCCGTACGAACCCTTGAGATATTTATCTGCCAAGTCGCGAACAGCGTGCCTTGTATTAGCAAAATAAGCTGTCATGGCACCACCGCGTTCTGGTTTGTCCGCCCGCTCGAGGAACGTAGGGATAACTTTTCTGGCTTCAGCAAGGATTTCATCACCTGTTTTTCTCGCCTCGTGACTATCACTTGCCCGCAGTCTCATAATAAGGTTTTCGAGCGCTTGTCCACTAGCAAAGATGCCGACAGTTGATTTTGTTGACACTGGTAATACAGGCCGTACAGCATCACACGCCTGAGCTCGAATAGCTGCACGCCAAGCGCCATCTTGTTCTTCCTTTTTGACTGACGAGTTTCTGGCAAGATAGTCAGCGAGCTCATGCACCATGGAGGAATAGAGGTCAAAGATGTTGTCCATGTGCTGACGATACAGTCGCTTTGTGGCAACGTTTAACGTTTCTGGCGTATAGTATCTGTAATTACCATCGTTGTCTTTCTGGTCAAAATAGATATACCGGGTTGATTGTTCCAGATAGGATGCCAAACGACCCCACTCCAACTGTTTCGTCAGGAGGTTGCTGGCTCCTTCTACTACAATATGCTGCCCCGCAAGTTGTTGTACTGAATCATCACCGTACGCCGTGATAACACGCTTTAACAAACCGGTGTCCTTGCCTTCGTGGACCGCAAATTCGTCCAATATGGTTATGCGCATATCATCACCGCGTCTACTCAAACGAGCCATAGCGGCGGCAACGGTCATGGCGCTGAGCTTGTCAGTGAATCCGTAAACGTTACCTTCTGTATTGGTGACCGCTTCTTTAAGGAATTGTGCGCCTTCATTAGTTATTTGATATCGTCCCTGCTTGTCTTTGTATACGTAGGGGTTTGGTGTAACGGAAGTAGTTTTCTGCAAAATAGCCGCGTTTTCTGTACTTTTTCTCTCTGGTTTGGAAGGTAAAAGTGGCAGTACGGTACGCCACAGTATTTCGTGTATTGTATCAATATCAAGTAGTTGGCCGTCGCGCACACAGTCAAGGCGGCTGAAATCTTTCGGGAATAACTGACAAAGGTCATCGTATACTTCTACAGACTTTTGTAGATGATTGAGGTCTGCCTCGTGCAAGTCACGTTGTTTTTTGGTGTACGTACGTTCGGCTTTCTGATCCACCAAATTCTGTGCAATCTCGGCCGGTACGCGAAGCACAAACGATTTATCAGGACGAGGGATACGAAGCATTTCAAATTCCAGATTATCTAGCCAGATAAAGTATCCGCGTCTTTGTTCCGGACTAGCAAATTTGGTACCTTGATGCGCCATGTTTGAGCCGGTAAATCTATTTGCTAGGACGATCTTGCCTTCGCTCAAAGCCTGCCTAATCTGGCTGGCGGCCTGGAAGCGATCGAGAGCGTAAAACAATGATCCAGTGTACGGTCCTACTTGATCGGCCGACCCATAGTTGCCATTTAGGTACTCCTGTACAAAGTAACTTGAGGGCTGGTCGTACTGCGGAAAATCAAACGTTGCGACGCTATAGCCTTCACGTTCAAGTCTTTCAGCAAGCTTTTTGAACTGCGTACCTTTCCCCGACCCATCTGTTCCTTCCAGAACTAGAAAAGCACCTGTTTGGGAGAGGCTTTCATTGTTCATTGCACTTTTAAACCTTTTATCTTCTCCGGCATTCGACGAGCGTCTTTGTACGCCCGTGGTAACATTTGCTCTGGCTTCCACGCTGCAATAATACTGTCGAGGCTGTCACTTGTGGCAGTTTGATACTTGCCGCTCAACTTCTTGTACTCAAGGTCAACTGGGCCCGTTTCATAGAAGACCATTTGAGCTACCCGCTCACCCACCGGTAACACAACGCTCTCGTGTTGATTCATGTTATAGATTTCCATTGTCCATCGGTTGATATACCCGGGGTCACCCCACCCCGCGTCAAGACACACGGCAACACCATTACGGCCCCATGTGCTCCGGGCCTGCATAGTGCTGGTGCCAGGGGCCTTGATACCAATAAATTCATGAGTATGCGCCAAAATGCGCTCTCCAGGGCGTAAAACAATGATAGGATGGTCAGCTGGAATATTAGTAAATAAGGTGCGGCCGTGTTTTTTGGCCCAGTCTTTATGCTTCTCTGCTTTTTGCGGCTCGCCAAAGTACTGTTTTACCGCCTTTTCTTCCATGGGGTTATAGAAGCCACCTTCACTTGGCCGCTCAGTTCGGTAGTACCAGTTGCCTAATGTTACATCAACACTACTACCAGCTATCTGTTTTTCATTATAAGGGTGAAAAACAATATGGCCCTTCTTGATCGCTTCTTTAATCTGAATATTACTGTATACGCCCATACTTACTCCAATCAGCTACTACTATTGTACGTTTTGTCAAAAGCATGACGCAAGCATCAGCAGCACATTTTACAACTCTTTATGTGCGACTACGACTTGGCGATGTATGTTGCCGGCAGTAAACCCGTCTTGATGTCTGCCAGTATTTTGTGGGAGATTCCCCGTAGATCGTCCAAACTACCGTTGTTTATCACAATAGTATCCGCGGTAATAGTGCCTCGATCTCTTTCGGTAGGGTCTTGTATATCGACCTCTTTGGACGCTGGGCGGATGATAGCCATAATCTTGCCATGTGCCTTACGAACTAGTGTGGCATCGGAAGGAAACCGGACACCACTTATAATCCCTAGTTCGACACCCGCACCAACGCAACGGCGAATAAGCTCGTCATACCATATACCTGGCCCCACTTTTAAAACTAGATAGCCTCCTAGCCACTGCAGAAAGGGTCGGTAAAATTTTTTATTCTCAGATGTGATTATTACTTGAGTGGCTTGAGGTTGCTCTTTGAGGGCGTCAAGGTATTCAAAAAGTTTTTCGTAGGCTACAGGGTCTCTTTCGATATCATTTTTTTGGACTCGTATAGAGCCAAACGTTATTTCTTTATGCAGTAGTTCCTGGGCTATTTCGGGCAAGTAGTGTAACCACTTATTGATTCCCGCTATATCGTCAGCTCGGGGTATTGACTGCAGTTTTTGATGTAGCGCATCAGCAACTTCTGCAACGAGAAATCCAGTCTCTAAATGTACTGAAGAGACATCAGAATCAATTAGCATCGTTGCCAAGGTTGATTTACCGTGCCCAATGGGACCGGTAATACCGAGTAGGACCATGTCTCTAGTTTACACGTCGCTCAGCGCAACGGGAATGGATGGCCCCATAGTCGTAGTCACAAATACTGACTGAACGTATGCGCCTTTTACGCTAGCTGGTTTAGCAGCTTTAATGCTTTCAAGAATGGCCTTTGCATTGTCTTGCAGTTTGTCCTTGCCAAAACTAACTTTACCAATATTGACGTGAACAATACCGGTGCTATCGACACGGTACTCTACCCGACCGGCATTAGCTTCGGTGACTGCCTTGGCTACATTAGGTGTAACAGTGCCGCTCTTAGGGTTAGGCATAAGACCCTTTGGCCCCAATACACGAGCGTATTTACCCAGTTTTGGCATCATTGCTGGTGTAGCGATTAAAATATCGAAGTTTATCTCGCCTTTTTCTAACTGTTGCAGAAATTCTTCACCTGCAGCGATGTCAGCACCTGCTTGCTTTGCTTTAGCAACGTCGTCGACGTCAGCAAATACTGCTACGCGCACTTTTTTGCCAGTTCCAGCCGGCAAGGAGACGGTTTGTCGAATGTTTTGATCGGCTTGTCGTGGATCAACACCAAGGCGTACGTGCATTTCAACACTTGCATCGAATTTTACAGTACTTGTCTTTGTGGCTAACTTTAAGGCTTCTGCGATGCTGTATGTGGTACTACGGTCAACTAGCTTTGCTGACTTCTGGTAGTTTTTACCTCGACGCTCAAGACGTGATCGAGCTGCTTTTGCGGTGACCTTTACTTTTTCATCAGTCGACGTATCGGTTTCGGCCTTACGTTCTTCTTTGGCTTGTTTTTCGTCTGCTTCCTTGAGGGCCTTTTGGCTACGCTTGCCTGCCTTAGCAGGTGCGACCTTTTCTGCGGCTGTAGTCTCGACAACTTCCGCTTCGATGGGCTCAGGTGCTTTAGTGGTTTTTTTGGCTTCTGCCATACTTCCTCCTTCGTGGTACAAACGGCTGGTTGCCTCCCACAATAGTTATTGTTTACGCTTCGATTTCTACACCCATGCTGCGGGCTGTGCCTGCAACCATCTTTTTAACGGCCGGGATGTCGTCGGTAT
Source organism: bacterium (assembly GCA_900299395.1). GTDB lineage: Bacteria > Patescibacteriota > Saccharimonadia > Saccharimonadales > OMJO01 > OMJO01. The sequence continues at coordinate 19,615 of OMJO01000022.1, forward strand.
TCATATCGTGAGCTTTTGCTTCGGCAATTTCTGTCAGTGCTGCATCGGATAGTTTTTTGCTCACCTTTTCACTGTTTGGCCGTCCTGAACCTTTTTGAATGCCAAGCTTGGCTCGAATCATGTCATCAGTTGGCTCGCCGACCACTCGGAAGTCCATGGTACGGTCATCGTAGATAGTAATATGTGCAGTAACTGTCTTGCCTTGCATGTCTTTGGTGGCTTCATTAAAAGGATTGATAAAGTCCATCATATTAACACCGTACTGACCAAGTGTGCTACCAACTGGTGGTGCTGCGCTAGCTTGTCCGCCACGGATTTTCATTTTTAGATTTGCTTTAACTTGTTTGGCGTCTGCCACAGTAATTCTCCTATGATTGCATTATGGTCAATGAAGCAATTTGACCACTAGTGCGTAACCTGTTAATTGTAGCAATTTCTACTCTGTTTGTCCAGCTTGTGTATCTGGTGGATACTCACCGAACGCATCAATAAATATTGCGTCCTGTTCTTCTGGAGTGTGAGTTGTCATGACACCCTCCATACAGGTAGCTGCGACGACAACCGCGCCTGCCATCGCAGCAGCGCCAAGTTTAGGGGAGTCTGTCAGCACTTCCACGAGCAGGCCAACGGGTAACGCCCCCAGCATAAGACCTGTTGCGGTATTCAGTAAGCCGTCATGATGTCTTTCGTAGAAATCATGTCTTTGCTGGGTATTCAGTCGCATATTACACTCGTTTTACTTGAAGGCTGTCGAGTTCCACGGGAGTTTCCCTGCCGAACATGTTGACTAGAACCTTAAGTTTACCTTTTTGGGCATCAATTTCATTGATGCTGCCATCGAAGCCCTTGAATGGACCGTCAGTGATGTTAACAACTTCGCCGATTGTGAAGTCAATCTTATGCTTTGGCTCTGCTCGGCCCATACGCTTCATGATCTTTTCCATCTCGTCTTTTTCGATTGGTGTCGGCTCTGAGCCGCTGCCAACGAAGCCGGTTACAGAAGGTGTGTTGCGCACAATGTACCACGCGTCTTCACTCATTTTCATCTCGACAAGGACGTAGCCTTGGAAAATGCGCTTTTCAACAACTTTGCGCTTTCCGTTCTTAACCTCGATCATTTTCTCTTTTGGAACTAAGACCTGGAAGATCTTGTCCTTCATATCAAGACTATCGGCTCGCTGGCGAATGCTTTCTGCCACCTTTTCTTCATAGCCACTATAGGTGTGGATAGCATACCAGTGTTTGCTAGTATCGTAACGCTTACTCATCATGTACTCCTTATTTCAAAATGACACTTCTAAATAACTTATCAAGACCATAGTCAGCTAGGGCAATGAGGCTCCCAAAGCTCAAGGCAAAAATAAATACAGCAAGCGTCAACTTCCACGTTTCACGGCGGCCTGGCCATGTTACTTGGCGCAATTCACCCCATGCTCCACGCAAAAATTTGGGCCAAAGAATGAACGCAATGCCTCGACTCACTTTTTTGACTGGTTTAGCCTTGAACGGCTTAGCAAGCGGCTTTAAGGCACTGAGGGGTTTTGCCACTTTCCCGGCCGTGCTTTTAATAACTCGTCGTTTTGGCCGTTCAGCGGTAATCTTAGTAGCCCGCTCACGAACGGTTTCAGATTTTTTGATAACGCGTTTTTTCGTTGATTTAGCTTTGGCCACGATTGCCTCCTAAATTAAAACACCTACCATGCAGATAGGTGCTGACGTGTCAATAATACTGCAATTAGTTTCAGGGGTCAAGTGCTACCGCAAGTTAGGTATAAAGATACTAAACGTAGTGCCTTGGTTCATTTCACTTTGTAAATTTATCTCGGCATGCAGCAGCCTGGCCAGTTTCATAGTGACATACAGGCCGAGTCCTGTGCCGTTGTTTTGCCTCGTACGGTAATCTTCGCTACGGAAGAATTTGTCGAAGACTTTTTCTTGATCGCTTTTACTAATACCAATGCCCGTGTCAGTTACATAAAACTCCACACCTCCCTTTTTGGTGGTTGCACCAAGAACAATATGACCTTTTTCAGTGTATTTTATCGCATTCGTTATGAAGTTCTGTAGTATTTCCCGTACGTATAATCTACCGGACAGCAATACTTCCAAAGTGGGGTCAAGGTAGCTTTTTAGTTCGAGACCTTTCTTCTGTGCATCAGGCGTATAGTTAGCGACTAATTCTTGAACCAACTCGCTGACATTGATGGACTCAATCTCAACATTGAGTTTTCCGCGCTCCGCACGCGATAAGGTGGACAAGTCATTAATTATGCCAGATAAAAACATTATTTGGTTATATGTCTGTTTTAGTGACTCTCTGATGGTTGTGAGATCACCGTTTTTTTCTGCCAAAAAGAGTGCATTGCTGACGTTCCCCTCGGCTATGGCAATCGGTGTACGTAGCTCATGGCTCACGACACTAATAAACTCGTCTCTCTCTTCTTCGAGGGATTTTTCCCTCGTGATATCCCGTAGAAGAATAACGTACCCGCGCATGCCTTCTTGGCCATAGCCTAGGCGGACCGGCGCAATACTGATGTAGAGATTGACCGTTTCTTTATCAGGGTATAGTAGTCGCCACTCACGTGAAGCGGTTGATGTTTTGGTGTTGGTGATAGTTTCACGGATGTCAATCGGCTGATTGTTTTTATCAATCAGGTGTAGCACTTCGTTGATAGGCGTGCCGGCCATAGATTTATTGATATCTAGAATATTAAGAGCTGCCCCGTTATATAGCACGACACTGGTCTGTTCATCTATAGCAATAACCCCGTCTCCCATGCTGTTGATAAGACTTTTCAGGCGTTCCCGTTCGACATCAGCATTGGGTGCTGGTGTGGCGTTCGTGTCAGGCATAAGCTTTATTATGACACACCGAACATCACAGTTTAAAAGTTTACTGCCGGTCTTGTCGTTCGTATTTCTTTTCTGATAGTTGCAAGGTCGGGTACGTATTCCGCAAGTTCATCCCAAAAACGTGTCCCATGGGCCATAATTCGAGTGTGTACGAGCTCGTGCAAGAGCACATAGTCAATAAGCCGCCATGGCAGCTGCATCAAGTAGCAGTTAAGTGTGATGTTTTTATGGCTATCACAGCTACCCCAACGACTGGATAAACGCTTAATAGTCACTGACTTATACGCAAACCCATGGGCTTCTGCAAGTTGTGCAAGTCTACCCGGTAGTAGACTCTCCGCTTCGTACTTAAGTGCACGAATTATAGCTTTGTGAGCAGCGCCTTGGACGCGCTTGTCGTTTTTATCGTATCCCGCAGGTACATGCACGACAATTTCATTACCGCGTATGTTGGTACGTGGTGTTGAGATGCGTTCATTTGGCAAAAAAACAAGATGATGAGCTTTTCCGATAGACGTTTTATCCTGCAGTGGCGCAATATCGGGCCGATGTTTTGTGATCCACGAAGCCCGTGCCAAGGCGAAATTAGCCGCCATATGGTACGGCGCCCACGGTGGTAGTGTTACCTTTACTTCCCCGCGACTATTTATACTGATACGGAGGCTTTTATTGCCTCGTCTTTTTTGCAGAGTGACGATGCCTATTCCTGGCAAGTCGACACGTTTCACGGCCATTAGCGGATAGTAATATTGCGTCGAGATTGATCAACACGTCCACGCAGTGCGGTAGGGACGAGATTGACCAAACCGGGCTTCACCAGTCCTTCAGTCGCTTCAGTTGCGCCAATTAGCCCTAAGGAATGAAGTTTTTTGAGAGCTGCTGCACGTTGTGTCTGGAAGTGATGCTTTCCACTTACGACAAAATAATCTTCAGTTTTTTGCGGATTTTGCATTCGGCTAGTGACGTCTTCGAAAGTTGTTCTGTCCATTGCAACAGCATATTTATCATCAGTTTTTCGTCGATCCCGTTTCACGACGCGCTCAAAGGCACTTTCAACGTCAATTTGCAGCCATACCATCACTGTCTGCGCTTTTGCTTTTCGAGCCATATCTCGCAGCGCACGCCGCTGTGCAAAGCGAGAAGCATTTATGTCATAGATAACACTTACGCCTGCGTTCAAAAACTCTTCAGCCATATATTCGGACAGATGATTAACCACTTCGTTCTCTTGCTTGGTATAACTGGGCTCCTCAAAAAGTTCAAAGCGGAATCTGTCAGCCTGTACATGAGCTGCATGAAGTTCTTCAGCAAGTTGTCGCGCAAAGAACGTTTTCCCAGAACCTGGGTACCCATATAGGAGTATCAAAGTCGGCATGTTTAATACAGTCTTGCTCATTACACTATTGTATACCAGATTTTCAAGATTAAATAAAGAGTTACATAGGTGACAAGATCGATAAAATATCGTAAGCTTGCTGCTGTAACCATTATTGGCTGTAGGGGAGTAGCTCAGCTGGTAGAGTGACGGTCTCCAAAACCGTAGGTCGCAGGTTCGATCCCTGTCTCCCCTGCCATTTTTTATTTGATACTTAAAAAAATAGTCGTGTGTGTAAAAACGAGGAGCCTTAGCCCTTGCGAGGCTTGACTTCGTTGCGCCCAAGACTTTTCTTGGTTTCTACGTAGAGTACGTGCTTGCGCAGTACAGGGTCGTACTTCCGTAACTGAAGCTTATCAGGAGTGTTCTGAGTATTTTTAACCGTATAGTAGTGGCGGTGACCACTCTCTTCAGAAACAAGACCAACAGTCTTTCGCTTACCTTGTTTTTTTGCCATGTGTAACCTCGCTCTTCTTAGGAATGATAATCGATGAAACAATGCCGCCGCCGCAGACGCCATCAATTTTTTTATCAGTGTCAGACTTGTATAGTCTTTTCATAACCAGGCAATTTTAACAGATAAAAGTGAATAATTCAACAGTTATGGAGCCGTTACCGAGACTTGAACTCGGGACCCCTTCCTTACCATGGAAGTGCTCTACCACTGAGCTATAACGGCCCATCTGGTGCAGGGAGAGGGATTCGAACCCCCGAAGGCTGAGCCGTCTGATTTACAGTCAGATGTGTTTGACCGCTTCACTATCCCTGCATGGAGCCGGCGGAGGGAGTCGAACCCACGACCCGCTGTTTACAAAACAGCCGCTCTGGCCACTGAGCTACGCCGGCATAAAGTACCGAGAAAGTGTATCAAAACAGAGGTTAAATGACAACCCGCTTAGGGCGCAGCATACGTTTTGGTTTGCCTGCCGGAACAATAAGCTTCTTCAGATGATCCTTAGCAATGTCAGCTTCAGCTGGCATATTGAGATTTTCGTAGGTACGAATGAGCAACGAGTAGCTTTCTTGGTTTGGCTCGAGTTCAACCGCCCGCTCAAGCTCCTGTAGCATTAATTTAGTGTTGCCGAGTTTTTCTTGAACTTTGGCATACGCAATGTGCCTTGCCGCTAACTCTTCTTCAAGCTTTAAGGCCTGCTCAAAGGCCGTTGCGGCCTTTGTATAATTTTCAGTTTCGTAATAAATAAGCCCGAGATTATGTAAGCTCGATGCGGTTGGCTCAATACTACTAGCGATCTCAAAACAGTCGATGGCATCTTTATACTCTTTTTGTTTTGCATAAAGAATTCCTAAACGATTGTAAGCAGCAGCATTTTTTTGATCAATCTTGAGAATAGTCAGTAAGGCCTTTTCAGCCCTGAGAAATCGATTCTCACGCATGCCCTGGTGCGCAATATCCCACAGTTTACCCAGCTTGTCGCTTATGCGGCGAGGAAGTACTGTCATTTCTTCTTCGCGCACTGCAACACTACGAAATGCGAGTATACCTGCTCCTAGAACTAAAATAAGTTCGTACATATGTACCGGTAATTATACTACAAGTTTAGCATCAGGTCAGTCAGTGCGAGCTTGGTATTCACTGATTCATCAAGTAGTATTTCCGTGCGATGTGATTGCAGCAAGACACGATGCCATCTTTGTGCATGTTTTGGATCATCAGTTTGCTTAAGTGCGGCGGTTGCTATTTGTTTGAGGGCAGAAAGCAGCTTTCGAGCCTCATCCTTGTTTGCGCCGAGTGTGTTCACCTCGATAAGTTTCTTATATGTAGTCATCTGGAGAAGTTTTTTTGCTTCTGTAATTTTTTGAATCAAGGGGTGATCATTATCTTCCGATAACAGAGCTTGCAAAAGGCCAACTTTCCCATCACTTAATGCGTGCGCAACAATAAGGGAACTTTCCGGTTCACTAAAGTATTCTTTGATTGCGTCATAAGATGGTGTTTTTATGGGTACCGTGGTCACACGTGAGGTTACCGTCGGTAGCAACGACTGAGCCCTATCCGCCAGTAAAATAATAAGTGTGTCCGCTGGAGGTTCTTCAAGACTCTTGAGAAGTGCGTTCTGTGCTTCAGTGGTCATGGTATTGGCATTTTCGATAATAATGACGCGACGAATAGTGCGCGATCCTGTTGTTCGTAAGCGCAAAAAGGTTGTGATCGAACGAATCTGGTCAATCCCTACGGGGGTTGTTTGGATGGTCATGAAGTAGGGATAATCTTGAAGTGTTGTAGGGTCAACTGAGAGGATTTCTGAGGCAGCATCCACTGCTACTGTCATTTTCCCGCTGCCACTACCTCCAGTAATCAGTAATGCGTGTTTTGGTGATTGAACAAATCTCTCAATGTCTTGACGAGTTTGTGGGTGTAAGAGTAGTCCCTTTATCATGTGTCATCATTGTACGAAATTCTGATGGTATTGGCACTTCAAAAACTTTGCGTGTTCGTGAAGGCAACGTGATTTCCAGGCTATGCGCGTGTAAAAATAGTCTTTTCGCGGTTGTGCCGCCATAGAGTGCGTCTCCTGTAATTGGGTGGCCCAACTGCTTCATGTGCACTCTTAGCTGATGTGTCCGGCCCGTTGTTGGCTGCAGTCGCACTAGATCGTGCTCCTCACCTCGCTCTGTCACAAAATAATACGTAGTGGCCGGTTTTCCTTGAGCACTTGTACGAAACAGCTTTGGTGTCCGGGGGTGTCGCTCGATAGGCATCTCTATAACAGCCTCACTCTCTTGCAAATGCCCGTCCACAATCGCAAAATATGATTTCTTAACTTTTCGCTGACTAAACTGTTTCTGGAGCCACGAAAGGGCTGCGTGTGTTTTGGCGGCGATGATAACGCCTGAAGTCGCTCGATCAAGCCGATGTACAATGCCACCACGTTCACCAGACATATCAATAAGCCTATCGTGGATAAAAGTTGCCACAGTCCACTCTGGATTAAACGAGCCCTTACTATGAGTAAGAACACCCGTGGGCTTATTCATAACAATACAATCATCGTCTTCGTACAGTATTTCAATGTCCGGTTGTTGAATTGCCTCAACGCCGCTAACATCATAATCAATACGCACAACATCATCTGTCCGCATGTGATAGCTTGGCTTCTCTACAACCTTGTTTACCAAAATCTTTTTATCTTCAAGGAGCTTCTTTACGGACGATCTACTTAAATCAGGAATTTTATTATGAGCAAATACATCGAGTCTTTGTCCAGCCTCGCCTGAATGTACATGGTAGATACTCATTAGCCCCGCAAACCGACAGCTTTCTGGACAAGGGCGAGTTTCTTGTTTGCAATTGAGTTGAGGGTTTCTTCGGACTTCTTTAATTTATCCGTCAAAGTCTTGTCTGTAACCTCATCGTAAGCTTTTTGAAAGGTCGTAAGAAATTGCTCAAGTGCTGCTGCAACAGCTGATTTTAATGGCCCGTATTGTGTTTGGCCTTCATACTGTTTTATGACAGCTTGCAGTCCTTGACCACTGAGAAGAGATAAGATTTGTAGTAGATTACTGATTCCCGGTTGTTTTTCAAGATCGTAATGGATCATGCCGATACTGTCAGTAGTAGCACTCATTATTTTTTGTGCTGCTTTTTGGGGCTCATCATGCATAAAGATGATTCCTTTTCCAGATTCATCAGATTTACTCATTTTTTTCTGAGGATCTTGCAGGTCACGTATACGCAACCCTTGGTCTTTGCCAAAAAAAACATGCTGCTCAGGTGCGGGCTTAGGCAGCGTGAACAGTTCGCCGAACTTATTATTCATACGCTGCGCAATGTCCCGCGTAAACTCTAGGTGTTGAGTTTGATCGTCACCGACAGGTACATAGGTAGTGTCATACAGTAAAATATCGGCTGCCATCAGTGGTGGGTAATTTAGTAGTGCCATGCTGACCCGATCGGTGCCGATCTTGGCAGATTTGTCTTTATACTGTGTCATACGCCCCATTTCACCAACACCAGTAAAGCAGTCAAGGATATGCATTAGCTCCGAATGCGCTGGGATGTAGCTTTCTCTGAATAAAAAGATGTCTTCTTGTTCTATCGGCAGCCCAGCCGCAATGTATGTACGTAAATTATCTTGGATCTGATCGTGTAGTTTTGTGTGGTCAATTGGGGTAGAAAAGCTATGCAGATCAGCCATCATTAGCAGGATCTGGTATGTACCAGCTTGTTTTTTTGCCATATCAATTAAGGGCAACAATGCACCAAAGTAGTTGCCAATGTGTAGGTCGTTATTGGCCCTAAGACCGGTTAATATGGCTGGTTTACTCATAACAGAGTTATTATAGCCTAATCAGAGCAGTATTTCGACTGATGCGAAGCTGAAGACGGGTTAACGCTTGGTGAACTGACGTTGTTTACGGGCACCCTTGAGACCGAACTTCTTGCGTTCTTTCTCGCGAGGGTCGCGGCCAAGCAGTTCAGCACGGCGCAGCGTGCTCTTAAGGTCTTCATTCATGAGGGCAAGTGCCTTAGCAATGCCAAGACGAATGGCTTCAGCTTGGCCATGGTGTCCACCACCGCTTACAACAACCGTAACGTCATATTTATTTTCAATTTCTAGGGCAGCGAAGGGCTTCTGTAGCTCATTAAGCAAAGACTTGCTAGTCGCAAAATATTCATGTGCAGGGGCATTGTTAATAGTGATACTCCCCTTTCCATTCATAAGACGGACCCGTGCAGTCGCGCTTTTGCGACGTCCTAGTGCGTAATAATAGTTCTTGGCAGCCATTATGAACCTACTTTCACTGAGAATTCTTTAGGATTTTGTGCTTCATGCTTGTGGTCTGCGTCAACGTATACTTTTAGTCTCTTTAGGCGTTCATCTCGCAATTTGTTGACCGGTAACATACCGCGGACAGCTTTAGTAATAACTTGTGTTGGATCTTTAGCCATAAGTTCATTGAGGGTTGCCGACTTAATGCCGCCTGGGTAATGTGAGTGGCGATAGTATACTTTCTTTTCACCCTTGTTGCCTGTTGTTACCAAGCTCCCGGCATTGATAACTATCACGTAGTCACCACAGTCGATGTGATGTGTAAACATAGGTTTACCCTTGCCGGTTAACAGGGTGGCGACTTGGGTAGCAATGCGGCCTAATGGGGCTTTACTGGCGTCAACCACGTACCACTCGCGTTTTACATCGCTTGGTTTTGCACTAAAAGTCTTCATTATTTAGCCTCTTTCTTCACAGCTGTAGCTTTGGTTGTCGCTGGTTTCTTGCGCGTCGTAGTAGTTGTCTTAGGCTTTGCTGGTGCTACCTTTTTAGCAGGAGCGGCTGCTTTAGCTACCGGTGCTTCTTTCAGGTCATCAACAAAGCTTACACGTGCCAACTGTGCGTTATCACCGCGGCGCAAGCCAAGGCGTTCAATTCGCAGGTGACCACTTGTGCGACCCTTCAGTTCGGGTGCAATTTCATCAACAAGCTTGTGGGCGCTTTCCAGGGTGTGCAACGCACTGATAATTTGTCTTCGATTGTGCAAATCGCCTTTTTTCGCCTTTGTAATCAAGCGCTCGACATACGGCACAACTTCTTTGGCCTTTTCTCGGGTAGTTTCAATAGACTCGTACTTGATAAGTGAGTCCGCCAAGCCTTGGATCAGTGCTTCGCGCTGATCTCGCTCTCTGTGAAACTTCCTGCCTCGATATCCGTGCCGATGCATTACTAAAGCTCCAACTCCGCCATTTTTTCTTTAACTTCATCGAGTGCTTTGCTGCCAAAACCCTTTAGCTCACGGAGTTCGGTGTCTCCAAGGCTAAATAAATCTTTCAGTGTGTGAATGTCATTATTAATGAGGGCATTCGTCGTGCGTGCTGACAGGTTCAGGTCTTCAATGGAAGTGTTCAGCTCAGTAATATCGTCTGACTCATCAGCTTGGGCTTCAGCGTTCGCGTGTCCTAGTGGTGCAGCGGCTTCTACACGCGTTTGACCAGCAAGAGCAGTGTATTGGTTAACAAGGATAGCTGCGGCTTCTTCGAAAACATCACGCGGCGTAATAGACCCGTCAGTATCTACAGTGAGGATAAGCTTGTCAAGGTTAGTGATCTGACCAACACGGGTGTTCTCTACCTTGTATCGAACACGAAGTACAGGGCTAAAGACTGCGTCAACGGCAATCATGTCACTAGCTTTCTTGGCTGAGCCCTCTTCAATCGTGCGATAGCCGCGGCCTGTCTCGACAACGATGTCCATAACAAGTGATGCCTTGTCATCATCGATGGTAGCTATAACGTGATCCTTGCCGACCACTTCAACATCAGCTGTCGCTTGAATATCTTTAGCTGTTACAGCACCTTTGCCTTTTTTTACAATTCGTAATGTGTGTATATCATTATCACCAAAAACGCGGAAACGGAGGCCTTTGAGATTCAGCATAATATCAACGACATCTTCTTTGACGCCTTTGACAGTAGTAAATTCGTGGGTTGCGCCTTCAACCTTGAAAGCAGTGACAGCGGCACCGGCAATGCTGGAGAGAAGCACGCGTCGTAAGCTATTACCAAGAGTCATGCCGTATCCTGTGTGTAACGGTTCAATGGTAAATGTTGCGCTCGTGGCGCTGTGGTCGTCTGTGCTGACGAGTCCTGGTGTGTGGATGTTTTTTGACATAAGGTTACTCCTTGCCTCTCCTATCGTGAGTAGTATTCCACGATTAGTTGTTCATTAATCTCTGGCTCTGCTTCATCGCGAGTTGGCAGGCCGGTTACAGTTATTTCAATCTTCTTGCGATTTACCTTTATCCAACTAGGTGTTTCTGTTGGTGCAGGACTTACGTCATCAAGTTTTTTGAAATACTCATTGTTCTTGCTATGGTCACGAAGGACTATTTCATCCCCCGGCTTCAGACGAATGGATGGCACGTCTACACGACGGCCGTTGAGCATAAAGTGCCCGTGGGTGACAAGCTGACGAGCAGCGCGGCGGCTCGATGCATACCCGGCGCGGTATACAGCGTTGTCGAGTCTTCGTTCCAAATACTGCAGCAATAACTCGCCACTTTGACCTTCTTTGCGGTCAGCTTCAGACATCAATTTACTAAATTGACGCTCTAGTAGGCCATACAGTCGTTTTACCTTCTGTTTTTCTCGCAGTTGGAGTGAATACTGACTTGGCTTGTTGCGCTGATTACGACCACCGTGATTGCCAGGGATTGTCGTACGCTTTACTAATGCCTTGTGAGCCTTAGGGTGCAACGCGTAGCCTTCACGGCGACTCATTTTTACAATGCTTTGGGTATCTTTTGCCATAATTCTAACTCCTATACCCTTCGTGCTTTCTTAGGTCGAACGCCACCATGTGGAACACCGGTAACGTCCTTAATGCTTTCAACGTTCATATCGAGATTCATAAGACTCCGGATAGCAGCCTCGCGGCCCAAACCGACACCTTTTACAAATACTTCGACTTTTGACAAGCCATATTGCTGTTTTGCTAGCTGGCCGGCTTTTTCCGCGGCGACCTGTGCAGCATAGGCGGTTCCCTTTTTAGAGCCTCGGAACCCACAAGCACCAGCACTTGAGGCAGCCAGTACACCACCTTTGCTATCGGTAAAACTAACGATGGTGTTATTAAACGTTGCAAGAATATGTACTTGTCCGACAGGTACAGAGCGCTTGGTTTTGCGTTTTTTGGGTGCTGATGTGGGAGTTGCTGCCTGTTCTGTGGCTACAACTTCTGCGACTTCTGGTTTTGTGGTTACTTCTTGTGCCATATGATTAGTCCTACGTCTTAGACGGTGCTTTCTTAGCCGTTCCACCAACAGTCAGTTTTTTACCACGTCGAGTACGGGCATTAGTGCGGGTTCGCTGTCCACGACTTGGTAAATTGCCCTGGTGGCGAAGCCCACGGTAACTATTTATGTCCTTCAACCGCTTGATATTACCAACAACAACACGGTGCAATTCACCCTCAACGGTATAACTTTCGTTTATAAAGTCTTGTATCCGTGAGATTTCACTATCTGTCAGATCTTTCACGCGAACGGTAGGCTCAACCTTAGCAGCACTTAGAATATCAACGCTAGTCTTAGGGCCAATGCCGTACACATAGGTAAGTGCAACATGCACTTGTTTACCATCAGGAATCGTTACACCAGAAATTCGAGCCATATACTAACCTTGCCTTTGTTTGTGCTTGGGCTTAAGTTTATTAATGACATAGACACGCCCTTTACGTCGGACGATTTTATCATCGGGACTGATTTTCTTGACACTTGCACGCACTTTCATGCGGATCATTGCTCCTTTTTGCGAATGGTCAATGACTCACTGCTTAGTTGATAGTTACTTGCGATAGGTGATTCTTCCCTTAGTAAGATCATAAGGGGTCAACTCGACCGTAACGCCGTCTCCTGGAACGAGGCGAATGTAATGTTTCCGCATCTTTCCGGCGACATGAGCTATAATTTTATGGCCGTTTTCAAGCTCTACTCGGAACTGAGTTCCAGGCAATGCCTCGACTATGGTTCCGGACAACTCGATCACTTCCTTGTTATTTGCCATAAATATAACGTCAAGTGAGTATAGCATTCTCACCACTGTCTGTAAAGTGTTTTCTTGTTACCGCTAGTTACTTTTTACGTCTACCTGCTAAAAAACGCAGTCTTCGGCCACCAGTGCCTGCTTGTGCGGGTTCAGAAGAGTCGTAGAAAAAGTCAGAATCTGCATACTGATCGTATGTAACCATGAGCGCCCGCGACTCAATGGCTCGCAGTGTTTCAAGGGCAACAGAGACGAGGATAAGAATGCTGGTACCGCCGATCGCAATATTGGTTTTTAGGAATATCTGGCCAATTATTGGTAGCAGCGCGAGCAGACCCAAGCTTAGGGCGCCGAATAAGGTCAATCTATTCACTACTTTTGACAAATATTTCTCAGTTTGCGAACCGGAACGGACACCCTCTATAAAGCCTCCCTGTTTTTGTAGGTTTTCGGCAATTTCTTTGGCATTGAACGTAATGCTGGTGTAGAAAAACGTAAAGATAAATACTAGCAAGAAATAAACGACCGGATAAATGTACGGTGTAAAGCCACCGGCTTGAAAAGTTTGCGGGCTCGGGTTTTGGAACCATTGCACAAGATTATTGCCGATATGTTGCAGCCGCTGGCTTTGAGAACTCGTCATAAGCTGCCCAGCAAAGCTTGGAACGCTCAGAAATGCAACCGCGAAGATAATAGGCACAACGCCGGCGGTAATAAGCTTTACGGGAAGAATGGTGGTCACCCCTCCATAGGTACGGTTGCCTTGGACACGCTTGGCATAATGTACGGTAATCTTCCTCGAGGCTTCACTGAGCTTAACAATGAGTACCGTAACAATAATAGTAATAGCGAGCAGGAGAACTCCGTAAAACAGCTCATGACTATTGATTGGCAACTCTTTGCCAAAGATACTAAGCTTCTTGCTGTTGTCAACAATTGACGTTGCCACGCTAGAAATTGTTGAAGGCAAACGACTCACAATACCTACGGTAATAACAAGTGAGATGCCGTTCCCGACACTCTGTTCTGTAATAAGCTCACCCAGCCACATCAGAAGCATCGAGCCGCCTGTTAAAGCAGCGACCATCAATACCCACTGTGCTGCAGTTGCGTGTGCCGTGATGTCACCAATGCCACTTACGCGGGCAGCAGTTTGTCGCACGAGGTATATGGCGCCTACGGATTGTACGAGTGCTAATGGGAATGTCAGTAACCGTGTGTATTGGTTAATCTTCTTCCGGCCAAATTCACCTTCTTTGTTGAGTGCCTCAAGCTTTGGTATAGCTCGGGTAAGTAACTGCATAATGATTGATGCGTTAATGTATGGACCCAGGCCTACAAGCATGATGGAGAAATTCGCGAGAGCACCACCCGACAACACATCAATAAAGCTTAAGAGGTTGTTAGTGGACTTGGTCGAGTTAAACAAGTTTTCGAGAATTTGCTTGAGTGTCTGTGGATCACCAATCGGAATGGGGATGTGAGCGAGAATACGAAAAACAAGCAGCATGCCCAGCACCGCCAAAAGTCGATTCCGCATGTCCTTGTTTTTGAGCGCTTGCCAAATTACTTTCCAACTCATATAGCTGCAACTAGTATACAGAAGTCATGCTTTAGACACTAGGTATTCAGCAGTTTTTACAACTATAGATAGCTATTTTGTGTCTTTAGCTTTTTTGCTACGTGCAATTTGCGGCGTAAATTCAAAAGTGCCGCCTGCTTTTTTTACGGCAGCAACTGCGGACTCACTTGCTGCTTGGAGTTTTACCGTAGCCTTCTTGGTAACGGGGCCGTTTACTACTAGTTTTGCTCGTACGTAGGGGCTCGAAAGAATACCTGCCTTATGTGCAGTGTGGTTATCTACAATTGTACCAATGTCGTCGATTTGACCCGTATAGACTAGTTCTGCTTTCGGACGAATTGAACGGAAGCCTGGCAGTTTAGGAAGTCGCTGCATCAAAGGGTTTTGGCCACCCTCGAAGCCAGGACGCCGTCCTGCGCCTGTACGAGACTTCTGTCCTTTTGTGCCTCGCCCAGCGGTTTTGCCACGTCCAGCAGCAATCCCTCGGCCGACACGGCGGTTTGTACGATTAGCGGTGGTCTGTAGCTCGTGATAACGCATGATTAGGCCTCCACCTTTGCTTTAGCTAGCGACTTTTTGGTTTCAACAATTTGTCGCGTGTGCCAAGTCTTTGCTGGA
>OMJO01000023.1 GCA_900299395.1 bacterium
AATACCACAGCTAACCATAAGCAGCCACCCGGTGGGTTGCGCAGCCGCCACCAAAAAAAGAATACTGGCAGCCACACCACAGTCAACAGCCAACATTATTTTGAATCTCTTCGATTTTTGAGACAATTTTTTGCCGCCATAATGCGGTAGCATGTCAAGCAGAAGGTGTGAAGCCAATGCCGCGGGTAGCGCAACTGCGGGCTCTTTTACGACTGCAGCAATCAGAATACCCGTTATGGTATGGTTGGTGGCTGTCACGCCTGTCGGTAATCCTTTACGATGCTCACAAGCCGTTGCAGGCTGTGGGTTTCTTCGTTACCAGTCTTAAGATCTTTGAGGACATACTGCGCACTTTCCAACTCCTTGGAACCGATAAACAGTACATAACGAACGCCCTTTTTGACAGCTGTTTTTATTTGCTTTTCCATCTTACTTTGCACATCTCCAACAGCAACGTTAAGTCCCATCTCTCGCAGTTCACTGACCACTTTACTGGCGGCCTCTGTTACATTACCGATATATATAGCATATACGTCTATCTCAGGACGTAGTTCGGGCAATAGATGGTGTGTTTCTAAGAAATTTGCCAGCGTCACGTCGCCCATGCCAAAGCCCACTGTTGGCACCGGCTCTACGCCAAACAAACCAACAAGGCCATCATAGCGACCACCCCCGAACATAGCGCGGTTGTTCTCGGGGTTTGTGTCAAACACTTCAAAAACGACATCAGTGTAATAATCAAAGCCTCGCATGAGTGTCGGGTCATACGTTACATTCGTTATGCCAGCTTTTTCAAGCCTATCAATCAGGGTCTGGAGGAGATGAATTGCTTCGTGTGTTTGGACGGTTTCAGGCAGCTCACTAAGGCTTCGAATTTTCAACAGCTCCATCAAGCGCTCAGTAGCTCCGGCTTCTCTTTGTGACGGATGGAAGATACCATCAGCCTGCCCCACAAACTCTGCATGATCGATTTTGTGCATCCGATCGATCAACTTCACCATTGTTATGGCTTGCACGTCATCAAGTTCTAGATAATCCCTCATGAGACTGTCGATGAGCTTGCGACTGTTTAAACGGATGACGTACATTTCTCGTTTTGCTCGAAAAGCCTGCATGATACTGTCAGCCAGCTGGATGACCTCAAGCTCGGCCTCGACCCCTGCCATGCCAAACACATCTACGTTCAACTGCCAGTGCTCGCGTAATCTGCCACGTTGTGGGCGTTCATAGCGCCATAAATTTGGAATAGAGTACCACCGGACCGGATAAGCAAGTTCTTGGCGTTTGGCCGCTACCATCCGACTGACAGTTGGCGTCATCTCAGGGCGTATCACAACTTGTCTGCCGCCGCGGTCGGTAAACATATAGGTTTGCTCGTTTACAATTTCATCTCCCGTTTTGGCGGCGTATATTTCTAGCGGCTCAAGGATAGGGGCATCGTATTCTTCATAGCCAAAGCTTTCAGCGACGTGCCGCATAACTGCGAACATATATTTTTGCACGCGCTTATCTTCAGGATAAAAATCTCGCGCGCCTTTGTATGGTTGTGTTGGTAGTGCCATGCTTGCTTTCAGTTTACATCAAAACGTTGGTGCGGATGAAAGGACTTGAACCTTCACGCCTCGCGGCACTAGCTCCTAAGGCTAGCGTGTCTACCAATTCCACCACATCCGCATGTAACGGTCCGATTGTACCGAATTTAACTGAGGTTGTCGACCAGTGCTTCCAAAACATCCTCTGGATGCGTTACTGCTGCAAAAGCACGCCCCATGACAAAGTAATCTGCGCCAGCCTCTAGAATATCTGAGGGCGCCATGGCCCCCTCATGCCCCCGTGGATCGTCACCCGGTAAAACAGCACCAGTAGCCATAAGTGTTACATCAGGATAGCGACAACGAAGTGTTCCCATGTCATTGGCAGGAGCTATAACAATGTCGGCGCCGTTACTGACAGCCAGCTCTGCAAGCCGTAGGACACGAGAGGTCCGGTTTAGGCCATGTACTGTGCGACACTCTGCGTTTGTTGTACGTGAATCTATAGTATGTGCTGCAATGCGACTTATATTTTTATTCTCTACTGCACCACGCATTGCGGCACCACCAGCTAGGCTATGTACGCTTATCACATCGGGGCGCAATAAGGCCAAATCTGCCACGATACTACCCGTGTCAGCCTCATCGAAAATTTTAAAATCTAACATGAATCTGCGGACATCAAAATGCTCATGCGCAATCTGCATGGCATACGTCCAGTTAAAACTTCGCCGATTAATCCCGCCTGTTGGTACAACAGCACGTTTTCGGGCTAGTTTCACGAGGCCGGCCGCGCGACCAACACCCTGGAGCATTCGTATTTCTGTTAACGCATCAGTACTATCCATAGCCAGAACAAGCTCGGGTATGTTTATTTTTGGCGTCCGGACACCTTCAGACACTTCAACTTCAGGTGCTAGCATTATATATTCTGGTTCCTTCTAAAGATGTATATGGTAGCATCGCCATATACTAGCGTCCGCAATAATGACACTCCGTCGATGCGAGGCTTGTCTTGGTGGGTTGGCCAGGACAGTACAAAGAGACCATGGTCTTTTAACCTGCTCGGTAGTTGTACAATCGTTGTTTCTTGTAGGCGATCATAGGGAGGATCAGCCACGATAAGATCAAAAAGATCGTTAGCACTCGTTGATAGCCAGCCTGCCACTGAAGCATGCACTGCCCTGAACGCCCTGCCCACGCCAAGAGCCCTTGCATTGGCCACCACTACTTCATGGGCTTGCCTATCTTGCTCAACAGCCGTAACAGCTTTTGCGCCTCGGCTGAGCGCTTCTAGCCCGACTGCACCACTACCCGCAAACGCGTCCAAGACGGAAAAACCTTCAATGTCTCCGAGAACATTGAAAATACCACCTCGAGCTTTGTCACTCATTGGATGTGTCCGATGTCCTTTTGGAGCTGCAATTTGTAACCCGCCCATGCGCCCGGCGATTATTCTCATTTTTTTAACAACCCTGCATCAACGAGCGCACTGTACCAAGCTATTGTCACCATCTGGACCAATGCTGGGCCCAGTTTGTGTCTTACTTGGTATGCCAGCTTTGGCGTCCAACCTTTTTTGTAGTACATGTCATACATGTCCAACACTGCTATCTCTCTGGCTTTGCGCTGAAACGTTTCAATCAGACCAATCTCTTTAACCTCCTGTACGGCGTGCGCCGAAGGAATAGCTTCCCCAAAGCCTAAGGGCGCTATAAGCGTTGCCACGCCTAGCTCAAATAATCCATGGGTAGTGAAGAGGCCTTTTGGTCCCCACATTTTCCAGTTATTTTTCACCTTTTCACGCCTTGTATCACCGGGCATGACGAGTTTTTCTTTGATGGTCGTACGACTTTCAATCCCTTCGCCTTTGCGAAGCTCCACGAGTTTTTCCTCATACGGATAGTGGTGCGCTGGTGTTAGGCCATCAACTATCGCATGCGCCAACCAAGCAGCTTCAAATGCAATACGCTCGGTATTATGCGCCTTTAATTCTGCCACGAGTTTTTCGTAGTGATCATTGATAAGTTCGATCAGTTGCGAGTCACTTTCATCGAAGGGACTATAGTAGTGCCATGGCTCATCCTGGGCAGGGCTTTTACGTTTAATTGCGTCTGGGCCGTTTTTGCCTTCAAAGTGCAAAATAGCACGAGTTGAAGGAAAAAGAGCATCCTCCACACCAAGCAGCTTAGACAAGTGCTTGCGTGCTACCTTGTCAATTTTCTGATGGGCACCAATGACACGCCCGGACATAGTAGTTAACGTTGTTCCTGAATACATGTGTTAGTTTAGGTTAGTAACAGCTCTTAATTGTTGTACGCGGCTGTTTAGCTGTTCATAGTGTACCAGTTTTTCCTGCTTGTCTATGAACTCTTGTGCGGCTTTTCTGGCAGCCGCAATAAGGCGTACATCAGTAAGTTTGGCTACACGAAGATCAAGCTGACCATGTTGCATCGTCCCATAAATCGCACCAGGACCGCGTATCTCCAAATCTAACTCCGCGAGTTTGAACCCATCATTCGACTGCTCTAGCGCTCGAAGTCGTGGGCTGGGAGGCTGTGAGTCACCAAGCATAAGATAACAGTAGCCCTGGTGTTCACTACGTCCCACTCTTCCACGTAACTGATGAATCTGCGCCAAACCAAAACGCTCAGCATTTTCTATGAGCATTACTGTTGCGTTGGGGACATTAACGCCAACTTCAATAACCGTCGTCGCAACGAGAATGTCAAGCTCGCCGCCCACAAACTGTTGCATAACGCGCTCTTTCTCCTCTGATTTCATTTTCCCATGGAGCAGACCAACGCGACGATGCTTAAACGGTCCCTCGCTGAACTTCTTGTGAATGCTTTCCGCGGACGATGCCAAAAGCACGTTTGAATCACGTATTAGTGGGCAGACGACAAACATTTGTCGCCCAGTATCAAGTTGTTTGTCGATCTCTTTATATAGTTGCGTTTGGGAATTAGGGGAGCAAATCTTTGTAACAGTCGTCTTTCGCCCCAATGGCTTGCTCTCGATAATTGAAACATCCAGTTCGCCATATAACGTAAGCGCCAAACTACGAGGTATGGGTGTCGCAGTAAGGTGGAGTACGTGCGGCATGTGGCCAGCCTTTGCCTGTAACTTCTTACGCTGTTCTACCCCAAAACGATGCTGTTCATCAACAATGATGAGACCTAGTTTATGCATATCCACCTTCTCTTGGATCAACGCTTGAGTACCAATAAGAAACCTTGCTTTTCCAGACCGTATACTTTCGTGAGCGGCCCGTTTATGGGCTGTTTTTAATCCACCTACGGTTAGAGTTAGCGTATCCGCCATCCCCAGTGGCTTCAGGAGATCATAGATAGTGTCTGCATGTTGACGAGCCAATAGTTCAGTAGGAGCCATCAACGCCACTTGAAAACCTTGTTTTATAGCCATCACCGCGGCCATGGTTGCCACGACCGTTTTGCCCGAACCGACATCACCCTCTATTAGTCGGTTCATGGGGTGCTTTGCCTGCATGTCTTGATAAATCTGCCAAACAGTACGTCGTTGGGCGTCCGTCAGTTTAAAGGGCAAATGTCGCACAAAATCCTGCGCTAATTTTTGGTCAAACGGTATATGGACGGCATGTTCACCTGCCAGCTGTTGTTTGTTGAGTAGTGCCGCCAAGGTTAACTCAAATACTTCTTCAAAACCCAATCGTTTCTGGGCGGCATGCAACTGTCGGTCCGACTGAGGGAAATGCATAGCCATGACGGCTTCTGACCGACTCAATAGCTTGTGCTGCCGCAGTAGCCACACCGGTAATGTCTCCCGAATCTTCTGAATAACAGGAGAAATCTCTCGAATATATTTGCGAATCTGCGAAGATTTGAGTTGTTTTGCCTCGCGGTATACGGGAACGATTCGCGCAGTATTAACTGGGAAGCTCGTTTCTTGCTCAACAGAAGGGTTTTGAATACTCAATCGTTGGCGGCGCAACGCAAAATCTCCAGAAATATAGTATGTCGCGTCTGACTTGAGGGCTGCCGCTCGGTATGGTTGATTAAACCATACAAGGCGAACACTACCTGTTTCATCGCTGGCTACGGCTTCAGTTATGTGCATACCACGCCGTACATACGTACCACTGGCCTGTTTGATAACTGCACGAATGGTAACCTGACCAGGTTTAAGTGCATTTATCTTTTGCACATGACTATAGTCGTCGTACCGTCTGGGATAGTTGTACACAAGATCGGCTACTGTCCTGATGTTCAACAGCTCCAGTTTTTTTGCAACTTCTGAGCCTACCCCCTTAATATCTGTCACATCACTTGTTTGATCCACCCCTATAGTATAGCCTGTTTACGCTATTAACTGGTCAAGTGCAAGGTGAGCGGCATACTGCTGCGTACGTGTTAGCGTGTCAGGGACCTCTACACCACGTGACACTTCTTGCTCATATCGAGTAATACGCCGACCAATCTCTGCCCGGCAAGCTGCAGCTACAATTCCAACATCTGTAATGCCACGTTCGATGACATTGACACCCATATCGGTCGGCTCGACAAACTCCAGTCGACCAGTCGACAAATGAGGATACTGCGCAATCATTTGCCGCAGTAATGCAAGGTTTTCTACATCTTTACTGTAGTTGGTGAGCCCATTCACCAACGTGGTCAATTCATTTGGTAAGTCAGCAGTTGCGGCCAAGAAAGCCTGATTAAGGGGATGCCCTTCTGACAGCGCGAATACTGGGAATGTCTCAAACTTTATAAAGTTAGGTACTATTCCTGTTTCAAGGTGATGTGCTATTTCGCTGGCAGCTACCCCAAATTTACCGCTTCCACCACCCGCACTCATGAGTACGAGATTACTGTGAGGCGCTATTGGGTCCACCTCGGTGAGCCTTGTAACTACCTGATCGTCTGGGATAGCGTTGGGATAGCCGTCGACTTTGGGCAAAAGATGAACCCGACCAAAATTAGCAGCTAACCGGTCAGCAAAGCCCCCCAGATAATCTTCATTGACTGGCACTAGACCGCGTGGCACCACTGAGACAACCACATTATCTACCGTAAGACCAAATTCTCGATCAGCTTGATCTGCCATGCGTAGAATTTCTTCATCATACGTAAGCTGCGTGTCGCCACGCACGCGCTTTGCAACACGTCGACCGTCAGGATCATGTAACAAATCCTGAGCATTCACTACCAGTGCTAATTCAGTACGGCCCATGGTATCACGCAGTCCCTGTATGATGTCAGCCTTTACGTGGGGGTCGTAACCAGGGAGCACTCGTGCTGCATGGTAATCCCCAAAGGGCTTACCACCGAACTCAATAACATTTGGCACGCTCGGGTCAATCCTTGCAGTAAAGCTGTCCATTTGGGCAGCAAAATAGGCCTCTGTATCAAAACCTGTTGTATCGTTGCTAATTTCCTTCATGCTATTCGAGTATATTTTGTTGTACAACGTCAGCCATTTCTTGAGGTGTGGCATCAGTCGTATCAAGGATTATATGCCTATCCGCAGATTCAGCAATATGCTCTAACAGGTACTGCTCAAAATAATGAGCCCTTGTTCCTGGTTCATTCGCTATGAGATCTTCAGGCGTAGCCTCACCACGAGCAGCAATTCGAGTCTGACGTTCCGCCTCGGAACACCGCAAAACTACAGCCATATCTGGCCGAAGTAATGAGCCATAAACATTTTCCGTCGCACGGGCACCTTTATGTGTTTGGTCAGCGAGCACATCTATAACCCAGCGATCTTTTATAACCACTATCCCGTTCTCGAGTTGCTCCACGATAACGGCTTGATCAACAGCTTTAGAACCCAATGAATAATAGAGTTGCGCCTCGGCGTCAATCGCTTCAAATGTCTTTTTTTGTTCACGAAAGGGGTTGCTCGCCGCATGCAGGAGCAAATCCGCCTCGCGACTTTCCACACCAGCCCGCGTAAGACCTTGGTTTAGGTGGCGCACTAAAGTTGACTTGCCAGTGCCGTCAATCCCGTGAATCGTAACAAAACGACCGCGCTCAATCATATATATATTATAGACTAATGCGTGGTTATTGTCAATCCTACGCCAGTATCTTCTCCGCGTATAATAGCTGGAATCTCTTTACCTCGAATACGTCCCTGCTCAGCATATTTTTTTATCTCGTCTATGGTTAACCACGCCGTTTCAAGCTCGTGTGGCTCATCAAGTTGCCGTGGATCCGTACCAATGTATACAAACTTAATAACCGTATTGCCATGTTGCGTATGAGGTTTCTGATTTATGGTGAGTAAAGCTAGCTGCTCTACGCGATAACCCGCTTCTTCCTGCAGTTCTCGTCGCGCGGCCTCTTCCAAGGTTTCTCCTGGATCAAGTCGCCCACCCGGTAGACCGTACTTATCTTTAGCTTCTTCTTTTACTTCTTTGACAAACAGGTATTTCCCATTTTCTTCAATAAGGACACTGCAAACCACACTAATCATAAAAATATTATACTTCACTAATCACGGGCGCTACGTATAGCAAACCATCTCACAATAAGGCCATCGAGTAAGAGGTGGCTAAAGTATCCAGCAACTGCAGCGCCGTACACAACTAATCCAGTGGTCCAAATCTGATGATTGTGTAGATACGGGACAAGAATTATAGGTAATGGCACAAGAAACATTGCCAGCTTACTATGCGTCCAACCACGATGATGGCCAACGATTGGAGTCATTGCCACAAGTCCAAGATATGCTGCCGCTTCTAATCTACCTGTCGCAATAAGTAATACATCGGCCACAAACGCCAGACCAAAGAATATATTTTGACCTATTGAGTTTGTATCTATGTCTGGGAACAATCCGAACAATACAGCAACGATAAAAAGTCCGGCGAATAACTGCCATTCGGTGACAATGTAGTTTGTTGAATCAAGCGGATTTGTAGGCATCATACGCAGTACGCTAACGTACGCCATATTTACAGCTACAGCGCCTACTATGTGTCCCTTATATCCTGCCATCAAATGTATTATACCGCGTGCGCTAT
>OMJO01000024.1 GCA_900299395.1 bacterium
ATAAATTACTCACCTGAAGTCTATGCTATTCCAGGCTACAATACGACGCTTCACACCGACTATGTGAGTTCATTGCCGCCAATACTATAGGTTTCGTCTATTTATCTATGATTTTTTGCGTACTGCCAACCGACCACTAGAGCAGTGCCAAGTAGCAAGCTACCAACGATAAGATTATCTCCCAGCTTCACGTATATCGGTGTGGATTTATGACGAGGAATCTCTGCAATTAATAGTGGCCCATCACGCTTGTAGCTAATGGTATTGACGGCCGTGTGCAGGGTGGCAACTCCATAATCTGCGCTGCTCATAACGGGTCTTTGATAGGCGTATGTCGTAAAGTCCATAAACGTGTTGGCAAATTGTTCGTATTGTTTTGTGTGCTGGAACTGCTGATACGAGATGTTGATTGTTATCACATCTGCACCATTCTTTACTGCTTTTTGAAACCCAGTAGGGTAGAGGGTGCTTGAGCAGGCGGCGATTGCAACACGCTTGCTGATGCTGTCTTTTACTAGGTTGTCCTGTAGGGCATTATTATCGATCGCGTATCTCCCGCGGCTTTTAGCAAAAGCCCCAGCGGCTTCCGGATCTACGCGCTGGAATATCCCATCAACCCACCCAATAACATATTCACCGCCTGGGACCAGGAACTGTTTGGAATTTTTCTGCAGATATTCTCGCTGTCCGTTTACGAGATAATTCTGCGTATATCTGGTGTCTTTATAAAAGGCATCTTGGGTACCAGCAAAGTAGGTGTGATCTACCCCAGCGTCTCCTAATTTTTGCCACCGGCTATAGTTTGCCAAAATAGGAGGTAGCAGTACATCGGGTGCGATTAGGTTATCGTACTCTGGCAGTACAACAAGCGTTTGTTGTTTCTTATTTTTTTGAATGGCGCTGGATAGTGCGTCGATATAGTCAGTTGCGTGGTTCTGCCGGGAAACAGCTAAAACGTGTATAAGATTTTTTCGACCCGGGTTTTTGGGCACCAGCAGGTTGCTTGCGGCTATGACAGATAAAATCACTAGGGTTGCAAATAGGTAAGTCCGATAGTTTTTCCGTTGCCAAATACCTCGGCACAACAAATAGGTCACCACGACAGTAAAACTAAAGAAAAAACTACTGCCCCAAAAGCCAAAAATTGATGGGACGTTGTGCGTAAGGGGATTGATAATAAGTATGCTGCTAGAGAATATGCCCCAAAACGGCCTAAATGGCGTGTTGTTGCCATGAACGCCAATTGCGAAAAATAGTGCACGGATTATTTCAGATGCCATGATAAATATTGCAAAGCCGTAAATGCCGGATAAAGCGCTGGGTTTAATAAGATTGTGATTACGCAGGTATCGAAAAACCAGCATCATGACAGCAACAGCTAAAGATGCTAAAAGATTTGCCACCCCAACAACTATCAGCAGCCATACCCTGGTATCTAGTGGCCCAATTTTCTGCAACCAGCCAGCAGGGCTAATGGATGCGAACCATATGGTGACCGTTTCCATGAATACAAAATTGGCAAGAACGCCCGATATGAATACAATCCGGTACCTTTTTTTCAAAATTCGCCAGAGATTGAGATATATGCCTAAGAGGGAAAGTGCCCCAACTATG
The DNA here is from genome assembly GCA_900299395.1 of bacterium. Lineage (GTDB taxonomy): Bacteria > Patescibacteriota > Saccharimonadia > Saccharimonadales > OMJO01 > OMJO01. Next base: position 1,615 of record OMJO01000024.1, read on the forward strand.
CTAGATTTGTTCAGAATAGCCCAACCTAAAAACAAATGCATGACAATAAACGTCATAACTGGCTTTAAGGCGACAAGTCGTCTAAAATGCATATGGTAATAGTATAGTGTAATGTGGGATACACATACGAGAGATGAAGATACTTAAAATCGGAAGTCACAAACGTGTAGTGGTAGTTGTCTGCTTGGTTTTTGCCGTGGCAGCTGGTTTTGTATGGTATTGGAACAGCTATCTTAGAGCCAGTAATAAGGGTACAGCAAAAGAGTTGCGCCAAGCAGCGACCAAACAAGAGAAGATGCGACTGAGTGATGCAGATGCGAACAAACAGAACCAGTTCGATAAGGCCCTTACAGAAATCGGGACCCTGAACAAGCAACAGAAATTTGCCGATGCAAAAGTGAAGATAGATAAGCTTGCAAAAGATAACAGTACGGCGCCCGAAGCTACTCGCGATACAATTTATGGACTCTACGCGGAAACGTGTACAGGGTTGGTAGATATCCAGTGCATGAACAACACGTTGAAGTATTTCGAATCCAAGGATACGGCGTACTTTATCTATGCGGTGCAGTTTGCCGAGGCAGCCAAAGCGGCAAATAAGCCAACTGACGCGAAGGCCTACTACCAATACGCGCTGACAGTTGTTGATAAGAATGGTGGCCAAAAATTCATCGACAACATAAATAAGGTGACCAAAGAGCGACAGTATGACTACGGCAGTCTAAAAGCGAGTGCTTCATGAAGAAATATCTAGGTTTGATCCGCCAATATCCGATACTAGCAGTCAGTATACTGTCCTTGGTCTTTATCATTATTGGTTTTGTTCGCCCAGCGTCTGTTGCTGCTGCGACTGATGTCTACCCTGGAGGCGGACTCTACGCAGTTGCATCACGTTCTCCTGGCGTGTATCTTGATGCCCCGCGAAGTGTGCTAAAAGTTAACTTTTCTTCTAACTCAATGGTGTATCAGATTACCCCTTCGGATCTGTGCTTCCAAAGTGGAATTGACTATAGTTCTTTTGGCACTCCGGGCGGATGTGTAGGTGGGCAGGTAACGATACAAGTGTGTGGAAGTGATAGTAATGGCAACAAAGACACTTCAAGTTGCTGGCAAGCAGATGGAGCGGCGGTAGGCAACATTTCAAATCTGTATTATCACTGTAACGGCTGTCCTGGCGGTGGTACAGGGCTCAATATGCCGGTTACCAGTGATGGTTACCGAACTTTATACGTGATGGTACTGCAGAACGTGGGTGGCTTGAATGGGTTTAGATTGTCGGCGACTGGTTTTTTGAGTAATGGTGTTACACAAACTAGTTTTACCAAAATTGGTTTCGGTGAAACGTTTAGCAATGGTGCCAGCTATCCGCAAGCACTGATGCATCTGCCACTAGGGGGGAGTGGTAACACGGGCAATATATCAATTACGTTCAAGACGCCCTGTAACTACAGTGGAGGAAGTTTCCCGATAGCCTGGTTTGATGCCGACCGTCCGCCGTCTACAACACCCTCCGATCCAGATATCTATTGGACCATGACCAATAATGCGACTGGCCAGTCGCAGAACTCTTCACAATATGCATTTTGGGCGGGCACCACTGAGAGTAACTTTTTGGGTGGGCAGGGTTTCTACGGTAGTACCAATATTCAATCGCTTATCGGGGCGCCCATGAACATCACTCCGAATACGCAGTATACATGGACGTGGCATGCTTCCAATGCCAACAACGGCGTTCAATTTTATTTGCCATTCTCTGACGCCGACATATTGGCACCATGTAACGCGCCACCCAACATTGCCATATATGCGGAGTGTGATAATAACCGAGTTGTCCTGCAGGCCAATGATCCGGACGGGGGAACGTTGGATATGCAGTATAGAATCACAAATGCTTCTTCTCCACCGTCTGGTGGCTATACATCATTGGCGTCACAAACTGTTGGGCCCGGCGTGAATGCCACCTGGCCTGTCCCCATGTCTGGTTATGCTTCTACCACGACCTGGCGGGTTGAGGCGCGTACGCATGGTAATACGGGATCAACGTGGTATAACGCCGTACCGCAGAACTACGCCGCCTGTATTCCGTCCTGTACGGCTACCTTCAATCCAACTACCGTTGAGCAGGGTGGTCAACTAACCCCAACCATCCGTATAACAAACAATACTCCTAGCCTAATGAATCCGCCCCTGCGGGTGACTATACGAGACCCAGCGGGCAACCCAATCGCTGGCTTTAATAACGTGGTGGTTGGTAGTGTAGGAAGCCTCCTTTCCACGGCAAGTACGGGCAACGTAACTCTCTCGAGTTTCACGGCTAGTCAAATGGGTACCTATACGCTCAGTGCGGTGTATAACGGCGTGGCGGCCACCCCAAACCCGTGTGGTTCAGCCAACACCATGAATAAGCCCTATGTGCGCATGTACGGATCAGATATCGCCGCAGGCGCTAGTGCTGGCTGTCCTGGCTGGACGGTAGCTACCGGTAATGTTCGTGGCTTCTCGGGTTATGCGGACGCATTATTTTCCACTGGCGACAACACGAAGGGCAGTGGCGCCCAGCTCGGCATATTCTCACTCGGCACCATTGACAATGGTTTCCCGGCAAACTTTAGTAGTGCCAATCTTCGTGGTAGCACCCCAACGCCTGCTACCGGCCTTGATTTCGCCAACACGGGTGTTGGTACGCCTGGTGCGTTTACCTCCGGGTCATGGTGCCCCTATAACTACTGGGGTAATCGCACTGGCAGCTCACCACCAAACCTAGCGTCTCTTAATGCCAACCCCAATGGCAGCTACCAGGTAACAGGTTCACAAACCGTCGGAACCCAAAGTATTGCTGATGGCAAAAAGCTTGCGATCTATATCAACGGCAATCTTACTATCACCGGCAATATTACCTATGCAGGAGCAGGCGGCTGGAGTGCTGCAAACCAGGTAGCTTCTGTTGTCTTTGTGGTGAACGGTACTATCAACATAGACAAAGGTGTCACCCAGCTCGACGGGATCTATGTCGCCCAAGGCGCTAACGGCACTATCCGGACTTGTACCAATGGTAGCGCTGCCATAGCCACATCCAATATGTTCACACAGTGCAATAACCAGCTGGTGGTGAACGGTTCGTTGGTAGCACAACGGATCAAGTTCCAGCGTACCTATGGCTCGGCCCGTGACAGTGCCAGTGGAGAATCACCACAAACTGGCTCTCGCAATAACTGCGCTAACCGTCCAGTAGCCGCAAATACGCGTACCTGTGCATCAGAACTCATAAATTACTCACCTGAAGTCTATGCTATTCCAGGCTACAATACGACGCTTCACACCGACTATGTGAGTTCATTGCCGCCAATACTATAAAAGTATTGCGGGCGCCCATAGTGCTTGTGCTATAATCAGCTTAATTATGAGCATACTGAGTGGGGTATCAGATTTTTTCGGTCTAGATATCGGTACTACCAATATTAGGTTAGTGCAATTGCACGGAGGCGGTAAGGCAAAAACCCTTACCAAATATGCGTACACCCCTGTTGACAGTCGCATAGCTCAGAGTGATGCAAAGGCTGACCAGCAGAAACTCGTTCAAGTAATCCGCGATTTATTAAATGAGGCCAAGATTACGACTCGGAATGTGGCAGTAGGTATTCCGTCACAAAAAGTATTCACCACGGTTGTTGATATGGAGCGGCTTACGCCCGATGAGCTTGGTAAGACGATTCAATATCAAGCTGATTCCATGATCCCTACACCAATCAAAGAGTCCAAACTAGACTGGGCGTTACTTGGTGACTCACCAACAGACAAGACTAAAGTTGAAGTGTTGCTCACAAGCGTGACCAACGCATTCATAGAGGGTCGATTGGATATGCTTGAGTCGATCGGGCTTAATGTTATTGCGTTCGAGCCTGACACTATGGCCCTCGCGCGGGCAGTCGTGGCATCAGACGCCATGACGCCGCAGATGGTGTTAGATATCGGCAGTAAATCAACCGATCTCGTCATTGTTATGAATGGTGCGCCACGGCTCACTCGATCAATACCAACCGGTGCCGAAGCAATCATCAAGTCTGCTATGCAGAATCTGAACATTGATGAGAAGCAGGCCCAACAGTTTGTTTTCAAATTTGGTTTAAGCAAGGACAAGCTAGAAGGTCAAATCCACCAAGCTATCATTGGTACGATAGACATCTTGATGAGCGAAATCGAGAAATCAATCAAGTTCTTTCAGACACGCTACATACAGTCTAAGCTAGATAGAATCATTGTGACTGGTGGCGCATCAACACTTCCAGAGCTACCTCTCTATATTGCCAATAAGTTTGGCGTCAATGTAGAAATAGGAAACGCGTGGCGTAATATTTCTTTCCCGGCAGATAGGCAGAACGAACTATTAGCAGTGTCAAATTACTTTGCTGTTGCAGCAGGGCTGGCGGAGCGAAACGAATGATCCAGTTCAACCTCTTACCAGACATCAAGCTGACGTACATAAAAGCTCGTCGCACTAAACATCTAGTGATTGTGACCTCGATTGTTGTTGGGGCTGTTTCACTTGTTATCTTGATCCTGCTGTATATGGGTGTGGCAGTTTTTCAGAAAAAGCACCTGAGCGACCTTACTCGTGATATCAAGACGCGGACGTCAGACTTGCAGTCAACCGCAGACCTGGACAAGATGCTGACCGTGCAGAACCAGATCAGTAGTCTTACAACATTGCATCAAGATAAGCCGGTGACCTCGAGGCTCTTTACCTATATTCCGCAGATAACTCCTAACGCTGTTTCGATCCAGAAGCTAGACCTAGATTATAAGCAGAGCACCATTAACTTAACAGGCAATGCCGACGCGATCAGTACCATCAACAAATTTGTCGATACACTGAAGTTCACAAAATATGCTACAGCCGACAAGCCAGAGGATGCATCTCGCAGTGCATTTAGTAAAGTTGTGCTCGGATCCTTTAGCCTCAACCCCAACGAAAAAGATCCTAAGAAGAAAGCCACATACCAGATAAGCCTTAGTTTTGACGCAACCATATTTGATGATGCCAACGGGGTCAATTTGGTCGTGCCCAAGATTACCAGTACCCGATCCGAGACAGAGAAGCCCAACCCCGTATTCGATAAATCAACAACTACTCAAACACCAACGACGAGGTAATTACTATGGCAGAAGCACCAGCAGCAAGCAAACGAGTACAGGTAAACAAAGCGACAGCCACAATTGTAGCAGTTGTTGGCGCTGCCTCGTTTGTCACAGTATTTAGTCTGGTTGCATGTCGAGCACTGATCAGTCAACGAGGATATCAATCGCGTGTTATTACTGAAAAGGAAAAGGCCAAGAAGCAGCTTATTGCCAATGCACAGGCTGTTGAGGAGTTAAAAACACAGTACAAAGCATTCATCGAGACAAATGAAAACGTCCTTGGCGGTAATCCTAAAGGTAATGGCGAAAAAGATGGCGATAATGCGCGTATCGTACTGGATGCACTACCAAGCAAGTATGACTTTCCGGCCTTAACAGCCAGTCTGGAGAAGCTGCTGACGAATAATAGTAATTTCAAGGTTGATACCATTGCAGGAAGTGATGATGAGGTTGCGCAAGATAAGGCCACTTCGTCGGGCGAGGTAAAACCGATAGAAGTTCCATTCCAAATTGGTATAACAGGTAATTATCAGGCAGTTCAAGATCTCACCAAGTTATTGGAGCGTTCGATACGACCATTTTCTTTCCAGGCGGTTAATCTGGAAGGCACAGAATCAGAGATGAAGTACTTCATATCCGCTAATACGTACTATCAGCCAACCAAGAAATTTAACGTTACCACAAAGGATGTGAAATGAAGCAAAAAGACATCGCTTTAATCATCGTGATTGTGGCAATCAGCGCAGCGCTTTCTTATGTATTGTCAGGTATGCTGATAAGCTCGCCAAAAAACAGGAAAGAGCAGGTGGAAGTCGTACCTCAGATTTCAGCGGACTTCAGTAAGCCCGATCAGAAATACTTCAATAAGGATGCTGTTGATCCCACGAGACTTATCAAGATTGGGGAAGACTCTAACACGAAGCCATTTCAGTAGGATGCTGACATGAGTGTTTTGTCGGCGACTACTGAAAAGCAAGTCGAGGATCTGTTGGTTTCTGATGGTGTCCTAAAGTCTGAACAACTCGATACGTTAAAAGAGCAGGCCAAGAGCAGTAAAATGCCACTATTTTCATTGTTAGTAAGTGGCAATTATGTAAGTGATGAGATCCTGACCAAAACCATCGCCAAGGCAACCAAGGTCCCATACGTGAATCTTATGGATGTCAAGATATCGCCCGATGTTCTAGCGCTACTCCCGCAGGAGTTTGCAGAACGCTACATGGCTGTCCCGCTTGGTGAGATGCAGCATCGCCTGGTGGTTGCCATGCTTGATGCTGATAATGTGCAGGCCGTTGATTTTTTGTCGAACAAAATAGGCCGACCGCTAAAAGTCTATGCTGCAAGTGAGGGTGGCATTCGTCAAGTACTAGGGCAGTACAAGGCCCACATAGACAATAAAGTGACCAGCGACCTTCTGAAAGAGCAAAAAGATATTGAGAATCTTGTGGTTACGAACGAGGAACCGAACGAGCAGGACGTACAAGGTATCGTCCAAGATTCACCAATCAGTAAGGTACTAACCGCCATGTTGGAGTATGCTGCTAAAAACCGAGCTAGTGACATCCATATCGAACCTCGCGAAAAAGAACTGATTGTACGCTGTCGTATCGATGGGGTGTTACGTGAGATGATGCGTTTGCCCAAGGCGACCGAGCCACCAATCGTTTCTCGTATCAAGATCCTATCTAACTTAAAAATTGACGAACATCGTATACCACAAGATGGTCAGTTCACGGTGCGGGTGAGTAATAAGCCGATTGACCTTCGTATCGCTATAGCGCCAGTGGTGTGGGGCGAACAGGTAGTGATTCGTTTGCTAGACAAGTCAGGTACCAGTTTCAAGCTGGAGGATATGGGTTACCGCGGGCGCGCTTTGCGGGCGATTCGCAAAGGTCTTGAGCGACCCAATGGCATGATACTTACCTCTGGGCCTACTGGTTCGGGTAAGAGTACGTCACTGTACGCTCTTTTGCAGGAGGTCAAGAACGATACTATCAATATTGTCACCCTCGAAGATCCGGTAGAGTACAAGATGGAAGGCGTGAATCAAATCCAGGTTAATCCTGCTGTCGGTCTGACATTTGCCACTGGGTTGCGTTCTATCTTGCGTCAAGACCCTGATGTAGTGATGGTTGGAGAGATTCGTGACAAAGAAACCGCTACGCTGGCGGTGCAAGCCGCCTTGACGGGGCACCTCGTGTTCTCGACGCTGCACACCAACTCGGCTGCGGGCATCTTGCCCCGTCTGCTCGATATGGGCATTGAGCCGTTTCTGATAGCCTCAACCGTACATACTATTATCGGACAGCGCTTGGTGCGTCGTATTGCTCAAGACAATGGGCCCTATAAGTCAGACAAGACTGAAACAGAGGCGATACATGCAACTATCGGTAAGTGGCTACCAGCCAGTGAAGCAGATCGTAAGAAGGTTGGGGAAGATTTAGGCTATGATAATTTGCCACTGAGGGGTGATAACGCTTATACTTTGTTTAAGGGCAAAGATACTACTGAAAGCCCGGGTGGTTATAAGGGTCGTATGGGTCTGTATGAGGTGTTTGAAGTCACCGAAAAGATTCAGGAATTGATCCTGAAACGCGCAACCAGTAGTGAAATTCAAAAAGCAGCGCAGGAAGAGCAGGGAATGCTCACGATGCGTGAAGACGGTTACTTGAAGGCTCTGGCTGGGGCTACCAGCATAACGGAAGTTAACAGAGTTGCTGCAGAGGACAGTGCCTAAGGAGGTGGAATAGATGCACGACAATCCAAAAATCGAACTATTACTGGAAGAAGTTGTAAAGCGCAAAGCGTCCGACCTTCATATTCAAGTTGGTTTGCCGCCAATGCTGCGTGTGGACGGCTCGCTGGTGCCCGTTCCAGGGACGAGTAACCTGAGTGAAGAAGGCGTAGAAAACCTTGTGTTTGCCATTCTTGATGAAGACCAGAAGCAGATCTTGCTAAAAGACAAAGAGTTTGACTTTAGTTTTGCCTTTGGTGACCTTGGCCGTTTTCGTGTAAACGCGTTCCACGAACGAGGTAACCTAGCGGCTGCTTTACGTTTAATTCCCAACGAGATTTTGACTATTGAACAGCTTGGTTTGCCGCAGATTGTGAACAAATTTGCTGATTATCCACGTGGACTTGTTTTGGTGACAGGGCCTACCGGATCGGGTAAATCAACAACCTTGGCAGCTATCATCCATAAGATCAATATGGAGCGGGCAGCGCACATTGTGACCATTGAAGATCCCATTGAATTTACGCACCGATCCAAGAAGTCAGTTATTGTTCAGCGTGAAGTGCACTATGACACGTACTCATTTAGCGCTGCACTTCGCAGTAGCTTGCGTGAAGACCCGGACGTTGTGCTTATTGGTGAGATGCGTGACCTTGAAACAATCGCCGCAGCTATCACAATCGCGGAAACTGGTCACTTGGTGCTAGCAACGCTACACACTAACTCGGCTGCACAGAGTATCGACCGTATGATTGACGTCTTCCCGCCACACCAGCAACCACAGATTCGAGCACAGTTGTCGAATATCTTGATGGCTATCTGTTCGCAGCGGCTTATCCCATCGATTGGTGGTGGGCGTGTTGCCGCCGCCGAACTGCTCATAGCAACACCAGCCGTCCGTAACATCATCCGTGAAGGAAAGAGCCACCAGCTAGAGGCTGTTATCCAGACGGGGGCAGAATATGGAATGCAATCCATGGACAAGACACTCGTTAGCCTTATCCACGCCGGCACTATTAGTTACGACGAAGCACGCAACTATGCAGTAGACCTTGATGAACTTGATCGTCTCATGAGAGGATAGAATGCTCACATTTACCTACGTCGCAACCGACTCAGCCTCTGGCAAAAAAGTAAAATCTACCATTCAGGCAGATAGTGAAGCGAGTGCCGCTAAAGCCATCAAGCAGCAGGGCTTATCACCTATAGAGATCAGCCTTGAGAGTGATGTCACGCAAGGGTTTCGAAAGATTTTCAATCGGGTTCGCACTAAAGACCGGGTCCTCTTTGCGCGTCAGCTATCAACGTTGATTAATGCCGGTTTGCCTCTGGTACAGAGCTTGCACAACGTTATGAACCAGACAACCAGTAAGCCACTGAAGGTCATCATTGGGCGCATTATTAGTGATGTTGAAGCAGGATCATCGTTCTCTAAAGCACTTGGACAGTACCCAGATGTGTTTAATGAAATATTCGTTAGCCTTATAGCTGCCGGTGAAGCCTCAGGTACGCTCGACAAGTCTTTAGAGCGAATAGCTGATCAGCAAGAGAAAGACGCCGAGATCTTGAGCAAAGTTCGTGGTGCTATGGTGTATCCGGCGGTCGTTTTGTTTGTCATGGCAGCAGTCGTTGGTTTCATGATCGTGAAGGTGTTACCGCAGGTTGAAACGCTGTATAAAGATTTGCCGGGGGCCAACTTGCCGTTTATTACCGTTGCGCTCCTATGGATATCACACGGGATTACCCGTTATTGGTGGGTATTCCTCATCTTTTTGGCATTGTCTGGTTTTTTCGGTACGCGTTGGATGAGTACTGTCGGTGGTCGTCGCTTCGTTGATAAAGCAAAGATGAAGGCATGGCCGATCGGCCCACTGTTCATGAAGTTGTACATGGCCCGATTTGCTCGGACGGGAACAACGCTCGTGGCGGCTGGTGTGCCTCTGCTGCAAGTCATAGAAATTACCGCACGAGCTGTGAATAATGTGCACATCGCCTCATCACTGCGAAAAGCAGGTGATATGGTAAAAGGTGGTAAGGCGCTATCTGATTCACTATCTAATGACCCCAACTTTCTTGAACTCGTGCCCAATATGATCCGGATTGGCGAGCAGTCTGGTGCACTCGAAGCCATGCTCGAAAAGGTGGCTAGTTACTACGAGAAAGAAGTAGATCAACAGATCAAAAACGTCTCGACTATCATCGAACCTGTCATGATGATTGCCCTTGGCGTCGCGGCTATGACCATTGTGGCCGCTATCTTGTTGCCAGTGTACGGACTTGTGGGTAAAGGGGTCATAAAATAGCTTGCTTTTTAAGCATAAGCGTCGTAGTATCTGTTACATAAGGGTAATTAACTTATACAAAGGGAGGGCATTAACGTGCTGAAACAACTTAAAAAACGAATGGATGGCTTTACTATCATCGAGGTGATGATTGTATTGGCTATCGCAGGTCTGATTCTGCTGATCATCTTCTTGGCAGTACCAGCCTTGCAGCGTAACTCAAGGAACACTCAGCGCAAGAATGACGTGTCTGCAGTTTTGGGTGGTATCACCGAGTATAGTAACAACAACAGTGGTCAGCTACCTGCTGTATGGAACGCTACTGGTTCAGGTGCTCCAGGATTTGCATCAGCAACAACTGCAAGCGCCACACAGGTTAAGTTGGGTTACTACCAGTCTAACGGTACGACCAACAACATTATCTACACGGTGAACACTTCACAAGCGACCTCACCTGCAGGTACTAACGTATCTAATGTCTACATCGAGACGTATGCGAAGTGTAATACCACGAACAATGGTAACCTCGCACCTACTTCTGGTACGGGTAGCGCAACTGCTACTGCACGAAGCGTAGCTGTCGTCTACTGGATCGACACTGCCGCTGGTACACAGCAAGTTTGCCAAGAAAACTAAACCAAGTTTTCAGAAAACCATAAAAGCGACTCGTTATGAGTCGCTTTTTGGTATAGTATTGCTTATGATTTATCTATTGCTGGGGGTTTTTGGAGCAATTGCGGGTAGCTTTGTGAACGCATTGGTTTGGCGTTTGCACGAACTATCAGGCTCGAAGAAGTTGAGTAGCAAGCGAAAACGCGAGCTCTCAATGATGCGTGGCCGCTCAATGTGTTCACAGTGTGGTCATCAGTTGGCATGGAATGATCTCATCCCAATAGTGAGTTGGGTCTCACTACGCGGTAAATGCCGCTACTGTCGTAAATCCATCGCCGATAGTCCGCTGGTTGAAGTAGGCCTCAGCACAGCTTTTGTTGTTTCATACACGTTTTGGCCAGTGACTCTCCATGGCGCCGGACTAATCGACTTTTGTGCATGGCTGATTCTGCTGGTGGGGCTTGCAGCGCTGCTTGTCTATGATTTGCGCTGGATGCTTTTGCCAAACAAGATCGTTTACCCCTTGTTCTGGATTGCACTGGCCAGTTTGATGACACAGGTAGTATTTTTTGATGGTGGTCCGAGACTTCTGTTTGATGGCTTGTACGGATTTGCTGTTGGCGGGGGTATCTTTTATGTACTCTTTCAGGTTTCCAGCGAAAAGTGGATCGGTGGGGGAGATGTACGACTTGGTGCGTTGTTGGGGTTGATGCTGGCAAGTCCAACCCAGGCACTCCTGCTCATATTTGTCGCATCCAGCCTTGGAACACTCTATGTATCACCGCTACTTCTTACCCGAAAGCTCAAGACTAATATGAGGATTCCTTTTGGTCCGTTTCTTATTGTTGGTGCGGTAATTGTGAAGCTTGTTGGTAGTGCAATATTACACTGGTATACCAGAACATTTTTAATAGTTTGACCCCATAACGCTTGTGCTATACTTAGGGGTATGAACGGTGGTACTAAGAGGGGTGCTGGCTACACCATTGTTGAGCTTATGATCGTAGTAGCTGTAACAGGGGTGTTATTCTTGGTCGCCTATGCCACCATTAGTGGTAAACAAAACCAAGCTCAGTTTACACAATCGGTACGAGAGTTTCAGTCAGATATCATTGACCTCTTAAACGATGTCTCGTCAGGTTATTATCCCTCGAGCACCGCAGCAGGATCGGGGGTGCAGTGCTCTCTGTCTGGGTCTGCGGGGAGTCGCGTTCACTTTACAAGCAACACCGGAGGGACCCAAGGAACCAACCTCGACTGTACATTTATTGGTAAAGTTTTGCAGTTCGATCGAACTGCGGATAAATTTAACGTCATTACCGTCGTCGGAACTCGTCTGGATAGCAGCGGTGCGGAGATAACTAATATTGCCGATGCTCACCCTGTGGCAGGAGTTGATGATTCGACTTCTGTAAATCTAGCAGAAACACAACAACTCAAGGGTGGTTTGCGTGTAGTCGATATCATAACCACCGATACGAACGTGCCTTCACCCGGTAGCGTGGGTTTCTTTACGAGCTTCCCAAAGTATAATCAATCATCAATATCCGGAGCCCTTAGCACTGACCTCATTGGTATTCGTAATACTGCTATCACAGACGGTCTTTCGTTATCGCCGGCCAGCGCAAATAATGCCGTGAATCAAATCAACTCGCTAGACACGCTGACGTTCAACTTGAATCCTACGATTATCATCTGTCTTGAGGAAGATGGGCAGGGCACAAGCGGTCGTCGCGCTGCACTTATTATTGGCAATCATGGCCGCGGTGCAGTCGCCGAGCTTCATATAGACGATGCCGTCAGTGCTGTAGATATGGTTGATAACACGAGTAATGGAACACCAGCATGCAGTTACTAAAAAAACTTACCAATAGGGGCGACACCATAATAGAGGTATTTATCTGTATGGCCATTGTCAGTTTTGCGCTTGGTACGGCGTATGGTATCACAAGGCGTAGCCTCATACAGGTGCGTGTTGCCGAAGAGAGAACGCAAGCGCTAAAGATTGCCGAACAGCAGATTCAGCGTCTAAAACAGTATATAGCTGCCAACCCAACCACGGCATTTTCTGCTTTCCCAACGCCTGCCGGCGATTGTCTACTCAATAACGGTGCGAGTATCAAGCTATTAACTGATCTTCCTGCACAATCTCCAGTACTTAGCCCAACTGATTCACGTTGTGCTGTTGATCAAAACGGTAGTTTTGACTATGACGATGGTACTCCCACGGGAGGTAATGTAGACTCCTTGTACCCGTACAGGGCTGGTTTTACGTATCTACCAAGTACTGATGGTAAGACGCACACGTTTTATGTTTTTGCTGGTCGCTTAACCGCAAGTGGTAATACAAACAGCGGCAATACTGCCGGCCTAGATGTTGTTACGCTAATCTATAGGCAATCGCCATGAAGTCGCTACATTCTACCGCTGGCTACACTATCGTAGAGCTAATGGTTGCAACCGCTATCTTCTCGGTCATTCTGTTGCTGTGCGCAACAGCGATGATCAACGTGGGCAATACCTACCACAAAGGGATTATTAGTTCACAAACCCAGGACGCTGCCAGAGGTGTTATTGATGAACTTGGCGATCAGGTAAAGTTTGGCAGTACTATCCCTTCGGCAACCGCTACGGCTACGTATGGTGGCTTAACAGTTAGAAGTTTCTGCATTGGTGAAAAACGGTATTCGTATGCTCTTGATACGCAGGTGACAGATGGTTTATCTTCAGGTACGTACATTGCAGTCAAGAAGCAAGCGCTTCATGCTATGTGGCGAGATACTGCAGTAGACCCTGTTCATTGCATACCAGCAAATCTCACACAGAGTGATCCGTCCGCTAGTACTGGTACGGTTACCCTGCCGGGCCCCATACAGGTCAACGGTAATGGAGTCGCAGGTTCAGGGCTAGAGATGGTGCCAGCTCAGACCAGATTGGCAGCATTTTCACTTTCAAATGTACAAGGTTCGCTCTGGAAGCTGCAGGTGAAGTTGGCATTTGGCGATGAAGATTTACTGGTACGGACAAGTGGTGTCATAACCGGTTGTATTGCGAGTAACAAAGGTGGCAGCTTTTGTGCCATATCA
>OMJO01000025.1 GCA_900299395.1 bacterium
AAGCCTCGTGCTACTGCCGCCAATTGTAGAAGAGATTGTGGCCAGGGGATTTTTATATACGGGTTTAAGAAAAAAAATGCGCATGCTACCAGCGGCTATTATTACAAGTATTCTTTTTGGCGCAGCTCATTTGCAGTTTGGTAGTGGTAATGCGTTACTGTGGACTGCAGCCGCCGATACCTTTATATTGTCGATGGTCTTGGTTTACCTGCGGGAAAAGACTGGTAGCTTGTGGGCTTCGATCGGGCTTCATATGATTAAAAATTCTATTGCATTTGTCGGGCTGTTTATCCTGCATCTGAATTAGGCGTGCTAGAATACCAATAGTTATGAAGAGCACACAGTTATTTACCAAAACACGGAAACAAATACCGGCAGACGAGACTGCCAAAAATGCACAGTTACTCATCAAAGCTGGCTATATACATAAAGAAATGGCAGGCGTGTATGCGTTTTTACCACTCGGGCTCCGAGTAGTAGAAAAAATCAAAGGTATTATTCGCGAAGAGATGAACGCGCTGGGCGGGCAAGAAATGCTTATGACCAGCTTACAACGTCGTGAGTTATGGGAGCGCACTGACCGCTGGGATGATGAAAAGGTTGATGTCTGGTTTAAGTCGACTCTGAAGAATGGCACTGATGTGGGCTTTGGATGGTCACACGAGGAGGCTATTACTGATATGATGCGCAATTTTGTCTCGAGCTATCGTGATCTTCCTGCAAATGTCTATCAGTTCCAGACAAAGATGCGCAATGAAACGCGGGCAAAAAGCGGTATTATGCGAACGCGCGAGTTTGTGATGAAAGATTTGTATTCGTATTCGCGCACTGAAGATGAGCATCAGAAGTTCTACGACAGCGTCACAAAAGCGTACCTAAAGATTTTTGATCGAATAGGTCTTGGAGCCGATACCTATCTGACATTCGCGTCAGGTGGAGCCTTTACGCAGTTTAGTCATGAATTCCAGACCGTCACCGAAGCAGGTGAGGACACCATTTACGTTCATAAGGCGAAGAAATTAGCCATCAACAAAGAAGTATTAACACCAGAGGTCATGAAGCAGCTTGGCGTTAAGCGTGATGAGTTAGAAGAGGTGCGTGCAGCAGAAGTTGGAAATATCTTTAGTTTTGGTGCAAAAAAGTGCGAAGAACTGGATCTATATTTTTTAGACGAAAAAGGCGAGAAAAAAGGCGTGGTTCTTGGATCCTACGGTATCGGCGTAACAAGGCTGATGGGTGTCATCGTCGAGCATTTTGCAGATGAAAAGGGCATTGTGTGGCCTGAGAATATCGCGCCATTTACAGTCTATTTGGCTCGACTCGGAGAAGATAGCAAGGTCGTTGCCGCAGCCGACAAGTTGTATAAAGAACTCTCGACGGCAGGGATTGAAGTTCTGTATGACGACCGAGACGAACGAGCTGGAGCTAAGTTTGCAGATGCAGATTTACTCGGTATTCCATACCGCGTTGTTATTAGTGAAAAGACCTTGCAAGCAGACGGTTGTGAGCTGAAACATCGTACAAAAACAGAGACAGAGAATATATCACCAGAGAAACTTATAAAAAAGTTGGTCGACTAAAGCCCAACTGTTATAATTTTTGATAATCTAGTGGGGATATCAGAAAATCAGCACCTGAAAGGACGTGTAATCACAGGATGAAAAGACAATTTTTTCTAACCAATGACGGGGTGGCCGAGCTAAAAGCAGAACTTGAGGACTTAACGAGTCAGCGCGGTCCTATTGCTGAGCGTATAAAGTCAGCCAGAGAGTTTGGTGATTTGGCTGAGAACGCTGAGTACAGCGCAGCACGCCAAGAGCAAGAGAAAGTTGAAAGCCGCATAGCTGAAATTGAGAACATTCTACAAAACATGGAAATCATCACCAAGCCAAAGGGCGATAGCAAAGTACAACTTGGCTCTACTGTTAAGCTCAAGGGTGAAAGTGGCACGAAAGAATTTCAAGTTGTTGGTACGGTAGAGGCCGACCCATTGAATGGTAAAATCTCTGACGAATCTCCAATTGGTAAGGCGCTGATGGGCAAGAAACACGGCGAAGCTGTTGAGATAGTAACCCCAGCCGAGACCACGACCTACACCATTGCCGAAATCAAGTAAGCGTTGTTCGTAGCTTACTCTGGCCACGACAAGCGTTAGTTTTTGCTTTAGACGAGAGCTGTCACTTCTTAACAGATAGCAATAGAGTGGTATAATGCCCAGAAGATTATGCAGTGGTTAAACCAACTTGTAGATGAAATCGAGAAACAACACCCTGACGGGGAGGTGCTTGTTCAGTCTGGTGGATCACCCAGCGGTGCGTATCATTTAGGCCACTTGCGTGAGCTGGTGACAGCCGATGCAATTATGCTAGAGTTGCGCCGTCGTGGCCGGAAAGCGCGACATATATATTTTTCTGATGATTTAGACGCCTTGCGTAAAATCCCAGTGAATATTCCAGCCGACTACGAGAAATATCTGGGGCAATCTTTGTGCGACATCCCCGCACCCGACAATTCCAAAAAGTCATACGCAGAGTATTTCCTGCAAGATCTCGTAGATGCCTGCAAGACCCTTGGCATTGAAGTTGAGTTTATCCACTCACATCAGAAGTATCGTGCTGGCTTTTTTGTGCCAGCGGTTGAACGTTCACTTGAACGGCTTGATAAAGCACGAGAAGCACTTGAAGTAATTTCGGGGCGCAAACTTGATGACGAGTGGTCACCCATCCAGGTCAACGAAGGTGGCTATTTGAAAAAACGTCCGTTTGTTAGCCTGGATGCAGGCCAAAAAACGATTACATTTATGAATAAAGACGGTAAAAAGCAGGTAACTTCGTACGCAAAGGGCGAGGTAAAACTCGATTGGCGTCTAGACTGGCCAGCGCGTTGGTGGCTAATGGAAATTAATGTTGAGCCATTTGGTCGTGACCATGCAACAAAGGGCGGTTCGTACGATACTGGTGTGCAACTCATGAAGGATGTCTTTGAGGCGCCAGCGCCACTACCCGTACCGTACGACTTCATCAATATGGCTGGCGATACCAAAAAGATGAGCGCAAGTAAGGGCACAGGGCTGAATGCCTCGGAAGGCGCATCCATTATGCCGGCAGAAGTTATACGATATTTCATCTTACGTTCAGAACCAAAGAAGCGACTATACTTCGACCCTGTCGAAGGTGTTGTGCAGCTAATGGATGAGTTTGCTGCACTGTCGGCAAAGCCAGATAAGACAGCGAGTGAAGAGCAGCTTCTATATGTGTGCACGCACGGACAAGGGCAGCAGACGGTGAGCCGTGTGCCATTTTCGCACTTGGTGGCAAGCTATCAGGCCTCGCTGAGGGACGTCGCAAAAACGATTGACGTTATCAAGCGAACAGAGCACGCCAAGGTAGCTGAAGCTGATGCAGACGTCATTAAAAGAGAGCTGGCATTTATTGATGCGTGGCTCGAAAAACGAGCGCCTGATGACGTGAAGTTTGCGCTTGTTGAGGGTCTATCTACGGTCACTGATTTGAATGAAGTGCAGAAGACATTTCTTAAGACTTTAGGTGAGCGAGTTGCTGCCGCACCTAAGGATGCTGATGGCGAGTGGTTTCATAAAACCGTGTATGATCTCAAAGATTCTTCTGGCCTGGCACCAAAAGATATGTTCGCTGCCTTATACCAAGTAATTATCGGAAAAAAATCAGGGCCTCGAGCCGGCTATTTCTTGAGCATTTTGCCTAGAGACTGGCTAATTGATAGGCTTCAACTCAAACGTTAACTGCTATACTTTAGTAGCAATGATTGTTGTTGAGGGTGTTAGTAAAGTTTACGGGAAAAAGGAAAACCGTTTTACGGCGTTAAAAGACGTTTCATTTGAACTTCCTTCGTCTAGTACCGTGGCTATTGTTGGGAAAAGTGGCTCGGGTAAGTCTACATTAATGCATATCATGAGTGGCCTTGACCACCCAACATCGGGCACAGTCACAATTAATAAGCGTAATCTACACGCCATGAAGCCCAAACAAATGGATGCTTTTCGGGCACAAGAAATGAGCTTTATCTTTCAGGCATTTTTTGTTGAAGCCAATCAGACTGCGTACCAAAACGTTATGTTGCCGCTTGAAATAGCAGAAGTGAAGCGCCGCGACAGACGCTCAATGGTTAAGCGGGCCCTAGCTGCCGTTGAGTTGGAAGACAAGATCGACACACAAGCAGGGAAGTTATCTGGAGGGCAAAAGCAGCGCCTGGCTATCGCGAGGGCAATCGTGAATAAGCCAACACTGATATTTGCCGATGAGCCAACGGGCAATCTAGATAGTGCGACCGGTGATCTGATTGTCAAACAGCTCTTTAGCTTGAATAAAAAACTCGGTTGTACGCTCATAATTGTGACGCACGACCAAGAACTGGCAGACAAATGTGATATACAAATTAGCCTGAAAGACGGAAAGGTCTACAGTATTAGTGGTGCCAAGAAAGGCAAGGTGTGAGCATATGTATATTCGTGACATAGTCCGCCGATCGGGCCGCAGCCTGAAAAGCGCAAAAATCCGCACTATTTTGACAGCCCTGGCCATAGGTGTGGGAGGGTTCACGCTGACACTTACATTGGCGGCTGGTAATGGGGCGACAAAGTATGCCGATAACTTGATAAAGAGCAATTTTGATCCGAGTGAACTGATCGTGGCCCGGGACGCTAACATTTTCAATAACGGATCAACAAGCTCGCCACAGGAATATGACGATACGATTAGTACCATCGGGGGCGGACGTCAGACATTTCAATTAAAACGTCTAACACAAGATGATGTAACAAAAGTGCGTCAGACTGAAGGGATTGAACAGGTACGAGAAGGATACCGAGTGAGTGTGCAATATATTACGCGTGAGGGGCAAAAACGACTGACTGCTAGCGCCGAAGCTTACAATGGGGCGCAACGGCCCGAGACAAAAGCCGGGTCGCTCCCCAAAAATGGTGATATAACTGACAAAGAAATACTGATTCCCGATGCATATCTGGGCCCGCTTGGCTTTGCCAATGCTCAGGAGGCTGTTGGCAAAACAGTGACACTGGTGGTTCGACAACCGTTTAGTCAAGCAGCAGCGCAGCAGCTACTGTCTAAAGCACAAGCAGGGGCAACCAATCTGAACGACCCGAAGTTGCTCAATGAATTCCAGACGCTGACGACAACATACACTATCCGTGCGGTCAGTGCGAAAGCAGCAACAAGTCTTAGTTTTGGCGTTGCGCCACTGCTTGTTAGTAATCCGGAGGCTAAGCGGTTATCTGAATTCACTACCCAAGGGACCCCGGACTACCAGAAGTTCCTGATCATATACGCACGAGTTAAAAACGGTGACCAGGCCAGTCAGCTGACGGTTGCCAAAGACAGACTAACAAAGGCAGGATATAACGTACGCAGCGTAGAAGACACGCAAACAACGTTGACGCAGATTGTCACGATTCTTCAGAGTATCGTGCTGGTCTTTGGCGTCATTACCTTAATCGCTGCAGTGTTTGGAATTGTGAATACACAATATATTAGTGTACTGGAGCGGACTCGTGAAATTGGCCTGATGAAAGCACTGGGTATGCGTGGTCGCGATGTGAGTCGGCTCTTTATGCTCGAGGCGACGTGGATTGGTTTTCTTGGAGGAGTGATTGGATCGATTACGGGTTTGATCTTAGGTATCTCACTAAACCCATGGATTACAAAAAAACTCGACCTTGGTGACGGCAACAGTTTACTGGTGTTTAAGCCAGTTCAGATGTTGGCTCTGCTATTTGCTCTCATGCTGATCGCCACGCTGGCAGGATGGTTGCCGGCGCGCAAGGCGGCCAAGCTTGATCCAATTGAAGCGCTTAGGACCGAATAATGCAGCAAAAGGTAATCGTGCTATGTTCCAGTGCTGCGTTTTACCGACATGTGAATGAAATTGCTGAAAAGCTAGAAAAACAGGGTTATACCGCAGTTGTGCCACTTGACTGTCGTCGCATGAAGAAAACGGGGGACTACGATGTCATGGCAGTTAAGACATGGTATGAAAATCCAGAAGATTTTCATAAAAAGGCTTTCTATATCGAAGATCATTTCAAAGAAATAGAGAAGGGTGACGCAGTACTGGTGGTAAATGATGAAAAGCATGGGCTACCAGGTTATGTGGGGCCAAACGTGATTATCGAAATGGGCCTCGCATTTTATTTGAAAAAACCAATTTATGTTCTGAACGACGTAACTGCGGATATGCCGACGTATGAAGAAGTTTTTGGGTTGCAGTCTACGATACTGCATGGTGATCTAAAAAAGATAATCGTATGAAATTTGGTGAAGGAACATTTGACCGGCGGTTAGAAAAAGCATTGTTTGCAGCTGGTTGCTTCTGGGGGGTTCAATATTATTTTGATGAAGTACCCGGCGTGGTGCGCACCACAGTGGGTTATACGGGCGGTCATGTTGAAAACCCGAGCTATGAGCAAGTATGCTCACATACAACCGGGCATGCCGAGGCGGTATTGATTGAATACGATGCCTCAAAAGTTACGTATAAAACACTGCTAAGACATTTTTTTAGAATGCATAATCCCACGACCCTTAACCGCGATGGTCCAAACATTGGCGACAATTATCGTTCAGCGATTTTTTATTATAGCCAAGAGCAGCGAACTGCTGCCGAGGATGCTAAAAAGAAAGCGCAGGGAAATTTTGAAGATCCTATCGTGACTGAGATAACCGCAGCCACTAGATTTTTCCCCGCAGAAGCGTACCACCAAAAATATACTGAAAAGACCGGCATAGGCATGTGTCATATTCCGTACGCGCCCGTCGACTGATGTTCCAGATATGGTATAGTTAGCGCATGAGTAAAAAACCTGATTTCAAATTACAACTAGAGCGCCTATATACGTGGAGTGCTGTCGGTTATGTGGGCCTGGCAATTCTCGCAGTCCTGCTTATGGCAAACGCAACATTTCCTGTCAGTATTGGACATTTAGCAAAAGACGTACTAGCAAGCCAAAAGAGTGCAGTGCTGGTGCCTGGCGCACGCCTAGTGCTTGATCTGCCAATCAAGTGGCTCGTCTTTGCAACCTTGCTTTTGTCGACAATCTTACCGGTACTGTATCTGACGCGCTTGAAGAAGCAATATGAGAAAGCGGTAAAACAACGTGTGATGCCATGGCGCTGGGTAGATTTGGGGGTGACGAGCGCACTCATGATGGGTGTAGTTGCCTTGCTATCAGGATTGCACGACATCGCAACCTTAAAACTAGTTGGTGGATTTATGGTTGTGACGTGTTCGCTCGGGTGGCTTGCTGAAAAAAGTGTGACTGATGGTAAAAAGCTTGCAAAGCCCATTTTTATAACCAGCCTACTTACGGGTGCACTACCGTGGTTGCCTATCGCAGTTAGTGCTGTTGCGACTCCATTTTTTGCAGCGGTACGCGCCCCTTGGTACGTGTATGCGTTGTACGTTGAGCTGCTTGCAGGTTTTACATTGCTAGCGCTCAACCAGTGGCGATACATCAAGAAAGATAAAAATTGGAAAGAGTATCTTTTCGTAGAGCGCAACTATACCGTACTGTCTATTGCAACACGCGTTGCGTTTGCGGTAACACTGATCGTTGGCTTGCTGAAGTAGCACCATGAAGCTGCATCGTTTTTATGTTGGTTCGGCGTTCGTGCTCGAGCATGATTTTTGGGTTCACGATAAAGATCTGCTGAATCAATGGAATCGCGTACTGCGTTTTAGGCCTGGCGAAGAACTAGTATTGTTTGATGGGGAGCATCACGAGCGGTTATATAAAATCGTTGAGATGAGTAGTAGTGAAGCGCATCTGCAACTCGTTACAGAACTACAGACAAAACAGCCGAAACGCGAGGTCTACTTACTATGGGCGCTGTTAAAAAAAGATAAAAACGATTGGGTACTCCAAAAGTGTACCGAGTTGGGGATTAGTCACTTTTGGCCAATTCTTGCTGACAGAAGCCAGAAGACAGGATTCAATGCACAACGTGCACAAAAAATTGTTATCGAAGCGGCAGAACAGTGTGGCCGGAGCGACATCCCGAGTATAAGAGAGCCACTGACATCAGAGACTGCGATCGCAGAACTGAGGGGCAAGGCAGATATCTATATATGTGAACAGGGCGGAGACGTGCAAGCAGCTGGCAGTGAAAAAGTAGCGATACTAGTTGGGCCGGAGGGTGGCTGGAGTGATGATGAGAAAGATTTCTTCAAAGTGCAAAAACTGCAACATTTAGATTTACATGATTTTACTCTTCGTGCAGAAACAGCCGCCGCCGCAGCTGCTACAATAGTTGCACGATGAGTTATATGCGTCAGCAATCACAGCCGTTCAGGCCAGGGCAAACGGAGACATTCAAGGTTTCACGTTCAAAGATAGAATTATTCTCACAATGTCCTCGGTGTTTCTGGCTCGATGTACGGCTGAAAATTACTCGTCCATCAAGCCCGCCTTTTCAGATAAACAAGGCCATCGACGAGTTGATGAAGAAAGAGTTTGATGTCTATCGCCAACAACAGCAGCCACACCCATGGATGACGGATAACCAGATAAAAGCTGTGCCAATGCAACACAAAGATCTAGATAAGTGGCGCCACAACTTTACCGGTGTAACAACGCTTCATCAGCCTACGAATTTGCATATCTTTGGCGCCATAGATGATGTCTGGGTGGATGAGGATGGCCAACTTATCGTGGTTGACTATAAGGCTACTGCCAAATCGGCAGACGTAAATCTGGATGCAGCGTGGCAAATTGGATATAAGCGCCAAATGGAGATTTATCAATGGTTATTGCGACAAAATGGGTTTACCGTCAGCAACACCGGCTATTTTGTGTATACAAATGGGCGGATGGACCTGGATGGATTTTTTGACAAAGTAGAGTTTCGCACCAAAGTTATAGCCTACACGGGCGATGATGCTTGGGTTGATCCCACTATTATTGCTATGAAAAAATGCATGGAAGGCGATATGCCGGCAGTAGGTCGACAAGTCATGGACCCCACAAAAGACTGTGAGTACTGTACGTATGCACGTCAGCGCACAGAACTGACCCTGCAGGCAATCAAGCCGAAAAAGAAGACAGGGTAGGCTATAATAGAATTATGCTAGACATACAGTTTATTCGCCAGAATACAGACTTGGTAAAAAGATCTACCACGGCAAAAAATATAAAAGTCGACATCGAAAAAATCCTGGAGCTGGATGAAAAGCGCAGGGCGCTTCTCGGTACAATTGAAAAGCTGCGTCAACAACGGAACGAGTTGGCGGCCAGCACGAAAGGTGCGCAGCCGGATGCAGAACAGATAGCTCAGGGCAAGGCATTAAAAGAACAACTTTCCCAGCAAGAAACAGCATTAGAACCAGTTGAAGCTGAGTTTATGCAGCTCATCCAGGAAGTCCCTAATGTTATTCCGGATGATACCCCAGAAGGGGGAGAAGAGGCGAATAAGCCAGAACGAAATTGGGGGACGCCGCGAACTGATACTGTTGTTGATCACCTTGAGTGGGGTGAAGAACGCGGACTGATCGACTTTGAGCGTGGAGCTAAAGTGGCTGGCAATAAGTTCTACTATCTGAAAGGACCGCTCGTAAAGCTTGAGCTGGCTGTGCTCGAGATGGCGCTTGATGTGGCTGAAAAACATGGCTTCACTGGCATGATGGTTCCACACATGGTAAACACGCGGACGGTAAAGGGTACCGGCTTTTTGCCTCGTGGTGAAGAAAAACAAATATATAAGATTGAGGGCGAAGATCTCAATCTTATTGCAACTGCCGAGATACCCCTAACTGGATACCATGCTGATGAAATAGTTGATGTGGGCGATCTTCCCATACTGTATGCGGGGCTCAGCCCGGCCTACCGTATGGAAGCTGGAGCCTATGGCAAGCACAGTCGTGGGTTGTACCGAACACACCAGTTTAACAAGCTCGAACTGTATGTTTTTTGCAGGCCACAGGAAAGTGAAGAGTGGCACTTGAAACTTGTAGGTCTCGAGGAAGAACTGTGCCAAGCACTTGAGATTCCGTACCAAGTAGTCCGCATTGCAGCGGGTGACCTCGGAGGCCCAGCATATAAAAAATACGACATTGAATACTGGAGCCCAGTAGACCAGCAGTATCACGAGCTTATGAGCTGCTCGAATGTGACGGATTATCAGTCGCGACGTCTTAACATTCGTTTTCGTAACGATAGTGGGGAAGTGGAGTATGTCCATACTCTCAACGGTACCGCCGCTGCCATGAGTAGAATCCCAATTGCGCTGATTGAAAACCACCAGCAGCAGGACGGTGCCGTAGCAGTACCAAAGGCCTTGCAGCCCTATCTTGGTGGCAAAACAACATTGTAAAGGAGGGTTATATGATCGAAAAACTTGAGATTTCCGGAGTTCACACCAAAGTAACGCCAGAGCTACAGAAGTACATTACAAAAAAAATCGGCAAGCTTGATCGTTTTTTGCCAAAGCATGCACGCGAGAGCGCTCATGCCGAAGTTACATTAAAAGAAACCAAAGCCAAGAACAAAAAAGAATGTGTGTGTGAAGTTGTCTTATATCTGCCGCACGATACGATTATGACGAAAGAGGCAACACTCAATATGTTTGCAGCTGTTGATATTGTTGAGGCAAAGCTCAAGAACCAGCTTAAAAAATACAAAGAAAAGCACTCTACTTTTAAATTGCACCGGCGTGTACTGGCAAGAATTCGCCGTAAATAGCCAAAAGGTGTTGGGAAAAATACTGCGGTATTTTCTCCCTGTTGGGGTACAATAAGTACTAGTCTTTTACAGCTGACACGACTGAGGAGTTTTGATGAAGAAAATTGTGAAGCGAGTTTTGGGTGACCCACAAGCAAAAACGCTAAAGCGTTTACGAAAGCGTGTGAAGGATGTAAATGCACTCGCTGATACGTATAAAAAGATGAGCGACAAAGAGCTCAAGTCGCAAACGGAAAAGCTCAAGCAACGCCTACAAAAGGAAACACTCGACAAGATTTTACCCGACGCATTTGCTGTTGTACGAGAAGCTGCTACGCGAACGTTGGGGCAACGGCACTTTGATGTGCAGCTGATCGGTGGCATGGTACTTCATGAGGGCAATGTCTCTGAAATGAAGACTGGTGAGGGCAAGACACTTGTAGCGACTTTGCCAGTGTATCTCAATGCACTAACCGGCAAAGGTGTACACGTTGTGACGGTGAACGAGTATCTTGCACAGCGAGATGCTGGCTGGATGGCGCAAGTTTATGACTTTCTGGGCCTTACAACTGGAGTTATCATTGCTGACGAATCATTCGTATATGATGCCA
Source organism: bacterium (assembly GCA_900299395.1). GTDB lineage: Bacteria > Patescibacteriota > Saccharimonadia > Saccharimonadales > OMJO01 > OMJO01. The sequence goes on from OMJO01000025.1 coordinate 11,317, forward strand.
AATTCGAAAACAAAGAACATGACGATGTACGAATGAGGCACCTCAAGCCAGCTACTCGTCAAGAAGCATATCGTGCAGATATCACCTATGGCACAAACAATGAATTCGGTTTTGATTATCTTCGGGATAATATGGTTCGCGAAACCGACCAGCTTCGTCAACGCGATCTCCATTTCGCGATTGTCGACGAGGTCGACTCGATCTTAATCGACGAAGCCCGAACCCCACTTATTATTTCGGCACCTTCTGTAACGAGTGGTAGTAGTTATGCGCAATTTGCAAAGGTCGTGCGACAACTAAAGCAAGATAAAGATTATGAGAAAGACGAGAAGCACAAACAGGTTGTCTTAACTGATGATGGTATTGAGCATGTTGAGAAGATCCTAGGTATCAAGAACTTGTACGCAACAACTAACATTCGAACTATTTATCACCTCGACCAGGCACTGCGAGCCCAAGCCTTATTCAAGCGCGATAAAGATTATGTTGTCACCAACGATGGTGAGGTGGTGATTGTCGACGAATTCACAGGGCGTTTGCTCAAAGGACGCCGTTACAACGAGGGATTACATCAAGCTATTGAAGCTAAAGAGGGTGTGGAAGTCCAGGAAGAATCTATGACCTTGGCTACCATTTCATTCCAGAACTATTTCCGTCTGTACGACAAGCTGGCAGGTATGACCGGAACAGCCAACACAGAAAGTGAAGAGTTTCACCAGATTTATAAACTCGATGTGGTAGAGATACCTCCGAACAAGCCAGTTGTTCGAGATGACCGGGCCGATCGTATATATAAGACAGAGATGGGCAAGTTCAAAGCCATTATCAAAGAAGTGCAGGCGCTCCATGTAAAAGGCCAGCCAGTGCTAATTGGTAGCGCATCAATTGAAAAGAATGAAGTGTTGAGTGATCTACTCAGAAAATCAAAGATTCCACACCAGCTGCTTAACGCGAAGAATAATGAACGAGAAGCTTTAACGGTGGCTAAGGCGGGTGAGAAGGGGGCTGTGACATTGGCCACCAACATCGCCGGTCGTGGTACAGACATTGTGCTCGGGGAGGGTGTGAAAGAACTCGGCGGATTATTTGTCTTAGGTTCTGAGCGGCACGAGTCAAGGCGTATCGACAACCAGCTTCGGGGACGTGCGGGTCGTCAGGGAGACCCCGGTGTAACGCAGTTCTTTGTAAGCACTGAAGATGATCTTATGCGCATTTTTGGTGGTGAAAGAATTGGCGCAATCATGGATCGACTCGGCGTCGATGACGAAACGCCTATCGAGAACCGTGTTATCAGCAAGAGCCTTGAGGGCGCGCAGAAGAAGGTGGAAGGCTATAACTTTGATGCTCGCAAAAACGTGGTTCAGTATGACGACGTAATGAACCGTCATCGCAAGGCAACCTATGCCATGCGACGCGAGATTCTTATGCGGGCTGATATCAGTAAGCGTATCAAGCTATTTGTTGAAGACGAAGTAAAGGCAATGGCAAACTCTCCGCTGTTACTGAGTGATAAATTTGAGTCAGTAGTTGCAGATGTATTCCCATTTGATGAAGCGGCTCTCGACAGGCTGTTCGATACGGAATCGAGCAAATTTGGAAAGGTATTGCTTGCGGAAGCACATGAATTGTACGAATCACGCGAGGCAGCGTTTACGCCCGAGATTATGCGTAAGGTCGAACGAGATATTTACTTGCAGGTGCTTGATAATTTGTGGATGCAGCACTTGGAAAACATGGATCATCTGCGGGAAGGTATTCATTGGCTCAGTGTTGGTCAGCGCGATCCGCTGGTTGAATATCGTCGCCAAGGCCAGCACCTTTTTGAAGAAATGCTTGAAACCTTACGGCATGATGTGGTGCAAGCATTGTTCCACGCACAGCCAGTATCTGCAGATGAACTCGATGAACCAATTGAAACGGAATTAACTCGTGCGGCTCGTAAATCGGTCGACAACGCTGATAGGATTTTGGATGCAGAAGAATTCGAAGAAACTGACTTTGTGCCAAAGAAAGCCAATCAGCAAGCTAAAAAAATAACGACCTCCAAACGCAAAAAAGCGCGCAAGACAGAACGGCAGCGCAAAAAAGCTGGAAAGCGCAGAAAGTAGGTTCTTAGTGAGGCACACGGTTAGCGAGGTTGTACTTAAGAATGGCATAAAAGGCCTGTTCATACATATACCAGACGCGAGCGTTATGACTTTCGAGATAAACTTCAGAGCGGGGGAATATCTTGTGTCAAAAGAAAAGTGGGAAACGCCACACCTGATGGAGCATGTGCTTTTGGGCGCAAACCAACTGATACCGAAAGCACGTGCTTTTCAAGCAGAGTTTGAAAAAAATGGCGCCTATGGTAATGCAAGCACGGGGAGTTATGACATTATTTATGAAGCAGAATGCGCAGACTTTGAGTGGAATCGAATACTGGTCCTTTTGCTGACAGCCATCACCAAGCCACTATTTTTAGAAGAAGAATTCACGGCCGAATTTGGTAATGTACGCGAAGAGCTTAGTGCACGTTCGAATAATCATTTCCGTCACCTTAGTTTGGCGCTGCGCGAAGCGTACGGGTTTAAGGTACTGACGGATCAAGAGCGGCTAAAACTCATGGATAACGTTACACTCAGTGATATCAAGCGCCATTACGAGGCAACGCACACAACTAAAAACTTACGTTTTGTCATCGCCGGCAATATTAGCCCTGAAAGAAAAAATGAGATACAAACGTATCTAAACAATATTGAGCTACCAACCGGCGAAAGCCGAACCCCGCTTCCAGATGAAAAACCACATGGCCTCAAAAAGCCATTGTGCATTCAAAATGAAACGGTCAAAAACCTTTACTTCTATCTCGACACATTTTTGGCTCGCCGCATGCGTGATGCCGAAACAGACGCGCTTAATCTGATAAATAGTATGCTTACGGAGACACTGTATTCGCGGATACTGGGGACTGCTCGAGAAAAAGGTCTGGTATATAGCATGAGTTCTGGTGTCAGCCAGACTAAGAACAGCACAAATTGGTGGTTCGGTGCGCAAGTTATGATGAAAAACGCCACGCCTCTTTTCGAAATCATGCGGGGCGAGTTAGAAGCCGTATTCGCTGGTGAAGTGCTCGAGGCAGACATCGCAGCAGCTAAACAGTACGCGTTAGGTAAGTTTCAGCGCAGCGGCCAAACTGTGGGCGGGACTGCAAATGGGTATAGTACACGATACTTCTTTGACGGTAATATTGATGACTATTACAAGATTCCGCAGCGCATTGAAGCCATTAATAAAGACATCGTTATCAAAACCTCAAAGGCAATGTTCAAGGACCAAGTTTGGGGCTTGGGTATGCTCGGCAGTGCTAATGACAAAGATATTCAGGCGCTCCACGAGCTCTTAAAACCACTGTGGTAAAAGAAGCGTAGCTTGCGACAGTAGACATGAGCGGTATATCATATCTCCAGAAGATATTATGCAGCCAAATCAATCAACAGGTCCAAATAGTATTGTGCACCCAAGTGACAGTCCTACCGGTGGGGGTGCAATGGTTATTGGTGGTGCAACTATCGAAGCGGATGCAAAGAAAGATATCATCCTTGGAGTTGCTGCAATGGCCCTTGGGGTGCTCCTTCCATTCCTTGGCATTGCTTTGGCGGGTGTGGTGCTTGCGAAAGGATTGCGCCAATCACGCAAATTACTCGTATTGTTCGGAGCGGTAGCCATAGTAACAACTGCTGTCGGGGTATTTATCTATGTGCAGATATATCGGGGTATGGCCAATAAGTCGAATACCTCGAGCCAGGCACCATCGCCAAATGCCGAAGAAGCAAATCCAGATGGGTTTGACTCATTGGGCATACAGTAAGAACATCGTGGCTGGTATAATGCCACCATGCATGAGATAGAGGTTGCGGTCCAAAAGTTGGAGGCAGATGTCACATCTGCGCTCGAAAAACTAAAGTTTGATGATTTGCAGAAAGAAGAAAGTCATCTAAAGGCACAAAGTCAATTGCCCGATTTCTGGCAAGATAGTAGCAAAGCGCAACGTGTTATGAAGCGCTTGGGTGCCTTGGACGCGCGTTTGCAGCCGTGGACACAGTTACGCACCGAGGTGAAGGATGTTCTTGAGCTCACAAAGACGGGCGATAGTAGTCTCGAAGCAGAGTTGCAGAAGCAAATAACTGAATTGCGAACTCGTTTGGAGGCTCAGAAAGATGAACTGAAACTATCTGGTGCGTTTGATGACCACGATGCCATCTTGTCAATTCACGCTGGGGCAGGGGGTACCGATGCTCAAGATTGGGCACATATGTTGCAGCGCATGTATACGAGGTGGGCTGAAAAACAGGGATACAAAGTACAGCTCATTGAAGAATCTCCTGGGGAAGAGGCTGGCATAAAGAGCGTGACACTGGCTATTGATGGGTCATTTGCGTATGGCAAATTGCAAGGCGAGCATGGCGTGCACCGTCTAGTCCGCCTCAGCCCATTCAATGCGGATAATCTACGACAAACAAGTTTTGCGAAGGTGGAAGTTTTACCAAAAATTGATCAGCCTGCTGATATCGAAATTGATGAGAAAGATCTGAAGATTGATGTCTACCGCAGTGGGGGTCATGGTGGCCAAAGCGTTAATACGACGGATTCGGCTGTACGCGTAACACACCTGCCGACAGGTATTGTCGTAGCCATTCAAAATGAGCGGAGCCAGCTGCAGAATAGAGAAACGGCGCTTACTATTTTGCGCTCCAAACTTGCGCAACTGCAGCTTGAGCAGCATCAAGATAATTTACGCGAATTGAAAGGCCCCAACGAACAAGCTGCTTGGGGAAACCAGATCCGAAGTTATGTGCTACATCCGTACAAGCAGGTAAAAGATTTGCGGACTCGCTACGAGAGTAGTGAGCCGGACGCAGTGCTAGATGGCGACCTTGACGCTTTTATCGGGGCATATCTCGATCACCACATGGGATCATAAAACGGACAGCATTGGTTTGGTGTAAATGCTATAATAGTGCTAATGATTTTATTGGATCGTGTAACGAAAGTTTACGGCAAAACGAATACTGCCCTAGACCGCATCAGCCTCCATGTTGAACCAAAGGAGTTTGTAATTATCGTCGGTAAAAGTGGGGCAGGTAAGTCCACGCTTTTAAAGCTACTAACTAGAGAAGAACGACAAACAGGTGGCAAGATTGTAGTCGGTGGCATTGACTACGATAAACTCAAAGATAAAGACATTCCATTGCTGCGCCGCAAAATTGGCGTAGTATTTCAGGACTTCAAGTTATTGCCGAATAAGAATGTGTATGAGAATGTCGCTTTTGCTTTGGAGATCGTGGGCTATGGCAATAAAGAGATCCAGCACACGGTACCTAGAGTGCTAGATATAGTTGGCTTGAAGGGCAAGGAAAAGAATATGCCCCGCGAACTTTCGGGTGGTGAACGGCAGCGTGTTGCTATTGCTCGGGCAATCGTCCGCCAACCAAAGATTCTCATTGCCGATGAGCCTACGGGTAACCTTGACCCAAAACATGCCTGGGATGTCATAAAGGTACTCGAGAAAATCAACAGGTATGGCACAACGGTACTACTGACGACACATAATCAAGAAATCGTAAACCGTTTAAAGCGACGAGTTATAACCATTGATAATGGCAAGATTGCCAGTGACCGTGCAAATGCTCAGTATAGTCAGGGGAGTCCTAAGCAGCAATGAACCACAAGCTCATAACTCTTTTTAGAATTGTAAAAGCTGGTACCCAAAACTTCATTCGAAATGCAACGCTGGCCATTGCGGCAATGGCGGTTATGATTATTACGCTGACGATAGTCCTGTTCTCGGTAATTGCGAACGCAACATTTACACATACGGTGCAGACCATTACCGACAAGATTGATGTTTCAGTGTATCTAAAAGACACCGTATCAGTTGATCAACGAACAAAGCTTATGGACGACATTCGAGGCTTACAAAATGTACGCTCAGTTGAATATATCTCCAAAGAACAGGCGCTGAAAATTTTCAGCAAAGACAATCCTGATCAATTGGCGGCATTGGCGCAAGTAGAGAATCCATTGCCGGCAAGCCTTACGATCAAACCAAGAGATCCTAACAAATTAGAAGAGATAAAAACTTTCCTTGAAAAAAAGGAGGTGCTTGAATTGCAATCTGCTAAGACCTCCTATTCGGGTGACAGGAAAGAAGCTATCGATAAAATCACCAAAGCTACTCGATTCTTTAGGCAGGTTGGTTTTGCTGGCGTGATTGTCTTTACCGTGGTGTCCATGCTGATAATCTTTAACACGATTCGTATGGCTATATTTAACCGAAGGGACGAGCTGACGATTATGCGCTTGCTTGGTGCAAGCACGTGGTATATTCGAGGACCATTTGTTGTCGAGACCATTTTGTACGGTGTCGTTTCGGCGATTGTATCGGTGACACTGTGCAATACACTTTTCATTGTGTCATCATCTGCCTTCGATGCTAGCAGCCTAGGCTTGCTGGATATTAAGTTTTCGAATGATTACTTTGCAAGTCATTTCTGGATAATTCTGACCACACAAATAGCAATTGGTATAATTATTGGTGCCGCATCATCGCTAATCGCCACACGTCGATATCTCAAATTTAAATCCAGCAAATAGACAAGGAAGGTGCGGTAACTACTAGCTCCTCAGGAGTGGTCTTTTGAGGGCCAATTGAAACACAGAAGGGGGTATGGTATGCTGAAAGAGGTAATGCTAAGACAAAAAATGAAATTTATGAAAA
>OMJO01000026.1 GCA_900299395.1 bacterium
AGTGTTAAAAACGTAAGCACCACGAAGGTCGTAACTGGTACGACAAAAGGATGATTTTTTAAACGGTAGACCTTTCGTCTCCGGCGCGCCGCGGCCCGCTCTTTTTCTAACTCAATCAATGGTTTTGACTTGCGCATAGTAGTTTGATAGTGCTGTGTCTCGAGATAAATTAGTCAAAATGCACAGCATCAGCAACTGTCAGTGTAGCAAATTAACGGGTACGCTGCCATGTGCTCAACATGGCGAGCACGTCCTTGCTGGTGTTACCCGCATGCATATCCGCGGGATCCATCCAGCCAATATCGGTTATCTCGAGCGTTTGCATGCGCAATGCTGGGAGCTGTTCAATTCGAACAACAAATCCATAATACAAAAACGTAAGCCCATAAATCGTGGTATGTTTTGCTGTCTTAACCTCGTTGAGCGGCACTAGTTCCGAGGCCCGAACTGAAAGCCCCGTTTCCTCAAGTAATTCACGGGCTGCCCCTACCGATGGCTCCTCACCCCGATGGAGACCGCCCCCCGGAAGTTGCCACTTGCCCGTACCCAGCAAACTCCGCACGACCAAAATTTTGCCCTGGCATTCTACGATCACGCGGGTACGCGCCTTGCCACGCAGGTACACCCACAGAACAGGCCAACCAAGCCAAAAGGCAACCAATCCCGCAAAACGTAGTAGTTTCTTCATAATTTCTTGAGGGGCGCAAAGGCTATGTTGAGCTTCTTGGTGCCCCTGCCCTTAAAGTATATCGTAGCGTTATCCCCCTCGAGCTCCAGAACTGTGCCTACACCAAATACATCGTGCTGCACGCCATCACCTTCGTTAAGTTCCGGGACATACCGGGGTTCATCGTGATTCACCGGAGGTTGCGCAGGTGTCTGGATATCTGCCTGTCGCCACGACATGCCACCGAGCCCCACGCTATCCAGCTGGAACTGCCCATCTATATCGGCGATAAAACGACTGGGCGGATTGTGCTGCACGCCACCGTAAAGCATGCGTGTTGTGGCGTGTATCATATACAGCTCTTCTTTTGCACGAGTCATCCCCACGTAGCACAGCCGTCGCTCTTCTTCCATTTCTGCTTGATCATAGAGGGCACGCGAGTGCGGGAATATCGTCTCTTCCAAGCCTGTCATGAACACCACCGGAAACTCCAGTCCTTTTGCCGCATGGAGCGTCATGAGCGTTACCGCATTGTTACCGAACTGCACATTGTCGATATCACTGATGAGCGCCATCTCTTCCAGAAACCCGTCAAGCCCCAGGTCCTGATAGTTCTGCGTTACACTCACAAGTTCTCGTACGTTTTCTTGCCGTGATTCACCCTGGGGACTTTTGTCATCCAAAAAGGCAAAGTAATCGATCCTGCGTAATAGGCTATCAAGCAGCCCCGGCAAAGTCGTCCCATCTACTAACTCACGTAAGCTTCGCAATATATCACCCAGCTCATTCAAAGCATTGCGAGCTTTTGCGGTTATGGTCGTTGCCTCACTAACACGCGCTAGAGCCGTAGTCAGATCAAGCTGCTCACCCGTTTGCCACTCAAAAAATGCCTGCAAAGATTTGGTGCCAATTCCGCGGGTTGGTACATTTACAATGCGCTCAAAGCTTACCCGATCACTCGGCTGATACAGCAGACGCAAATAGGCCATAATGTCCTTAATCTCTTTGCGATCATAGAAACGTACCCCCCCGACAATGCGATAAGGCACACCATAACGGATAAACGTTTCCTCGACCGCTCGACTCTGCGCGTTGGTGCGATACAGTACCGCAAAATCTTCATACTTGCGGAACCGAGCATCAACCGCGTTTTGTACTCGCCGGGCGATGGCCTCACCTTCTGCACGCTCGTTAGCCACCTGCAAAATTTGAACAGGCTTACCCTCCCCTGCCTCAGTCCACAATTTCTTGTCAGATCGCTGACTGTTCTTTGTAATTATTTTGTGGGCGGCATCTAGAATTGCTTTGCTGCTGCGGTAGTTCTGCTCCAGTTTGATAATCGTCGTCTTCGGATAATCTTTTTCAAAGTTTAAGATGTTACGGAAGTCAGCACCACGCCAGGAGTAAATACTCTGCCAGTCATCACCGACAACGGCAATGTTTTGTGCCTCGCTAGTCAGTAGTTTAACAAGTTTGTACTGCGCCGCATTCGTGTCCTGATACTCATCAATCATAATGTAGCGAAATTGCTGCTGCCACTTGGTGCGAATCTCTGCATGGTTTTGCAACAACCCAACCGTTCTGCCTATAAGGTCGTCAAAGTCGAGTGCCGAATTGTCTTTGAGTATCCTCTCGTACAGCGGGTATACCTGTGTGGCTGCCCGATGCGCTGGCCCACTGCCAATGCCAGCGTATTCTTCTGCGGTCATGAGTTCGTTTTTGGCATTACTAATGAGCCCGGCAATGGTACGGGGCGGGAAGCTTTTCTCGTCGAGCATCAGTTGCTTTGATGCCTGCTTGACGGCAGCCAGTCGGTCACTTTCATCAAAGATAACAAAGTTATAAGGCAGCCCAATGTGTTCACCATCCTGTCGAAGCAAGCGCACGCAAATGCTGTGAAACGTACCCATAAACGGCATGAAACTTCTGTTGTCTGGGTTTTCGCCCAGCAAGGTAGCGACGCGCTCTCGCATCTCGCGGGCGGCCTTGTTCGTAAAGGTAACGGCCAAGATGTTGTACGGTGTCGCCTTACGACTGGCAATCAAGTGCGCAATCCTATGGGTCAACGTTTTTGTCTTACCGCTACCTGCACCTGCCAATATCAAAAGTGGGCCCTCTGTTGTCTCTACGGCCCGCTTTTGTTCTGGGTTTAACCCCGTCAATAAATCGTCTAGCACTAGCTTATTTTATCAAGATGATTACGTTGTATGTGTTGTTAATTATGTATGAGGTCGATTGGCACTGTAATGCTTGTCTTGATGATACCAGCGTCTATCAGCAGAAAAACACCCACCGCCGCCAGCAAAAGTAACACTACAGCAACACCGAGCGTCCGACGCACTCGACGATTACGCTTTATGTGCCCGATAGGAACGACATACTTGCCGCTCGCAACCAGCTTATCCAATTGGTCTTGTTTAGCTTTCTCTGCCTCGCTTACCTCTTCAGCCTGCTTTTCGTCTTTCCGGCCAGGATCTACTTGATCATCAACGTCCGGGATATTCTTAACTTCATCTTCCGGCACGACTGCTGGCTCCTCAACTTTTTCAGGTTCCGGTGCTTCAGTTACGGACGCCTGAGTTTCTTCTTTTGGCGCTTCTTCTGCAGTTTTCTCAACCTCTTCTTTGGGTGGTGCTATAACCTTACTCACTGTTTTGAGGAGTGGGCTACGCACATCTTCGGCTTCTTCCTCTTTCAATGTGGGGTCTTTCACGATAGCCCGATTGGTTACAATGACCGGTCGTGAGGTAGCACTTGCAGGAGTTTTGCCAGGCTTACTGACATCAAAGTATTTTTTAGTGTTATTCGTTGCCATCCGGTATATCCTTGCGCGCACTCTGAATCTTGTCGGCTATATCTACCATAGTTGAAAACTCGTGATAATTAAGGCTGGCACCTCCTGGCAGGAGCCCGTCAATGCCGGGGACCTCTAGATAGGCACGTGCGTTCTCGGCGTTTGAGCTGCCGCCATACAATACGCGAACGGCTTCAGAGGCTTTTCTGCCATACAATTCATAGACATTGTGACGGATGACTTTCACCGCTTTTTCTACCTCGTCTGGCTTGGCAATTTCGTGCGTCGCATAATTAGCACCGTTACTAATGGCCCACACGGGTTCATAGGCAATGACCATATTGCTTACCTCGTCAGCAGTCAGATCACTGACAGCACTTGTTAGCTGATCGTGCAGCACACGGCTCGTCTCTTTTGCAGTTCGTTCATCTTTGGTTTCACCAATACAGAGGATGGGGGTAATGCCATTTCGTACACAGGCCGACACTTTGTCGCGTATAAGCCGATGGTTTTCGCCAAAGACATGACGCCGTTCTGAGTGGCCAATAATGACATAGTGCACGAGATCTTGAAGCATCGTAAAGCTCACTTCACCCGTAAAAGCCCCCTCGTCTTTGTAATACGCGTTCTGGGCGGCCAGACGAAACTTGCGGCGATCAATTTGCATACTCAGCGGCTGCAACACCAACATGCTTGGCGCCAGCACCACCTCGACATCTCGGTGTATCTTGATACGCTCGCTCAGTCGGTGCACGAGCAAACTAGCCTGAGAGGTATTAAGGTGCATTTTCCAGTTTCCGACTAGTAAAATTTTTCGCATAATGCTTGTGCTTTCTTACGGTTATTGTACCACTTCACGAGGCTTTATCCTCTAGCGCTTCGACACCTGGTAATTTCTTTCCACACATTAGTTCGAGGCTGGCGCCACCGCCAGTTGACACAAAGTTAAACGAGTCCGTTAAACCACGTTCTTGAATGTACCCTGCTGTATCACCGCCGCCAAGTACGGAAAACGGTTTCGACCCAAACTTACCCAGCATCGCCTCAATGATCAGTTCAGTACCCTGCGAGAACGGCCCAATAGGTCCGTTCAGACTCGGGGTTTCAGTGACCCCCATGGTGCCGTTCCATATGACGGTGCTGGCCAGCTGCAGTCCACCGGCAATAAATGCGCCTGAGAACGGCCCAATGTCTAGTATCATCTCGTCTTTATTTATATGCATGCTACTACGTGGGGGTGATTTTGGATAACTTTCAACTTCGGCTATTACATGGGCGTCCCAGTCTACTATTCGAGTATGGGCATTCTTGTCAAATGTATTCGTGACTACTCCGTCTTGCGGCAAATAGAATACAAACTTCTGCTTTTTAGCTTTGGCACGGGCAAGCGCAATGATTTCATGAGCAAGAGGTATATCGTCTTTTTCGGCAAGACTTTTACCTATATCAATGTTTTCTGCCAGCAAGAAAGTATTCGCCATAGCGCCACCAACTGCGACAAAATCGGCTATATCAATCGCCTTTTTAAGCACTTCTATTTTGTCGGATATTTTTGCCCCACCAATAATGGTCACTAACGGGCGCTTCGGGTTTTCCATCACATCAGTAATAGTATCTACTTCTTTTTCAAGGAGCAGTCCTGCTGCACTGGGAATAAACTTGGTAATCGCGTCTGTTGAAGCATGGGCTCGGTGCACCACCCCAAAGGCATCCTGCACAAATATGCTGGCAAGGCTCGCCAACTGTTCGGCAAATGCTTTATCGTTTGCCTCTTCCTCGGCATGAAAACGTAGATTCTCGAGCAGCAGAACCTGGCCTGGCTTCAGATCCTCGGCGGCTGTTTGCGCCTCCAAGCCAACACAATCGTGCGCAAAGAACACATGACGACCCAGCAACTTATTGAGTCGCCGAGCAACCGGCAAAAGGCTAAATTGCTTATCGACTTTACCATCTGGCCGCCCCAAGTGCGAACATATGACTACTGAACAGTCCTGCTTCAAAAGATACTCTATTGTGGGCAGTGACTGCTTGATGCGGTAGTCGTCTGTAATGTGTCCGTCTTCCATTGGCACGTTGTAGTCAGCGCGTAATAAGACCCGTTTGCCACTCAGATTGATATCGCGAATTGTTTTTTTGTGAAATGCCACTGGCTGCCCACCCTTGGATATATTATTCGAGCATTCGCACCTTGATTGTATCAGTTGTGCCAACAACACCTGGGTAACGACCGGAAGCCGTAACGACCATGTCACCCTTATTCAGCACTTTGCTCTGTCTCAGCCAATCCGTTAAACGACTGGCTGCTAGTTTATGAACAGGACGGATATAACTCTTGATGCCATACACCAGTGCCAGTTGCTGTGCGACCCGCCTATCAGCAGTTATGGCAATGATCGGTGTGGTTGGTCGGAATGACGATAATTGCAAGGCGGTGGCACCCGAGGCCGTCTCTGCCACAATCGCCTTCGCTTCGACGTCTTCGGCCAGCCCAATAATCGCTGATGAGATAGCCGTCTGACGCCGTGAAGTCGCAAAGCCCATGGTTAGTGGCTGAAGCGCTTGATTCTTTTGACTATACATAATGATTCGCTTCATAACCTGAACAGCCTCCAAAGGATATTTCCCATTAGCCGTTTCGTCGCTCAACATCACTGCGTCTGCACCCAATATTACAGCGGTTGCAACATCAGACACTTCGGCACGCGTTGGTTCTGGCATATCAACCATACTGCCGAGCATCTGGGTAGCTACAATAGTGGGCCGGGAATACAATCGACCATACTCAATAATCTGCCGCTGCACGATTGGCACAGACTCAAGCTCTGTTTCAATGGCTAAGTCACCTCGTGCAATCATCAGCGCGTCAGTTTCTTCGACAATAGCTTCAATGTGTTCAACGGCCGCCTTTGTCTCAATCTTGGCAATAATTCGAGCCGAACTTCCTAAACCTTTCAGTAAAGTCCTAAGCTTACGAATATCTGCAGCCGTCTGCACAAAGCTTAGCGCCACATAATCAATGTCTTTGGTTGAACCATAGGCAATGTCTTGGCGATCTTTGGTAGTGATAATATCGCCGGCAAAATCGGTGTCTGGCAGATTAATGCCTTTGCGCTTGATAAGTACACCGTCATTGTCAGCCCTGGTATGCACAATCCCATCTGCGACACTGGTAACTGTTGTGCGGATCTTGCCATCAAATATATACAAGCGCTCGCCGCGCTTTACTTTCTTGCTCAAGTCATACTGGGTGGGTATATGGCCCGATCGCTCATAATCGGCATTGTATTTAAAGGTAAGTACCTGCCCTTTTTGCACACTAACAAAACCATCGAAATCACCAAGACGAATCTTTGGCCCCTGCAGATCCTGAATAATTGCAACCGGCTTGCCATAATCTTTGCTGGCTTTGCGGATCCATTCAATCTGCCGGTCTCGCTCTTCGTGCGTACCATGGCTAAAGTTAAGACGTATCGCGTTCGCACCAGCTTTAATCAGCCCCAATATGTCTTTATAGCTGTTCGTGGCTGGTCCGACGGTGGCGACAATCTTAACGCGTTTAAAATCGGTAACAGGTACGTTGGGTACCTTGTGCGTAGTGTCCATCCTTGGATACATTGTACCCGTTAATGGCTTTCTTCAAAAGAGTTATTTTGCTATTGCGTAACTTTGTGGATGCCACCCCAGCCATCTAGCACAAAGGCCGTCGGCTTACTGCCAGACCAAGAAGTAAAGGTGACGTCGCGAGCAATATCCCAGCCAGCCCAATATGGTGCGCTGGTGAACTTTGGCGGCTTACTGTTGCTACCGACAGCGAATGGTGTCAAGCCACCAAATCCGTCGAGCACATATCCACCCGTGTTGTCTGGTTTCAAGATGACGCTTCGCGCGATATCCCAGCCAGCCCAGTAAGGTCCGCCGGCAGTAAGCGACATTTTTCGGTTCGTGCCAATACCAAAGGGATGCAACCCACCATAGGCATCCAGAATGTAGCCACCCGTTCCCTGGCTGTTAATAACAAACTTCCGTGCAACATCGGCGCCGGCCCAATATGCTCCGCCGGTGGTTGTTGGTGCACCATTGAAAGGATGCAATGCTCCGCTCATGTCTAATATGTAACCCTTCGTAGTCCCCGGAATCAGCTTTACATCGCGCCCCACATCGACACCCGGCCAGTACGGTGCACCCGATGCATTTGGCGCTCCACCAAAGGGGTGCAAACCTCCAGAATAATCCAGCTCGTAGCCTTGCCCATTGTTATTCATAGCTATCGCTCTCGCTACATTACCACCACGCCAGTATCCTGGCTTGCCATTCGCTAACTTTGGTGCGCCGTTATACGGATGCAAAATGCCCGATGTATCCATACTATAGCCGGTACCGTCGGACTTGAGAGCGATAGATTTGTGGGCTGTGTAGTTGAAATCATAGCCTCCGTCGGTGTTACGATCCCATGTGTAGGCGCTGCCGCTACAGAAGTGGTAGCAGCTAGCATTCGCTATCTGATATTCGTACGTTTTGGCATAAACATTTTCCAGGTTGTTATTTGTGCCCGGTCCGCCCCATGTACTTGGCGCCCCGGATGCCACACGAACACAAAAGCCGGCCCCTGGCGCAACAGTAAAGGCATAGTTGCCATTCCCATCAGTGACAGGATACTTACCGATACACGTGTTGAGCTTCACATTAGCGGCTGGCCCACCGTTAAAGGTTACGCGGCCCGTGATCCATGCATCAGTAATAAATGGGGCTGATGCCCAGCCAGCAGAACCATTGCCAAATTCCATAACTTCATAGTAATAAGCGCCGCACCAACCATTATCAGTACAATAGTTATCGAACTTGAATACACCCACACCCACTTTTGTCGAGTTACTCAGAATGTTGTCCTTGTGCAAAGGACTGTTAATAAAACCATCCCACAGCGAATCACTGCTAGTTCCCTGCCCAATGTTTTCAGCCAAAGAAGTCCAACCACTCCCGCAATATCCATTTATAAAGTTAGCAAGGTCCGAGTGCGACAGCGCCTTTCGCGAAGCCATATTCAGTGCCCACCCGCGTGCCGCCTGAGTTAGACAGTCTGACCGGGCCAGTGCCCCTCGCCCATTTTGCGC
>OMJO01000027.1 GCA_900299395.1 bacterium
TATGCTGACCAGCCAGCTTTTTACCTCCCATCTCAAACAAAAAACTTCACTGTAACCTATAAGCAATTCGCCGAGGATGTTGATTCTCTTGGCAGCGCACTCATACATAGCAAGCAGAAAAGCAAACGCATAGGAATAATTGGCAAGAACTCCTACGAATGGGCTTTAGTCTACTTTGCAGTTATGAACGGTGCGGGTATTGCCGTCTCGCTAGACAAAGAATTAAGTGCTAAAGAATTACGAGATTCAATCCAACGTGTAAAAATTGATACGCTTTTTTACTCAGATGATGTTGCTGAAAAAGTTTTGAGCACAAAGAACCAAGGAATCGTTAAAACATACATACCTATGACCATATCATCTCAAGGGCAGACGATACATCATCTGGTTGAAGAAGGAAAACAATTATTACGAGATGGGTACCAAGACTACCGACGTATTACTATCAACCCTGACGCTATGGCAGCTTTATTATTTACGTCAGGGACTACTTCACAATCAAAAATTGTAATGTTATCACACCGGAATATAGTTTCTAATGTCGTAAATGGTGCTGCACATTTTAATTTAGATACAAAAGATAAGTTCTTGTCTGTTTTGCCAATGCATCATATGTTTGAATGCACTGCGGGTTTTTTAGCGGCGTTGAACTCAGGCTGTTCAATCTATTTCAGCCAGGGAATACGTCATATAGCACAAGAGCTTAAAGAGCAAAAACCTACTGTAGTTGTATGTGTGCCAAGAGTTATCGATGCTCTATCCACTAAAATATGGAAAGGCATCCGTGAACAGAATAAAGAAAAAACCGTTCGCAAGGCTATGATAGTCACTAATCTATTAGATAGGCTTGGCATACACCTCAAGCGGAAGTTGTTTGGTAAGATTCATAAAGAGTTGGGTGGTAATATAAGGTTTTTTCTAAGTGGCGCGGCGAGCATAAACCAGGCTACTGCTCAAGATATGATCGATTTAGGTTTTACGATTTTTCAAGGCTATGGTCTAACAGAGTGCTCTCCAGCAGTTTCGATCTCGTATCCAGGTAATAACGACATGGATTCTGTTGGGCCGCCACTAGATGACACGAAGATACTAATTCATAAACCTGATGCTGATGGAAACGGCGAAATACTTGTCAAGGGTCCACAAGTTATGCTTGGTTATTATCATGACTCAGCAGCTACCAAACACACAACCTACAAGGACTATTTCAGAACAGGAGACATTGGTTATATTAAAGAAAATGGCAGCTTGAAAATTATTGGTCGCCTGAAAAATGTGATAGTAACGAGTAGCGGCAAGAAAATATATCCTGAGGAACTTGAAGCCTTACTATTGCAATGCCCAGTCATAAAAGATGTCGTAGTTCATGGCATAGAGCACAATCACGGTATGCAGATTTGTGCCTCGATTGTGCTGGTGGATAGCGATAGAGTTGGCCAAAAACACAGTAACGAAAAATTGGCAAAGCGCCATATAAAGGCGATCAATGAAGACCTTGCAAAATACGAGCAAATTCACACTATAAAAATCCGTGATACCGATTTTGTGAGAACATCTACTCTCAAAATTAAACGTCACCAGCTAAGCAAAGCATAGCTAGTATGGCGCAAATTTGAGACCTATGCTGCCTACAGTGTCTCATTTGTCCCGTTTTAAGCTGTTATACTGGTACTGAACGGGATATAAAGCAAGGCACTTTTTGTACCCCTTGGGGTCTCATAAAGTTCCAGACCGTAATGTCCCGCCAAAATTACTGTTTTGTGTAAAGTTAGTGGTAAAATGGGTTCTAGATATAAGAAGCCTCGATATGAAAATGTTCCAACTAAATAGCCGAACTATCGACCTTTATAAAGCAATCATTGATCGCACAGTAATGCTTCTAATCATCACTGTTGCAACTGTTAGTTTAACCGGCGTTTTTCAGCTCGCCAATGCAGCAACCCCCACCACACTTTTCAGCATGGGCACCCTTGGTGGCACCTCAAGCTCGGGGAATGCAGTGAGCGCAACTGGGCAGGTCGTGGGCTGGTCAGACATCACCAATGACACATACCGGCATGGCTTTTACTGGGACTCTACGAATGGGATTGTTGACCTTGCGCCTTCTGAAAATATATCAACTGCCAATGGAATAAATAACAACAATACTGCCGTTGGCTGGAGTCAAACATTGCCAGCATCTCCAAGGGCAGTAAAGTGGGATGTCTCAAATCCAAGCAGCCCCGTTATGTCAGACCTTACTGGGCTACCAGCAAACATCAGTTCACAAGCAAATGCCATCAACGACAACGGTTCGATCGTTGGCACTATCAAGACCGGGACACAATCATCACCGATCCAAACTCCTTTTGTGTGGGATAGTACTAACGGCTTTACCGCACTAGACACTAGTGGCATGAATGCAGCAGGAGTCATATCTTCAGCAAATGCCATCAACACGAGTGGGGTAATCGTTGGAGAATGTGGTCAACACGCCGTGATGTGGGATGCCACCCATAACTTAATTGACCTGCAGACATTTGGCGGAACCTACGCTGCGGCTAATGGCATCAATGCCAACGGTGTTGTTGTTGGTAACGTACGCGGCAACAGTGTTACACCTGGCATTTTTGCATGGGACACAGCAACAAATACCTCATTAGACCTAAGTGCGGCTGCCATAGACATCGGCACTACGGGCTGGGCCACTGGTATCAACGCCAGCAATCAAATTGTTGGATACTTCGCAACAACCGATCCTGTGTGTGGGCCGTACCACTCATTTGTCATTGACCCTACGGACGGCTTCATCGACGTTGGCACAGATGGCACTGTTACCCATGGTAGCGCAATCAACGATGCAGGCCAAGTAACAGGTGACTCTAACCCCTATTACTGCAGTACTGCACCTGCACCATCAGCAATGACTACCACCAAAAACGACAGCAAAGTCTATGCCGCTACCACCGTGACAACCAACAATCAGAACATACGTCGGGCCAGCATGTGGGGAGCAAAAATCGGCCAGCCCAAGATATCGGTAGGCAGTTCTTCAATCGTTCGATCTACCACCAAAAACGAAACCATCAGCTTCCCGGTATCGCTATCCATACCATCACGTACTGCAGTGACGGCAACCTACACGATTCAGCAAGGCGGTGGAAACGCGATTGCAGGTACAGATTTCATCGCAGAGACAGGCACCGTAACATTCAAACCAAACGCAACAACAGGACTCACACCAACCACCCTATTTGTCACAACTACTGTTAAGCCAAGCGCAGCCGCAGGGACAAAAATGTTTGCAATAGGGCTGAGCAATCCAAATACAGCAACCAGTGGCTTTGTAGTGGGATCCAACGGCATCGGTATTGGTAACATATATGATAATGCCTCGGGGTCTGGTTTGCGTGCGTATGTCACCACGACCAACGTTATTGAAGGTGACCACGGGAAAAACACAGCCCGCATAACCGTAACGTTGTCGGCAGCCGCAACCAGCACTGTTTCCGTACTCTTGTCATTGCAAAATGGAACTGCTTTGTCTGGGACCGACTACACCACGTTCGCACCAAAGACCCTAACGTTCAGTGCCGGGCAATTCCAAAAAACTGTTGCAGTTCAAACCAAGACTAATATGCTATCTGAAGCAAACAAGACATTCAAAGCAACCCTAACAAATCCAACCACAGGGTTAACTATTGTCCGGAACCAATCGACTATAACGATCCTAAACGACGACTAGCTGATACGAGTACCGACGTTTTTACCTGACGTCAGTTTGAGAATATTGCCTGGCTGCATAGCGTCAAAGACAACAATAGGCATGTTCTGCTCCATAGCCAGACCCATGGCAGCTTTGTCCATAACCTTAATGGCCCCGTCTTCGACAGCTTGCTGAAAATGTAGTGATTCAAATTTTGTAGCGTCTGCATGTTTGGCGGGATCTTTGTCGTATACACCATCAACTTTGGTAGCTTTTAGCACTACATCGCAGTCCAGCTCTAGTGCGATGTTGACTGCGGCTGTATCAGTCGTAACATATGGTCGCCCCGTACCACCAGCCACAATAACTACGCGGCCTTTTTCAAGGTGCTTGTTGGCCAGTCGGTGCACGAACGGTTCGGCGACCTGTTCGGCAAAAATGCTCGACAGACAACGAGTTGGTACACCATGGTCTTCAAAAATATCAGTCAGCGCCAGCGCATTTATCATGGTACCAAGCATACCCATGTGGTCGCCGGTTACTCGTTTGATACCGTGACCAGCAATTTGCGCCCCACGTACAAAGTTACCACCACCAACCATGATGATGACTTGGCATCCACCTTTGATAACTGTTTTTATTTCCTCAGCCAGCCAACCAGCAAGCTTCGGGTCTATGCCGGCGTCAAATTCACCAGCCAGTTGTTCTCCCGATAACTTGAGAAGGACACGCTTGTACTGCATTGCTGCATAGTCTAGCAGATGTATGACCCCTAGGCTATACTTAAATGCATATGAAGATCTACTCGTGGAACGTAAATGGCATTCGAGCAGTTATCAAAAAGAATGCCTTGCAACCATTTATAGCCAAACATGATCCCAACATTTTATGCCTACAAGAAACCAAGGCAGAGCAGGGTCAAGCCGAGATCGACATGCCACAGTATCAGGAATATTGGAACTCATCCAAGGGTAAAAAGGGGTACTCTGGCACCGCTATCCTTACCAAGATAAAGCCATTGGCAGTTGTAAACGACTTACCCGACAAATACATCGAAGCAAGTGGCTTAGCTGCTGATAATTACGGTGACGCCAACGGCGAGGGGCGTGTCATTGCCGCCGAGTTTGCTGATTACTACGTGGTGACCGCGTACACACCAAATGCCAAGGACGATCTCACGCGCATTCCACTACGTCAAGATTGGGACAAAGCCGTCACCATGTACTGCGCAGACTTGCAGAAGAAAAAGCCGGTCATTTACTGTGGCGATATGAACGTGGCCCACACCGAAGATGACCTTGCCAACCCCAAGCCAAACGTTGGCAAAAAAGGGTTCACCACCGAGGAGCGCAACGGTTTTGACAATTGGTTGGCAGCCGGTTTTGTTGACACTTTCCGCATGTTTACCCAAGGCAATGGACACTACACGTGGTGGAGTCACTTTGCCAACGCTCGCGCCCGTAACGTTGGCTGGCGCATTGATTACTTCCTCGTTTCTGAAGCACTGAAACAA
>OMJO01000028.1 GCA_900299395.1 bacterium
ATCAGTGCAACAGATGTCACTCATGGTATCCCAGAGTTTTGGCAGGTAGACGTCTTTGGCGGCACAGCTTATACCTGGTTGAACTTCAAGGCCAAGTTGATATGCCTCAATAACGGCCCCCCGACGAGGTAAAGGGGCGATGTCAAGATGTGGCAATCCCTCCTGGTCATTTATCCGTAGTAACGGATAGTCGAGCATGTCGCCTCGTGCTCCACTATAAAGACTGCTAATAAGGCACAGGTGTTCTTCCCAGAGTCGGTTGAGCTTGTTTGGCATACTTGCCAGGAAGCCAGCTGTCTTGCCATAGCTGTCGTCATGCTTCAGGATAGTCCGCAGCCCGGCCATCGTGGGCGTACTGCCAGTTTCTTGACAGTGATCCATATAGGCATCGGCGGCAAATGAAAGAATGCGACCCATGACGAGGAAGCCATTCACAATTGAAGAGCTTTTGGTGATGCGACCCATGAGTTCTTCGCGCTCATGTTGATCGAGTGGTTCGGTTGGGAGTGCGGAGTGCAAAGGTGCTCGTTCGGTCGCCCGGCCAAAATTAATAAACATGCGAAGCGCCATAGTTTCATACTCGTTTGGGTCGGTCGGCACAGTTGGTCGTATGACGCGCTCAATATCGGCTGGCACTTGCGGTTCAGGCTGATTGTCATGCCGAAGCGCTGCGTTGCCGACCCTACCAATAACAAAGCGCCAATTTTGGCGCCGAGGATCCAGTATTTCTTTACGTTCTGCGGGCATAGGGCACTACTATACGACAAAATACGCAGTTAAACAAAAGCGGTTTAGTATCTAGATTTCTTGATAGCGGCCTTGTGGTAGTTCCCCGAGTGTGTACTGGCCGAAATGAGTACGGTGCAGAGATACTACCGTGTAGCCCAAACGGGCAAAAGTGCGTCGTATCTGCCGGTTACGTCCTTCGTGCATGGTGACCTGCCACGTGTAGTTTGCTCCCTCGAGTGCAAGCTTGCTAAGGCCATCGGACAAGCGTACTCCTTTGCTGATGGCGTCTTGATCGATTTTACTGAGGGGTTTATCGAGGCGAACTTGGTATACTTTTTCTTTTTGTTGGCTGGGGTGCGTGAGGTTCTGAGTCAATTCTCCATCATTTGTCAGAAGCAATAATCCAGATGAGTCTTTATCGAGGCGCCCAACAGGCTTTAGGGGCTGGTACTGCCGGGGCAACAGTTGGTAGATGGTCGGGCTGCCCTGCCCGTTACGGCTACACACATAGCCAACCGGTTTATGGAGTGCTATGGTAATGGTTTCTTTTATGCTGAGGCGTTGATCATTCAGTGTGACGATATCAGTTGCTTTGACGTTGTATCCCACTTCTGGTACAACGCCGTTGACGTGTACCTTCTTCTCTGCAATCAAACTATCGGCTTGTCGTCGTCCGATGCCTGTTGCGAGTGCGACAAAGCGGTTAATTCGCATCTTTTTAGCTTACTAAGCGAGAGGCCTTCCGCCTAGAGAGCGACAGCGTTAGGGTCGGAGGGTTTGATAACTGATGAGGCCGTACCAGTAGGATTGCCACCCACCTGGGCATCTGGCGACGTAGTGATCTGTCCAGCTGGGGTTACAACCGAGTCTGCGCTAGGATTGGTAGTTGGTGCGTTGGCTTCTTCTTTGGCGAGGAGTTCATTGAGGTCGGGTTTTTTAGTCGGGTCACCGATGGGTTGAATGACTTTCTTGTGTGCGACAGGTACATCGTCACGATCTTCTTGTGTGCGATCGGGCCCCCCGGGTACAGGCGCGTCAGCTTTCTCTTGCTCTTTAGATGTTAGTAAGGAAGACCCGGCATCAGGGCTGGTGGGTGCAATAGTTGTGACGGGGATGATCTTTTCATCCTCTTTTTTCTGTGCTGCCTGTTCGGTCGCGTCCATTACCTGGATTTGCTTGGCAATCGCTGGGGGCAAATCAGTTCCTGTCGGCGTTTCGCTGGTAGCAGACGTCGAAGTGTCTGGCGTTTTACTGATTTCTGCGGCTGCACTTGTTGCCGTTGCAACTAAGTCATCAGCTGGCGCTGGAGTTGGTGTGGGAGTTGGCATTGGAGCTGGAGTCGGTGTAGTGCTTGGTTCGGTGGGGCTTGGTGTAGGAACAGGAGTAGCCGTCGCCAGGTCTTGGCCGGCTGCGGGAACTGGGGTTGGAGTAGCAACCACGGGTGTTGGAGACGGAGTTACTACGGACGGTGGCGTGGGAGCTGGAGTCGGTGTTGTGCTTGGTTCGGTGGGGCTTGGTGTGACAATGGCGGAAGCACCACCACCAGTAGGCTCACTTACTATGGTCGCTGGTTTGCTAGCAGCGGCAGCAGCTGGGGTGCCCTCGAGCACTTCGCGAGTTACTCGGGCTACATCTTCGAGGGTAACCTGTGACTTGACAAGGTAACGGTCCGCCCCCAATTTTTCTGCTCGATTTTTGTCATCAACCTGCGACAAAGCAGTCATCATGACCACCTTTGTGCTTTTGGTCTCTGGCGTACTTCGCAAAATGTCCAGCATGTCAAAGCCACTAATTTTTGGCATCATAACGTCAGATATAATCAGGTCGGGTTTTTCTTTGACAGCGAGTGCAAGCGCCTCCTCTCCATCTTTGGCGCTGACGATCTCGTACCCTTCCGCCAACAACCGTGCTTCATATATCTCACGTAGGTTGTTGTCGTCCTCGACTAGCATTACTTTTGCCATAGATGATCTACCCCTTATGGTGCTTATGTTATTGGTATTGTATCACGAAGTTTCATATGTGTTTATGCCCCAAGTGGCGACTGATTGCCTTGCTGTTGCTTTTGTAATTCAGCGGCTTTTTCGGCGCTTAACCGCGGCAGGTTGATGTAGAAGGTACTTCCCTTGCTTACCTCGCTCTCTACCCAGATGCGGCCTTCACTTATCTCTACAATCTTGCGACAAATAAAGAGACCAAGGCCGGTGCCACCGATGCTGCGGGTAGCAGAATTGTCGACACGGTAGAATTTCTGAAACAAGTGCGGTACGTCCTCGGGTGGAATACCAGGTCCGGTGTCCTTGATATAAAACTGGACAATCTTGTCATCACCAGTCAGGCCAATGCTGACCTTGCCCGCCTCGGTATACTTGACGGCATTGTCGAAAAGGTTGGTAATTACTTCCCGCAGTCGATCGGGGTCAACACTTACGTAATACAGTGGGCGCACAACTTTGTTACTGGTGGCGTTCTGTGTGCCGATTCCTTGTTCGCCAGTCCCGACCAGGTACTCCATGAGTAGTCCCTTCTTTTCTGCAGCAAAACGGAGACTTTCGGTGAGCTGTTCGAGGTACGCGCCAATTTCTACCACTTGCGGATGATTAACGAGGCGCCCATCTTCGGCTTTAGCACTGGTGAGCAGGTCCTGAAACAGCTTGCCAAGGTGTTGCGTGCTGGCGTGCGCTTTTTCCAGGAACCCTCGAGCCTTACTGTCTACCGTCGAAACTTTATCGTTCAGGGCCAGCGCAAGATACCCTTCAATAGCTGCAACGGGCGTACGCATTTCGTGGCTGGCGGTACTGATAAACTCGGCACGTTGTTGTTCTTGGGCGCGTTCTTGCGTTACATCCCGGAAAATCCCGACGACGGCTGTGACATCACCGCTATTGTCGACCAGGGGCGATACGCTCAAATATACTGGAAGTTGCCGGGCGGATTTGCTCACCAAAATAAGTTGATTGTCACGGTAGACCATTTTTGACTGGAATACTTTCAGGAAGGGATCTTGATTATCCGTGTATGCAACGCCCTTTGCATTGACCATTTTGAAGACAGAGTGGTACTCTAACCCCTCAGCTTCATTGGTTGCCCACCCTGTAATGTTGGCAGCCCCGCGGTTAAATATTTGTATAACCTTGTCAGCACCAATAACGACGACCCCATCTTCGATAGCCGATAGGATGATGTCGGCTTTGGCCTTCTCTGTCTTAGCTTCGTGCTTACTGCCCTGCACTTCCTGCTTGAGTTCTTTTGTCTTGTTGCGCCGTAAGCGAAAAATAAAATAACCCATAGCCGGCAGGATGATAACTACTGCGATACCGACTCCAATGAGAACATGCTCCACGTGGAGAAACGGTAGTCCAAAAAGTGTGTGGTTGGCAAAGTATGGCATCATAGCAAAAAACAGTGTCCGGAAACACTTATGCTTTATTATCGGGGTTTTGCTGTTAATTTACAACCAACCACACTAGACGAATCACCCCTGTTGTGTTAGGCTTAGCGGAGTTTATGGCCCCGTCGTCTAGCGGTTTAGGATATCTGGTTCTCATCCAGAAGATCGCGGGTTCGAATCCCGCCGGGGTCACCATGAAAGCTGCCCAGTCTTGCGCTGGGCTGTTTTCATGGTGGTTCTTGTGGAGAACCGAAGCCGTAGGGTTCGTCGGTCATTAGTCTGCTGCCCCCGGGGCTCGGCGCACAGATTAATGTGCGTTATCCCGCCGGAGCCACCAATCTAAGTACACCAGCTTGACTGGTGTTTTTTTATTGTGTTCGTTCTAGATGAACAACACGCGCCGCTTCAAGGGTTTCATCCATAGCTTCAACAAGTCTTGTCATAAAGTGGTCGGTTTCGAATGGACCCTCAAGGGGGGTACCGACAAATGTAGTTGCGCCAACAATATGTTCGGTGTCAGGACTGCCGTAGTCAATACCAACAGGAATCACCAGCAGATCAGTTGATAGTGACACGCTGCCAGCAATGCGAGCTATGCCATTCTTTAAGGGGCGCATTTCGTGGGGCGCCGTGGAGTTAATGCCTCCTTCAGGAAACATGGCGAGGTTATAGCCCTTCTGCATGCGATCTATGCAGGTGTCTATCATCAAGGCAGTCGCTTTCTTGCGAAGATCACCTTCATTACCGGCAACATCCTTTTCGCGAAAAACCGGAACAGAACCCAAGTTCTCGACAAACGTCCTAACGGCAGGATTTCGGAACAGCCTTTGCATGCCAGGGATAAACGTGCGGTTTGATAGCGGTTCTAGCTCTGGTGCTGTGGGCGGCATGGCAGCCACAACAAAAGGGTCGTACCATGAGCGGTGATTTGCAGCCAGAATGACCTGACCTCTTTGTTGCAGGTGCTCATCTATCTGTTTTCTAGTGACGTCGTCCATGACCACATGTGGTCGCAAAATGCGCGCAGCCATGTTGTGGGCAAAATTCGTAAAGCGTGGGCGTGCTTCCCTCTGTTTGTAATATTCATACAGGGCTTCGAGATTGTCATCGAGTACCACCGGTGGTCGTTTCATGCAGCGTATCGTATCATACGCACAAGATTATTGACAGATGTAAAAGCCTATGTGGAAATTGTCTAGTTTCGCAGAACTATTTACGGCTGATAATCCGCAACGCGCAGTAATGGTTGGATCTTGGGGAAATCGGGCATACACGCATGCCCCAAACAACCACACAAGTTGTAGACCACCAACCAGGCTGACCCACTCGCCGAGGTAAGTATATGGTGTGCGTTTGCGGTTGGTTTGCACTTGCAGTTCTTTTGTGTTGCCGACATCAATGGCCGCTGTTTGCCGACCATTGCTATCCAGGGCGAAGGCTTGCCAGTTGTTGGAAGACTGCAAAAATGGCCGCGCATTGGCGCTGGCGATAAATTTAGACAAGCCGCGGTGTTGCACGTTGAATAGGCTTGAACCAGCGAATATCTCTAAAGAGGCAGAGTTTGTTAGCACGTTTGCGCCTTCTTGCGTTAGCCGCCGGTAATCGTCGGGCGCAATAATGCTGGAACATGCCGCACTGCCTACGGAGGTACTGTTGCCGATAGAAAATGGTCGCGCGGGCTTATCCCCGCGTATGATCTGGCGACGTACTTGGAAGTCGGAGTATGTGGACGGTGAAAAGACTTGCAGCAAACCACTGACCCAATAAGACAGATGTTCCCCACCCGGGATAAGCCGATCTTTTGGTGTGCTGTTGATGAATCCACGTGCATACGAGCCATTGACGAGTACGTTTTTATACCCGAATGAAGTCTCTTCCTGCCGGCTTCCGACATAATAAAAATCTTTTTGTTTTGTGGTAAATCGTGTTTGCGCAGTGTCGGACGTGTATTTGTCCAAACCGTATTCAGGTAACACCACAAGCTGGCTAGCAGTTACCGTAACATTTTTAGGATAACTCAACTGCTCGGCTACGATGGTGGCGGTTAGGGGCGGACCGTTTGGCTTGGCATACAGACCCCATGCAGTAATGGTCGTAATTGTCACAACCAGCCAGTATGCGGCGGCGAAGCGCCGAGTCTTGGGTAAAACGACAGCAGCTACCCCCACCACAAAAACTGCAGATAACCCAAAGTATCCAACAAAACGTGAGAGATACCCTAGCGGGGTGTACATGAGAAATGGTGTGGCACTAAAGAATGGCAGTATGGTGTCAATGCGTCCACCCGGCCCCATCCAAATAACCGCTACGAGCCAGGCAATCGCCGTTTCAGTTAGTGCCCATACGCCGACCGCTTGCAGCAACCATACCCACTCTGGCTGTCTTTTGTAGAGGTATTGGAGTAATTGCAGACTTAGCTTCAGTATGCCGAAGTTTATACCCACGATGATTACCAGAACGCCGAGCACTGTAATCTGACCGACGATGGGCTGTTGGGCCAGCTCTGCTACGTTGACAAACGGTAGCCACGACCATGGCAATGCACTGACTGCGAGTAGTGTAACGTTTGGTAGTAGCTTTCGGTAGCGATGTTTACGGAGCACGTTTAGTACCACTCAAGGACAACCGATGACACGTCAATAGGGTTACTCCAACCATCGGCCACATCCCAGTGTCGTTGGAGCTCTACAGTAGTGACTTCCGGCTTCTTTGGCCCCCACCACTTCGTGCACTTGTACTGATAGTCTTTCGATTCGTATAGTCGCGCATCGCCGCCGCCATTTCTGGCGTAGTCTTCGACGTTGCCAATGTTGTCTGCTGCGGTGCGCCAGCGAATGTGTAGCATAGACCAGGTGTCGATAGTGCTACCCCATACTTCTACGCGTTCAAATACACAAATACGAGCAAAACGAGGGCGTGAAAATTCCTGTGGGTTTAGATACAGCGGCATAGTAACACGGCCACCTAGCCCTAGTCGCGCATCGGCTGCAGGGTTCAAGCGTACAACATCAACGCATCCTTTATTGCTCGAATGGCAATCTGTACCCTTTTCGGCAAACGTGTAGGTGGTCATATCCTTAGGAAAGATAGCCCACGTGTTGCTGGCGTAGCTCTTGTAGACGTAGTAGCCACCTCCCGCTAGCCCGAAGACAATGGCAAACAGTACCATGCCTTTGGCTGGTGAAGTTGGCTTGAGCCAGTTCAGCGTTCGTTTTAGTTTGCTCTGTTTAGTTATTTTTTTAGCCGGCATAGCATATACCCCTAACGGTTACGATGTTACTGGTCATTATACACCTGTCTGTTCAAGGGGTGTTCCGCTTTATCCACAGGTTACCGGTAGCCAATCTTGGCTACCGGTAGTTCGTCCCAGTTTGAGACATAGCGAGGGCTGCGCAAGCGATGCTTTGGTTCCCACCGGCGGGCCAAGTCCTCGGCGGCAATGCGGAGGGTGTATTTGCCCCACCGGTTGTTAACGTGGTCTATGGCCTGCAAACGAGCGGTGGTTTTGTCGAACAGCGGGGTGTCGACGTAGCCCAGCAGGTCAGTTTGTAGCTGTCCGGCTGAAGCAAAGTCGTAGAGGAACACCCCTGCTCGGTGGTAGGACTGCTGCGGGCTGTACAACTGGCTGAATTGCTCTACGAGCGTATGGAGTATAAGGCCTGGGTCGGCGGTGGGTGTAGAAAAGTGCACCTCTCTGCTCCAGTTGCGGTAGCCGGGTTTGAACCGGCTGGTGGTCAGGAAGAGGCCGGCTCTTCGGGTAAGTTGCCCTTCCCGGCGCAAGCGATAGCAAGCTTGGGTGGTAAAGTTGGCCAGTGCCGACTCGATTACATTGGCCTCTGAAGTGTCTTCACCAAAGGTGCGGGTGCGCGAGATGCTCTTCTGTGGCTTGCCTTCTCTTGCGAGTGGGTAGCAGCTTACGCCATTCAGCTCGGCAACCATTTGCCGCCCGTGAATACCCATCAGCTGCTGGGCTCGCTGTGGCGACAAACACGCCAGATGCCACGCGTTTGATACGCCCTCTGCTTTTAGCCGTGGTGTGAGCCGCCAGCCAACTCCCCACACATCTTGGATGGAAGTGCGCTCGAGGTATTTCGTGTCGTTATAAAACAGCACTCCTTCCAGCTCGGGGTCCTTTTTGGCGCGTTCGCTGGCCAGCTTGGCGAGTGTTTTTGTAGGTGCAATACCGATAGATACTGGTATGCCTACCCATTCAAGGATCTTTTGTCGCACCATTTTGCCCCACGCTGTGAAATCGTGAATGTTGAGCTGGCTTAGATCGAGGAATGATTCATCAACCGAATAGACTTCTATTCGCGGGGTAATACTGGTGAGCAACATCGTGATACGTTTGCTGATATCGCCATACAGCTCAAAATTGGCACTAAACTGTACGACACCGTGATCACGGAACAACTGGCGATATTTGAAGGCGGGCGCGCCCATGGGTATGCCAAGTGCCTTGGCCTCGTTGCTGCGGGCTACCGCACAGCCGTCATTGCTAGAGAGGACAACGACTGGCTTGCCCTCTAGGTCGGGGCGAAAGACGCGCTCGCAGCTAACAAAGAAGTTATTGCAATCGATGAGGGCAAATACTGGTTGGTTCATGCCTTCTCTCGATATATATGAATAGCACTGATAACCACTCCCCAGACGGGAGTTTTGTCGGGTACATGCGACAAGTTGCTGATAATAAAATCCTCGCCTTCCCACCAGATAACCAAATCGGTGACTCGTGGTGACACAACGCGATCGATAAGCAAGAGGTCTCCGTCCCAGATGCCAACGTCTTGCCAGTCATTGCCTGACACACGCATAAAGTAGGTGCCAGCTGGATGAGTTACAAGGTAGCGGTTGAGGTCTAGGGTGTCCAGTGACCCATCGAGCGCCGGGTTCGGAAAACCGGCATGGACGCTGACGCCATCCATTTGCCCGCTGGTGATGCGCGGTCCAATCATGGCAGTGCCTTAATGTTTACCAGTGTCCACTCGTTGTCCTCGCAGCGCAGGCGAAACAGTTGCTTGCCGTCGGTCATGTCAAATAGACGAATCAAGTGCTGCCCCTTCTTGATGAGGTACTGTAGGCCTGAGTCGACAAATGAGTAGCGTTGGTTCTCTACGGTGATGGTTTGCGGCACGCCACGGAAGCCGTTTTTGTTGATAAAGGTGAATGCGTTGATTTCAATGTCTTGACAATTCATTTCTAAACTCCTGATTGGTTAACATACAAAGAAACTGGAAACAGAGGTGACCAGTGAACGGATTTTGATGGTAGAGCTGCTGGGTAAAGGGTTCGATACCGTTCTGACGAACTCTCCTGACCAGGAGCTGGTTGTATGTTAGGGCGTCCAGTGACCGAAGTATGGTTGCCCGAAGTTTAGATAAAGCCTGCAGGTGGATGGCGTTAAACACACATACCCACACGACTTCCTATATTGTCGTCCTGCCATGAGCACTTTGCAAGTCTGGAAATTCGCCAGATTTATAGTCTAATTTTTACGGTTTACCCGGATGAA
Source organism: bacterium (assembly GCA_900299395.1). GTDB lineage: Bacteria > Patescibacteriota > Saccharimonadia > Saccharimonadales > OMJO01 > OMJO01. The sequence goes on from OMJO01000028.1 coordinate 9,633, forward strand.
GTATGCCGCGGCAATCACACAGACCAAGATCAGGGCAATAACTCCAAAGTCGTGAATGTCCATCTGCGTTCCTTCTTCTGAGAGTCCGTGGGCAAAAGTATGTAACATAGTTTCCTCTGCGCGTTAGTATAACCATAAACTATCGCCATTGATATACAGCCAATTCGCTACTTCTATCAGATATAAAATAACCCTCGCGATGAGGGTTATTTTATGTACTCTGTTGTCAGAGTTACGGTCGTTCGCTTGGGATAGCTACTGCACATTCACCATCAGGGGTAATGTATGCAGATGCATATCCTTCGGGGAACTGAGCCAATTCGTCTTTACAGACAACATTTGGGTCGGCAGTTGTGCTTGGCTCTGCGTCGACTGACACCGTTGTTACTGCGTGTGGTTCAGAGTTCTCTGCGCCACAGGCGGCTAATGAAAGGCCTCCAAGACCTACAGCCGTAACTGCAAGTATTACGCGGGCTTTAGTCTCAATTTCTCTGCGAATATCCATAACGTTTCTCCTTGAAACAACGCTATTATATCAAATTAGCACCATAATGTCAATACTGCTTACGCTCCTGCTTTTGGGCTAGATCCTTGTTTGTAAACAGTAAAGTTCATTGACATTACCGTTACCCGTACTATACGCTTGAATTAACATAATCAGAATGGAAATAAAACACCTATGAAACTATCAAACAATCAGCACGGCTTTAGCCACCATTTCCTGCTCCCTTTATTTGTCATTGTCGCTGTGGCAGGCGTGGGGACATATGTATTGCAACGCGGCCGGGCTGCTACCAACCCGTACGATGATGCTGGCCTGGTTGAGCTCAAGAAAAAAGAGGACCCAAAGCGCGGCCTCGTGTATAAACAAGACCTCCGTAAGGTAAAGAAAAATGCTAATCACCCCTGCCAAGGTCAGTTCGAGATACAGCGCAAAAACCCTAAAGAGCCAATTCTGTGTACCCATGGTCCAGATCCTGCTCCGCAAGGAGCTGACATAACTAAGACACGTAGTGAGTTAGACGTCGAGAGAGTTGCTAAGCCTTTATCCAAAGAAGGGTCTGTGAGTCAACCCTTTGCAGTACAAGCGGCAGCTGCCACAGTTAGCGGTACGAACCCATACGCCCCAATCGCCCCGAAGTGCTACGGTGATGGCCATGATGGTCACCGTGTTCAACTGGTGTATGCCTATGTGAGTAAAGACAACTTTGCCAACTATCAGCCATATTTACGCATGTTTGCAGGAGCTGCCGATATGGCGGTGGTGTATAGTTCGGTGCATTCAGGAACAGGTTCGACGGGTAGGCATATACGATTTGAGCAAGACCCAAAGACCTGCCAACCCACATTTCTAAAGGTACGAATGCCAAAGTATGACAGCAATGACAGCACGATAAACAACTTTAAAACTGCCGCTCCACTGACACAGTATGTTACCACACGTTCCTATCTGATTTTTATGGATGTAGGCGGGGAATGCGGCTTGGGGACATCATTTGGAGATAAAAACCCCTATGGCCCATTAAACGAGAGCAACAATAACGTAGAGTATGCTGCAGTTGGCAGAGACTGCTGGCACTATGCTGAGACGCACGAACTGTTTCATAACTTTGGGGCGGTAAGTGACTGGGCGCCACATACTACAGGCGCTGGCCACTGTTATGATGGCTATGACATCATGTGTTACGACGATGGCGGCCACAATTTCCAAGGTTCTACTTGGTATGGCAACAATTCATGCCCAGGTGTTACGGCACGTTGGCAACTTGACTGTGGGAAAAACGACTACTTCAGCACAGCTAGCCCAATCTCGAGCACTAACTACCTCAAGAACAACTGGAATACCGCAAACAGCCCGTACCTAGGTCTCTAGTTCGAGTCTTAAGACTCAGAACTTTAGCTTACTGAGGTAGCTGACCAGTTCCTTTGGAGTGATATCGGCCTTAATAATGTAGCCATCGGCGTATTTCTCTGTGGCGGCTCGGCCATCATCTCCTTGGTCCAGGTTGGTCGCCAGGATGATTTTGCTATGCAAGTGTGGTGTTTTGGTAGTATCACGGAGGGTTTTTAGTATATCGGTTCCCATCATGTTCGGAATCATTATATCCAGTAGTATGATGTCGTACTGGTCAGTTTGTGCTTCTTTCAGACCCTCTTGGCCATCGATCACTACCTTTACTTCATAGCCTGCTTTAACTAATGCACGAGAATAGAGCTCACTAATAAAATGCTCATCCTCGATGCAGAGGACGCGCCTCGGTTTACCACTCTGTGGGGCTGTGGGGGTAGTTGGTTCCATTATCTCCTCGATAGGCTGTGGTTTTTGATCCAGCCATGTGCGTTACGTACGATGCCATTATTACCACTTTTCAGCTCAGCTGCAAGCTTCTCTGCCGGCAAGAGGGTAAAGCCAAAGGTGCTCCCCTTTCCTTCTTTGGACTGTACCCAGATCTCGCCACCATGCGCATTGACGATGGCTTTACTGAGGAAAAGCCCCAGCCCTGTGCCGCCAACCTTGCCGGCCGTGCGGTGATTTCGGTAGAACTTATAAAACAAGTTGTTAACAACGTTTGGTGGTATGCCCACCCCATGGTCGGTAAAGGTGGTCTCGATCAGACCGTCATTCCGCATGTGGGCATTGACTAAAATGGCGTCGCCTTCATTGCTGTACTTTATGGCGTTGTCGATAAGATTATTGATGACTTCTATAATACTGAGCTTGTCGATAGCCGCAACGGGCAGGTTGTCGGCTACCGTGACGGTAATGGTATTTTTGTGTACCTGTGCTTTCAAGTTGAGATCATTACATGCATTAGTCAGGATGTCCTTCCAGTTGCCTTCTGAAAGGTTCAGTGTCAACTGGTTCTGCTCGATGCGAGCCACGTTCAAGATATTGTTAAAGAACGCTGCCAGCTGCTGGGCGGCAACGATCATCTTGTGCATGTAGCCGTTTAGTTCCTCATCCAGTTTGCCTTCGAGCTCGTCTTCGAATACTTCAATATAACCGCGGAGCATGGTCAGTGGTGTGCGTAGCTCGTGCACAGCCAACGCAATAAAGCTGATATCGTCGTCATCACGATTGTATTGTTTGGTGCGGTCAAACATGGTTACGATAAACTCGGTGCCGCTCGGGTTATCACGGTTGTAGTAGGCGGCAATATCACACTGCCGTAGCTCAGTATTGGGTTGTCGAACGTGCACGCGCTCCCAGTAGGCGGTGTCGGTGACTTTGTTCTTTTGGCAATCTTCGATCCATTTTTCCAGCGTCTCCGGTGTGGCAAACTCCATATTAATACTTTCATACAGCGCTTTACCAAAGAGTTGAGAGCTTTCTAGGTTGCAGTATTTGAGCCCGGCCTCACTAGCATTCACGACTATCTGTTCTTTATTAAACACAAACAGCGGCAGTGGCAAATGGTGCACGACATTAGAGGACTGGATGATAGCTTTACGGTGGTTGGCTTCTTCCTCGGGGTTTTCTTTGCTGGCCAGCTGGTACACCTGCATCGCCAGAGCGTTGACCAGATCCTTCCCCTGTTTAATGGCTGCTAAGTCGGGAGCTGGTTGCGTGCTATTGCCTGGTGACACGTGCAGGATTGCCTGCCACACAAAGCGCAGTGGCTTCAACACGAAAGTAGTTAATGGCCCAGACAATAGTAGCGCCAAACCTACACCTATTACGAGCAATACTGCTATGGTCCCGACTAAAGGCACATGCACCACTCTGTCGAGTACAAAACCGACACCAATCGTCACGACGTTGCACATAAGCAGAGTGCCAAACAGGCGGAGGCGTATTTGATTGGTTAGTTTCTGAAAATGGTCCATACACCGAGCCTCACCGCTACGGTTTATAGCTTACGCTGGATGCTGCACCTACAAGGCTGATCCAGGTTTGGCCAGGATTGAGGGCAATGGCTTTGTTGTTGGCATCAGTAAAGGTAATCTGTGATGTTCGCTCTGACTTAGACCACGTACCCTCAGTAACGCTGCCGTCTTGGAATATGTAGGCCTTCCCGTTGCCAATGTTCTGGTACGTAGTGTGGACGCCATCACTGGCGACGCCTTGTGGCACCACAATAGCAATGACATTTTTGGGGCTTAACTCGCGGTTAGTGCGCTCGTCCATGTGTGGCTTACCCCCTTCATTACGCAGGTAGCTGTTGGTCGGTGGGTCGTAGTCGTAGTGGACGTTGTAGAGGGGTCCTGATATGGATAGGTCAACTGATTTCGCGGTTGGGGTAGCCGTCTTGTTCTCTGCTTTACGAGGAAACCCGGTGTACTTGCTGCTAAAGCCTTTTTCCTTTTGCAGATTGTAGAGGTTACTCATGCTGGTGTAGACATTGTGCGGAGCGTAGCGACTGTTGACACGCTCATACGCGCCACTGTTAAAGAACTGGTCGAGATCTTTAATGTTCTCGTTTTTGATCTTGGCCAGTCCGTCGGGGCTACCACCAACGTGCGCAATGGCACCATCAAAACCACCAAGATAATCTAGATAATACGGTCGTACTGATCGGACAGGGCCCAGGTATCCGGGTACTGAGTCTGACTGGAACAAAGCCAGAAATCGTGTGATGCCACCTTCTGCCACCGCCTCAAAGACAACGCCCGCGTCAATGAGTCCAGACTGCGGTCGAGCATCAGGGCTGTTCTCTATCATCACACCCGTAACTGGGAACTGGTTGGTGCCGATGGCCACTTGTAGTCCACTCAGTGTCGAGGTTTCGTTAGTGGGCTTTGGTGCCTCTGTCTTAACTGCTGCCTTTGGCGCTTCCACCTTCTTGGGTGCGGGTTTGCGTAAAAGCAAAAACGCTCCAACGCCTAGTCCAATCAGCAAAACGCCAGCGACGGTAATGATAATCCACTGTTTGCGGCTGAGTTGTTTGTACCAGCCCTTCTTGGGTTTTTTGGCGCTTGGCTTGCCTTTGCTGTTTTCCTCTTCTTCACTACTCACTGCTTCAGCAGGTAAAAGTAGCTCATCATGTTCTTCTACCTTTTCTGGCGGCTCAAAAGAGGGTTCCGGAGCCTTGTCTGGTTGTGTTGGCGCTTTATCGTTACTACCCACATTTGCCGACTTGCGCCGAGTCGGCCGAAAATCATCTATCATATTAGATATATTGTAACAAACTGCTTGTGTTTGCACGACCTTTTTGGCTGTGGTTGACAACGATTATGGTTGCCATTTTCGAAAATATATCGTATAATAATTTTCATGGTTTTCAAAAAGCGTGCTCCTGAGGGTCCAACACAAAAAGGCGTTGTCCTCCTCTTACAGGTCCCACGTACCAACGAAAAAAAAGAGCTTGCAGCTGAGCAATTATTTGCCAGTTTGCACGGCTTGCTTTTGAGTGCCGAAAAAAAGCAGTTCCGTGCCGCCGAGCGCGAACGTATTAGTTTTGAGATCGCCGTCCAGCACAAACGCATCGGCTTTTATGTCTGGGTGCCGGAAGAGCTCAAGAGCTTTGTCGAAGAGCAGATCTACGCTCAGTATCCAACTGTTCATATCTCAGAAGTCCCCGACTACACCGAGACCGAGACTGGCAATACGGTCCAGCTGATCGCCGAGGTCAAGTTCACCGCACACGAAGCCTTACCTATCAAGACGTTTCCAAGTTTCGAAGTTGACCCCCTGGCCGCCGTCACCGCTGCCCTGGCCCAGTTTGAAGAAAACGAAGAAGCCTGGCTACAGGTCATAGTCCGCCCCGCACCAGAGCGCTGGTATAAAAAGAGCGAGCAATACGCTGCCAGTATCCGCGGTGGCAAGAGTTCGACATCTGGCCTCCTGAGCATGCTGTGGGCACCACCAGAAACCAAGACCGAAACGCCCAAACTGGCCGAGCACGAATCTGCACGAGCCTCTGCCGCCGAAGAAAAAAGTCACAAGCTGGCTTACGAAGTTGGCGTGCGCATCGTCTATCGTGGCCAGTCGTCACCTACCCAAGCCCGCATGCGCATCCAGGCCATCACGGCCACTTTCAAACAGTTCAATACTACCTACCTCAACGGCTTTACACACAAGGTCTTGGGCGAAACACCACAGCTGGTGGACATTTATCGTCAGCGGCATCTGGGCAAAAAAGGCTTTGTTTGCAACATCGAAGAAGTCGCTAGTATTTATCACTTACCACACACCAACGTAGAAACGCCCAACATTTTGTGGGCCAACGCCCAGACGGCTGAACCACCGGCAAATTTGCCAATTATTAAAGACACACCCAACGACGAACTCAGCCCCATGGCGGTCACCAACTTCCGTGGGCACAATACGGCATTTGGTATCCCGCGTGATGATCGTGGCCGGCACCTCTACATCATCGGACAGACTGGTACCGGTAAGTCTGGGCTGCTCGAGCTTTTGACAATATCAGACATTCATAGCCCGTACGGGTTTGCTGTGATCGACCCACACGGCGACTACGCCCTGAGCATTTTGCGTCGTATTCCTGAGCATCGCGCCCAGGACGTCATCTACTTCAACCCAGCTGACACCGACTTCCCTATTGCCTTCAACCCCATGGAGGTCTACGATCCCAAGCTCAAGAACCATACTTGCTCTGAGCTCATTGGCGTACTGAAGCGAATGTTTGAATCATGGGGTCCTCGCCTGGAGTACATTCTGCGCTACAGTATTCTGGCTCTGTTGGACTACCCAGACGCCACCATGCTGGACATCACCCGCATCCTGACAGACAAAAAGTTCCGCAACGAAGTGCTCGAGCACGTCAATGACCCTGTGGTCAAAAACTTCTGGGTGGTCGAGTTTGCCAGCTGGAATGACAAGTTCGCCGCCGAAGCCGTCGCCCCTGTGCTCAACAAGGTCGGTGCCTTTACGGCCAACCCAACCGTGCGAAACATCATCGGCCAGCCAAAGAGCAGCTTCAATATTCGCCAGATTATGGACGAGCGCAAGATTCTGATTGTGAATTTGTCTCGTGGTCTGATTGGCGAAGACAACGCCGCCCTGCTCGGTGCCCTGATGGTTACAAAGATTCAGATGGGTGCCATGAGCCGCGCCGATATCGACGTCAGCGAGCGTGCGCCGTTCTACCTTTACGTGGACGAATTCCAGAATTTTGCCACTGACTCATTCGCTACCATTTTGTCCGAGGCCCGAAAGTATGGGCTGAACCTCACCGTGGCCAACCAGTACATTGCCCAGATGATGCAGAGCGTCAAAGACGCGGTATTTGGTAACGTTGGATCTATCATCTCGTTTCGTACCAGTGCCGACGACGCCCGTACCATGGCCAAATACTTCGAGCCCAAGTTTACCGACTACGACCTCGTGCATATGCACAACCGCCACATTGTTATCAGCATGACCATCGAGGGCGAAAAGGTGCAGGCCTTTTCTGCTACTACACTCAACCTGCCGCCACAGCCAGAAGACCACAGCCAGGCCATTATCGACCATAGTCGCCAACTGTACGCTGTCAACCGTGGGCAGATAGAAGACTATGTACATGGCCGTTATATCAAACCATCACAGCAACAGCCAACTACTCCTCCACAGAAACCGCAGGCTACACAGCCGCAGCAAGCAGCACAGGCAGCAAAGCCAGCCGAACACGCCAAGCCAGAGCATGTAGCTCACAACATCGGCACGCTTCTCACAGGGGCACAGACTCAAGCGGATCCTGCAGAGCCCAAGCGCAAACGTCGCCGACGCCGCAAAAAGAGTGGTTCTGCTGACATTGCACCAACCATTGTGCAACCCACAGAACACAAGACTGTCTCCCTCAAAGACGACAACGAAACCGTCATAAAACTCCGCTAAATTTGATCTTTGAGAAGAGTCCTAAAGTGCTGCTAGCTGCGTGCTAATTCGAAACTGGGATTTTTCTTTGCCGAGGACGGCGAGGGTGTCGGCTAAGCCAGGGCTGGATGGGGCTTGCGTGATGGCGATGCGGATGAGGCTGAATAGTACAGCAGGCTTTTGCCCGGTTTCCTCAAGTAATTTATTGAGTCGTTCGGTGAGGTCATCGAGGGTGAAGTCACTCTCTGCTAGTGAATCGCGGGACTTTTGTAGCAGATCTCTAAGCTCGTCTTTTGATAGCTTCTTGAGCTGTTTGTGTTCGCTGATAAGCTTGGGATCTACCGGCAAATCCACAAAGAAAAACTTGGTAAGCTCTGGGAGCTCTGCAAAATATTTGAGACGCTCTTGTACCAAACCGAGGACCTTCTTTTTGTATTCTTCATCTGCATCTTTGGCTTCTGGGCCCCAATAGTCTGCAACTTTTTCATACAGACCGTCGAGCTTCATGGCGCGAATGAAGTGGCCGTTGGTCCATAACAGACGCCGTTCGTCGAAATGTGCACCGCTGCGCCCTACCCTATCGAGGCTGAATTTTTCAATGAGTTCCTGGGCAGTAAAGACTTCTTGCTCGGTGCCGTCGTTCCAGCCAAGGCTGGCGATGAAGCTAACCAGTGTTTCTGGTAAGTAGCCTTCACGAATATAGTCGAGTACATCTTTAGCTCCGTCACGCTTACTGAGTTTTTTGTTACCTTGCTCGTTCATGATATGTGGCATGGTGGCCATAACTGGTGGTTTGATGCCCAGGGCTTCATACAAATTAAGGTAGTTAGGCACGCTTGCCAAGAACTCTTGGCCACGGATAATGTGGCTGATTTCCATCTCGGCATCGTCCACGATGTGTGCGAAGTTGTAGGTGGGATAGCCATCGCTCTTGATAAGAATAAAGTCGTCTATCACTTCTGGTTCTGTAGACAGATCGCACATGACTTCGTCATGCCACTTATAGGCTTTGGGTTCGGACTTGAACCGAAGTGGCTGGGACCCGTCCCATGCTGGAGGGTTCTCTGGGCGATGGTTGCGGTACAGAAACGGCTTCTTGGCCTTTTGTGCTGCTTCACGGAAGGCTTGGACTTCTTCTGGTGAATATGGGTCGGCATAGGCACGACCAGCATCGATGAGCTTTTGCGCCCACTGTTTGTAGCTATCTAGCCGCTCACTTTGGCGGTATGGGCCATGGGGGCCGCCAATGTCTGGCCCTTCGTCGTAGTTGAGGCCCAGGGCTTTGAGGCTATCCATCAGGTGCTGATCGGCACCGGCTACCTCGCGCTTTTTGTCGGTGTCTTCGAGGCGTAATATAAACTGTCCCTTTGCTTGCCGGGCAACTAGCCATGCAAACAGAGCCGTGCGGATGCCGCCGACGTGTAAGTAGCCGGTTGGGCTTGGAGCAAATCGAGTCCTAACTTTCATACAGCTATTGTAACAGAGGCGCTAAAGATGTCGACAAACTAGATGCTGTCGACAAGTTTTTGGAGTTGTTGGCTGCTGAGACCAGCGTTGCCTTCGATCTTGTACCAGATGCCGTTGTCTACCCAAGTGGCGTTATTGCCGTTGTAGAGGTAAATGGTTCGGCCGCGGCTGAATGCTGTCTGGTATTCGTTGGTGCCGATAAAGTTTTGCAGTAGCGTGCCACTGTCCCAGCCTGACAAGGCTTCGGTGACTTGGAAGGCTCGCGCGTCTGAGTTGGAGCGATAGCTGATGCTAACTTCGCCAGGCTTGGTATTGTGCCCACGGAGCGAAAACCCGCCTGGTGTGTAGCCTGGGACGGTTACTGCGACACCTGCTTCACGTGCGGCGATACGTACGGCAATGACGGTGGCATTCTGATATGCAATAAATCCGCCGAGCAACACGAAGGCGACGCCAGCGGTGGCGGCACCCATGCGCATTTTTTTGGTTGTGCGGTGGTGTACCTGTGATTTCTTGAGTGGTTTGGCAGTGTGGGCGGTAGCGTGATCTATCTGTGACTGAAAACGGCTCTTTGTATGCTGTGCAGCCTCTGCGTGCGCTTTGTGGTGGGTGGCGGGTTTGTGGTGTTCAGGCTTGTGCTCAACAGGGGCAGGTTTGACTGGTATGGTGGTGTGCTGCGGTTTGACGGTTAGGTTGCTGAGCTCTGGGATGCCAAAACGAGAGATAAGCTTGCTGGTCGGAACCTTTTTAGCTCGGTGAAGGCGGAGCTCTTCGAGCGCTTTACGGGCCGAGAACGTTTCGATAGTTTGGTCAATGGCTGACGAGGTGGCAGTGATATGCGGCTTCGCCACGGCGCTGCGCATAAGGGTCTTGCTGCGAGATGGCTTGCTGTGCACGTGCTTTGCTGGTGTCTTGTGCGCTTTGCTAGCCGTCTTTTTAACGACACCATCGACACTTTGGTGTACGGTAATGGTCTTTTTGGGGGCATGACCACCGACAGGATCGCCGGTAATAGCGTCATACTTTTTACCATTTATCTCAATTGTGTGTTGGTGGTTTCCCACTTTTTGTACCCTCAGTGTCTTTATGCTTGTGGTATTACTCACATGTATCTTACCGTTGTTTTGTCTGAGGAGCAATAGCCACTTGCGTACCCCTGCAGACGGCGTATACTTTATGACGTACAATAGTAAAACAAAAATGGATTTTTTAGACCCCAAGAAACGACGTTCGCATAACATCCGCTTGTTCATCGGTTACGCACTGGTGGGCATGGCTCTACTGATAGGTACCGGCATCCTAGGCCTGTATGCCTTTGGCTTTGACTTCAACCGCAAAACAGGCGAGATTATTCAGAACGGTCTGGTGTTTGTGGAGTCTCACCCGGTGGCGGCCGACATATATCTGAATGGCCAATCGAAGGGCAAGACCAGCAACCGTCTAGTGATTGCTGAAGGACAATACAGCCTCGAACTTCGTGCCAATGGCTATCGTACGTGGAAGAAACAGTTTGGTCTCGAAGGTGGTCAGATTCAGCAACTGGTGTATCCGTTCCTCTTCCCTGAGAAGTTAGTCACCAAAGATGTGCAGTTGTATGCAAGTGCGCCGACGCTGGTTACCGAGAGCCCCGACCGTCACTGGCTGCTGGTGGCAAAACCAGGCAGCATGGTAGACCTCGAGGTATATGACCTGACGACTACCACCAATAACCCCGTCAACATAACCCTTCCTGCTTCAGTCATCACGGCTGGCACGGGGCAGCAAAAACTGGAACTATCGGAATGGTCGACGGATAATCGTCGGGTAGTGTTGAAGCACACCTTTAACGGAAGTACCGAGTACATTTTGGTAGACCGCGAGACACCGACTGAGAGCCAAAATCTCTCGAAGGTGTTTGCCCGGCCAAACACTCAGTTCACCCTGCGCGACAAGAAGTATGACCAATACTATGTTTACGACGCTTCTACGCTGAGTTTGAGCACCGCTGATTTGAAGACAAAGGTTATAACACCGCTGATTGACAAGGTTATGACATTCAAGCCACACAGCGCGGATACGGTGGCTTACACCACCGAGGCTGGAGCTTCGCCGGGTAAGGTAGTGCTGAACGTTCGATCTGGTGCCGACACCTATACGTTGCGCGAACTCGCTAAAGGCGACGTGCAGTTGGTGGACATCGCTCGTTTTGATAATCACTGGTATGTCGTTGGTGGCACAAATGCTCAAGGCTATGTGTACATATACAAAGATCCGGTAGAAACACTGAAGCGAAAAGATGGTCGTGTCTTGGCGCCAATGGCTGCTTTGCGTCACGAGAATCCTCGCTTTGTATCGTTTTCGACCAACACACGATTTTTATCTGTTCAGACGGGTAGCAAATTTACGGTGTATGACCTCGACGAGATACGCCTGTACCGCTACGACACAGCGTTGGCGATGCCTGAGACGTACAAGGCGACTTGGATGGACGGGCACCGCATGATGGCCGTAGCAGACGGCAAAGTACGTGTCTTTGAGTTCGACGGGACCAATACACAGACACTGCAAGGCGCTGACGCCAATTATCCGCTCAATTTTGACCGTGACTACAAGGCCCTGTTTGTGATGGGCCCATCTATGGATGTGCCTGGCAAGTTGGCACTGACGCGAACCGAACTACGAGCGCAGCAATAGGCTAGCTGGATATCCAATCCCAGAATCGTTGCCATAATGATGGCGCGTTACTGGGGAGAACCTTTGGTGTACTAGCACTTTTATTGGTAGTGCTGGCGACGTTGCTGCTGGGGTTTGGTGTGATCTGCTCACCCCATACAACCAACCGGTTAATACTGGTGCCTGGCGGGTCACAGGTGATGAGCGTGAAGGTGGCAGTTTTGTCTGTGTTGCCGAGGACACTAACCTCTTCTGGCTTCACGATCTTTTTATCGTAGACTTTGTACACGTAGCGCTTGCTCTTGTACTGAATCATGAACGTATCGCCCGATTCGAGTTGTTTAAGTAGGACAAACGCAAACTTGTACTTACCTTTGTTGAGGATGTTGTTGCTGGAGTGGCCAAAGATGGCGCCGTTGCCTATTTCACCCGGTAACGAAGTGGTTGGGTAGTGCAATACTCCGTCTTCGAGGGCGCGTTGGATAGCTTTTTCGTCAGCAGATTTTTCGTCAAAAATCACCGGAAGTTCAACATTTATCTTCGGGATGATCAGTTTTGGCTCAGGCCCGACCGCCGTACTGGTTGGGTCGATAATAATTGGTGTCGAGCTGACCGAACGACTGGGGGTAATGAACGGTGCAATAAACCGTTCATTGAAGAACCCAAATAACAGTACAAGCACAACAATACTGCCCATACTGAGGCCAAACATGAGTGATTTGAGGTGCTGCTTACGGCTGGGACGTCGTTTGTGGTGGGCTTTGCTGAGTACCTCCTGGTGAACATCACGAAAGTTGCGGGGCTTTTTGCTGGCCACGGGTTCGGCGTCTGATTCCCATACAACGTGTTTGCTGTCGGGTTCGGGTTCTTTGTCTGCTGCTGGTTCGTCGGGATTCTTTTTGTATAGACCTGATCGTTCATTGGCAGCGTAGAACTCTTGCCAGACCTGGTGTTTTTCATCGTCGGGCAAGCCAATGTAATAGTTGTGCCAGGCTGTTTGGATTTCGGCCAGAGATTTGCCCGATGTACTGAGTTGGTGCATGAATTGCTGGTGCTTCGAACGAGGTTTTACCGCCTCGGTTTCTGCTAGCTCCTCTTTTGCACTTGGCTCATGCGAATAGATAGTCGAGATCTTCTGACGTATGAGTTGCAAGGCCGGATTGTCCGGTTGCTTGTTGTTGTTCTGTTTCTGCTGGTCGTCCATAAACTACTTCCGCACCCAGTAGTGCTGGTAATAACAGAGCTAAGTATAGTACAATCAACGCCGTTAGCCTATGTGACTCGCAAGGGCGAGTGGCGGAACTGGTATACGCGCACGACTCAAAATCGTGTTCCGCAAGGAGTGAGGGTTCGATTCCCTCCTCGCCCACCAAATGCTCGACGTTCAAACCCCGGCACAGGCTTCGAGCCGTGACACTGCGAAGCCGTTCAGCAAACGGCTCCCGGTGTCTCCGCTCGATACGTGCCGGAGCGTCGATCGGCATTGGCGTGACGATCGTCAGCTGCCGGTACCAGCCGAGCGTCGCGTATAGGCGATTGACGAGCTCCACACACTGCCAGCCGAATCCCCACTGCGGAGGCGATGCCGCGAGGTCGTACTTCTCGATGCTCCCGGCGCAGGAACCTGCACCACCTTGATCCGTACCGTTCCAGTGGACGTCAACCCCATGCCCGCCGAGCCACTCGGCACCGCGAACGAGTGGATCACCGCATGGGCGACTCGCGCCAGCGGCTTCCATCATCGGCAGACATGAAGTGACGAGCACGAACATGCACGTGAAGAGCGCGGCGACGCGACGGCTCGAGGTCACTGAGGCGCAGACAGTCACCGCGTTCCCCTCCGATTGCCTTCACAGCGACAGTAGCGGCGTGCTCCGACGTTGCCATCGCGGGACATGTAGCGTATAGTATGAAGCTTCAAGCATGAACTACCTTCAGGATCTACAACGCACCAGACGCACCCGTCGGTTCATCATCGGGACGGTCATGTTGGTGGTGGTCCTAGCTGCGGTAGGAGCCGTCGCGTACTGGCGATCAAGAACAGGCACGGTCGACCACGCGCCGGAACAGTCCGTCGGCGATCCAAACGCCCTGAATCCTGGTGCCGGCTCGTTCAGCACGAGCGACACCATGGGATACCTGTCGATCCCGGAGTGGCACGTGCGTCTCGCCGTCCCAACGGACGTCGGGACGCTCTCCTATGAGTTCAACAATGCCCGTCACCCATCGGGGTCTGTTTACCTCTATTCGGAGGCACTCGCCGCTGTTGATTCGTCATGCAAGGACGCACCACTGGCCCTCCTTGACCGCGGCAAACCAGGTGAGGTATTCACCATCGCGAACCAAACGCCCGAGGAAGTAATGAGCGCAAGCGGCACCGGTCGTCTCGCGCACATCGGGAGTTACTACTACCTACTCGGACACTTCGAGATGGGGTGTGCACGGTCGGCTAGCGGACACGATCTGGAGTCCAAGATCCTGCAATCCCTTGAACGCAACCTGCCGTCTCGACTGTCTGCGCTCTGATCTCAGCGACAGGGTTCCACTGCGCCGTTCCGCGCGTCACGAGACAACCGCTCGCTTCACGATCCCGACAAGCGAGTCCTCACCCACCGTTTTCGGGAACGGATGCCCAGCGGTGCGCGACCACGGCGCCATGATGTCAACGCCGACCGTCACGAGCACTTCCCACCGATCGGTGCCGATGGCAACGAAGTAGCTCTCGCCCGGATCTCTACGGTGGCAGTAGGTGCGCTCGTCCGGACCGCCCCCTTCGTAGGCGTGAAACGTGCAGACGCCGAGTCCACCACATAGCCGACAATTACTTGAATTATCTACCTAAGTAGTGTCCCGCAACCAGAGTACGGGTGTCACATGCTACAATAACTTCGTCATGTATTTAGATAATAAAAAAAGGCTGTATGGCATTCTGGCTATAGTATTCTCAATTCTTAGTCTAGGGGCACTTATTTTTTTGATTTATACAAATAACTTCAGTGATGATGCTGTGGCGCGTAAGAATAATGTGCCAGAAACTGGGTGGGTAACAATCTATCTCACACTTATAACCGTTCCCATTTTAGTCTTCCTCATCGCTTTAGCGGTATCTTTTGCCGTTATGTGGCGCGTAACAAAATCTCGCGACGAGGGATCCGCTGTTACGAGAGACGTTACCGACACTGCGAGACCCAACGATACGTCCGCAACAAATGACAATGGTAAAGAGTGATGTGCCGCGTGTGGTTATAGGGTGACCGAAACCGAGAGGGCTTCGAATACTTTGCTCGGGTTTTGCATCACCCATACACTTACTTTAGCCGCGGTGGTTACACGCCAGATGTCTTCTGATGCATTAGTCTCGGTGGTGCTCACTTCTCCCTGATGGGCGCAAATGATGTGATCGTGGTGTTTGGTGACGATACTAAACGGAAAGGTGGCGGAATATTCGTGCAGTAATTCTACGAGCTGCAGCAAGGACATGCCAAGCGTGACAGCTTTGTCGAGCCCTAGCGCCGTGAACAAACGTTGCAACTGCGAGAGTGACAAAACAAGTACTGTGTTGGCGCGTTGAGCAACTGACGAAGGCGATGACGTGATGTATTCGATGGCGTCTTTTGTAAGCACGACATTGCCAGTGTGTTTGAGTAGAAAATTCTCCATCATGATTGCTGTTTCGCTGTTGCGCCCCAGATCGCCGGCGAACAGTACGGTGTCGGCCCAGGCGGCGTGTTCAAGGATATCGCTGGTAGCTTTTTGCGAAAAACTACCACTCGGAGTACTGGGAGCAAAATCGGCAATGTCGATGAATCCCTTTACTACTTTATGTAACGCGTCGGGGAGCATTACGCGGAGATTCCCTGCACCCGTCTTGTCTGCCACTTGAAAAGCTTCCGCGGGGGCAGCAAAG
>OMJO01000029.1 GCA_900299395.1 bacterium
AAAGACAAGCAAAAGTACACTTATAAGTAGTAAGCCATAGTCCGGTCTGTGTCGTCGTTGCTGGACCGCACCAAGCATCACCGGCCGTCGCGGTGCTTGGCGGACACGCATTAGGTGTGTCTCCCCAAAAGAAACAGAATAAGTCCGAGCACGCTTGTCACCTGCCCAAGTATCCAGAAACGCATTGTCACTTTTGTTTCGGGCCATCCACTTGCTTCAAAGTGGTGATGTATGGGTGCAATTTTAAACACTTTCTGCCCATTCCGCAGTCGCTTGGATAAGATCTGAATGACACTGGAACCTGCCTCTGCCACAAATATGAGCCCAATGATCGGCAACAGGACAACCGTGTCAGTTATCATCGCTACTACCCCAAGCGCGGTCCCAAGGGCAAACGAACCCACGTCACCCATAAAGAACCGTGCAGGAAATATATTAAACCATGTGTAGCTCAACAAAGCCCCCACAATAGTCATGCAGAAAGCAGCAACGCCAAAGCGCTGCTGGATGAAAGCGATGAGTGCATATGCAGCAAAGGCACTTACGCAGAGACCCCCCGCTAGCCCATCAAGGCCATCAGTAATATTAACTGCATTCGCCGTTGAGACAACAACCAGCACAAACAACGGCACGATAAGCCAGCCAATTGCAATATCACCAACGCCCGGAATATATAAGCTACTAACGTCAAGCTTGGCATAAAAAAACCACCCGCCAATGAGAGCAACAAGGGATATTAAAAGCAGCTTCAGTTTGCTTGGTAGGCCAGCCACCCCTTTACCACTGCCACGTATGTTTATAAAGTCATCGATCAAACCAATAGCCCCTGCCCCCAGTAGCGCAGCAAGCGGCAACCACGTTTCGGAACGACTCAGGTTAAAGAACAATGTGACGACCGCTGTTGCCACAACAAAAACGATACCTGCCATCGTGGGAATAAGACGGCGGTGCTTACCGGCGTGCAATGCGTTGAAAACTTTCGCTTTTTCGCCAGTAACGGCCTTCTCACGAGGCTTTTTCCACCACTCACCTTTATACGCAAGTGTCGTATAGATAGGCGTGATGAGCATGCTGACTAAAAAGCTCAAAAACCCTAGTAGCAAGATGCGGATAACGGTGTTTGTTTCGACGACTAAATGTAGTACTTGGTTCATATGCGTTTTATCCTATTATACTCCCTATTGGCCTTTTGGTGTGACACTAAAATTATCGATAAGCATGTTAGCTAGTTTGCCGAATATTGGCGCAGCGGCTTTGGACCCAGCATAGCCGCCTATTTTTGGCTCGTTCACTCGTACTACGATGACATACTGGGCCTTGTCGCCCCCCACAAAGCCCATAAAGGTTCCATTAAAGCGATCCTCGTAGTAGCCACCGCCAGGTTTTGGCACCTGTGCTGTACCCGTTTTACCACCAATACTGTATTCGGGACGTGGGCGTTGCATGCCGTACGTTAGGTAGTTTTTCGACACAACGTACTCCATCATATCTTTGATGGTATTTCCTACGTCGGACTTTACGACACCAGTCTTAACAGCTAAAGGTCGATTCCCTACTTCTTTACCAGAACCATCAATGTACGCATCAACTAAGTGAGGTCGATAGTATGTGCCGCCATTTACAACTCCTGCGAGTGCAGCACCAAGCTGCAGCGTCGTAATTGCCATACCCTGCCCAAATGACATGTTGGCATACTGGATATTTAAGCCAAATCCGTCCGTAGGGCCCGGCAGGTATCCTTCAGCTTCGTAACCCTGTTCAATACCCGTTTTTTTACCAAACTGGTAGTGATCTGTTAAATAGTTATGCCAGGCCACCCGACCCTTCTGGTTAATCTCACCGCCCCCCATTTGCATCAAGAGCCACGTCGCCCCCGTGTTTAGTGACAACTGCAAAATATCAGAAACACTTCGGGTGCCAGGACCACCATCTTCTTCAATATTAGTCACAGTAGCATCACCAATCTTAAATTTACTAGGGTCATAGTACGTCGTGTCTTTCTTGACGACACCTTGATCAAGCGCAGCTGCAGCAGTTAGCGGCTTCATGGTGGAGCCAACTTCCATAGGGGCGCTCACAATACCGTTGGTAAACAAACTCGGATCTGACACCTTGTAAAACTCAGCAGGATTATAGGTTGGGAAGTTTGCCATAGCTTTGATGGCACCACTGTTTGGGTCAAGGATAAAAGCACTGCCGGATTGAGATTTTGCAGATTCTAGCCCCTGCTTGAGTATGTCTTCAAGTTGTTGTTGCATCCCTAGATCAATCGTCAGCACCAGCTTCTTACCAGGTGTTGGAGCTATCTGCACATTATCACGATTACTGGCGAGGGGGACACCTTGTGCATCAGTAATAGCCTTGAGCATTCCTGGGGCACCTTTTAAGTCTTTATCAAGCGCTTGCTCGAGCCCATATTTTCCCAGACCTTCGTCGTTGACAAAGCCTAATAGTTGAGCCGCCAGCTGCCCTTGCGGGTATGTCCGATACACTGCCTCGCGCGTGCCGATACCTTTTAACTGGAGTGTATCTACTTTTGCGCGCTGTTCTTTGGTTAGTTTTTTTGCAAGCACTGCGTAGCGGGTGTCTTTGCGCATGGCTTTTTCATAATCCTGGGGGTTACCCCCTATCACATCCTGTATTTTTCTCGCTGTCTGCCACGGATCTTTTACATATTGCGGGTCGGCAAACAACGTATACAGCGTCTCGTTCAGCACCAACGGCGCTGTCGCGTTGCCACTGTGTGCTACGATGGTGCCCCGCTCGGCTGGAATCTGATACTGCTTCAGCTGGTCACTGAGAGCAGCTTTTTGATAATAGTCGTGCCGTATAACTTGTAAATAAAATAGCCGTATCACAAACAGCGCACTCACCAATAACAAAACGGCATACCAAATTCGTATGCGCCGTAACTGATGAAGAACGCTGTCTTGATATGGCTGCATAGGCAAAAGCGTTAGTTTTGTACAGTACCGCTTGGCGCAACTGATACCAAATTCTTGGCTACTTCACTATTCTTTACGCGTTCGAGGGCCTGCAATCGCGCAGAGGCAACTTCAAGATCATCGTGTTCACTTTTCAGTTGTGTCTGCTGCTTTTGTAGCGCATCAATCTTATAACTAAACGCGTTGGTCTTTGTCACCTGTGTTAGGTATAACAATCCCAACAGACAGGCCAGAATGATCAGCATGATAGTATTGCTGACTGGGCCAAGGGCATGCTCTTGAGCCTGAAAATTTGTTGTGTTTTGGTTGCGATTTGAGAAGCGTTGGCGACTCATCGCAAGTGAGCTTGAATATGTCATGTTTGTGTTTGTTTTCCTTTTCTTGGTGCCTGCATCCCGAAGGATGCAGGCTGCGTTTGGTTTAGCCCACGCGGACTTTTACCTTATACGCGCGGGATAGGTTTTTTACCTGAATTGGCATGTTCCTATTCCCCTTTCTTTTTTATTTTCACTGCGGCTCGAAGCTTTGCACTTCTTGCACGCGGATTGGAAACTAATTCAATATCGCCTGCCATAACTGGTTGCTTGGTCAGTAACTGCAGCTGAGCATCATAGCGGTCACCTGCTTCTGCTTGCAGCGCTTGTTTTACTAAACGATCTTCCAGACTATGAAAACTGATGACTGCCAGACGACCTCCAGGGGCCAACAGACGAATCCAAAGCGGTAGGGCTCGGCTCAAAATTCCTAGCTCGTCATTAACAGCTATTCTAAGAGCCTGAAACGTTCGGACAGCAGGATGTTGTTTACTATGTCCTGGCCACGCTTTGGCAACAATATGCGCGAGCTGTGCTGTGGTAGTGATAGGCCGATGAGCCTCTATCAAACGAGCTATACGATTAGCCCTCGGTTCTTCACCGAAACGTCTGATCAAATCCGCCAATTCACCTGCACTATATGTGTTAACAATATCTGCAGCTGTAAGCGATTGGGTTTGATCCATCCGCATGTCTAGGGGCCCATCCAGCCGTACACTAAAACCACGACTCGCTGAGTCAAGGTGCGGTGACGACACGCCCAAATCCGCCAAAATGATGTCGAATTGCCGACCCTGGTTAAGCAATCGCCCGGCCGCCGAAGCAAAATCATCGTGGATTAGTTCGACTCTATCGCCAGCAAATCGCTGCTTCAGAGCGTCAATTGCGTTATGATCGCGATCGACGAGAACAGCCTCTTGTGGCTGCAAGGTGCGTTCCAGAATTTTCGTGGCATGTCCGCCATATCCAGCCGTCAGATCGAGATAGCTTTCTCCCTTCTGCGGATTCAGATATGACAAAACTTCCGTTACTAGAACTGGAAGATGTATCCCTGTAGTAAGCCTTTGCTCAGATTGGCTAACGCTAATCAGATGTTCCGTAGAACTGTCGAGCGAGAGTTTATTACTGGATGTTTGAGAATTGTTTTGGTCGTTTTTGTTTGTGTGTTTCATGCTTTTGGTAGCTCTCATAAACGGCGTTTATAAGAGTTTCCCTTCTTTTGCTGTCTGTACGTATCACTCGACAAATGGGTCAAGCTGATAGCACTGACTGCAAGTTTTTGTTTTTGCAAGGTCACCTATTCAGCAGCCAACGTTTTGTTTCTTGGATTGTTTTTGTTTTTGTGGTGATTGTATCCGTAAGTGTGCGAGAGACGTTTGTTTTTTTGAACTTCTTCCGCTGGCTACAATCAAAGTTGAGAGACTTATGTGTGAGGTGGAGTTTTGGGAGGTGTTTTTTGAGAAAGGTACTAGGGTCTTTAGAGTGGTTACCCTCGTCCACTTGTTGACTGCCGAATAGCTAACCTCGAGTCTTGGTTATATGTACGTTACCTATTCGTTTGTTTACCCTGGATTGTAAAAGTACTCGAGTCAGGAACTAGGCAGCAGCAATGCGCCAGTACTTCCCTGCGCGAACAGCGATAACGTCACGGTTGATCCCGGCATAATCCAGCAGATGTTGCTCAATGGTAAAGCGTCCTTGCTTTTCATCGAGTCTTGCTTCGGTTTTTCCTGAGCGAAATTTGACATTTAGGTCAGCCACTTCTTCATCCAAGATACTACCTTGGAGTTCCGGCTCGACCTTTTCGTCCCAGACCGCTTTGGAATACAAATGCAAGTACTGCTTGAATCCCCTGGTGATCACTACTCCGCTAGCAAACTCATTACGAAGCTCAGCTGGAATAGTCAGCCTTCGCTTGTCATCAAGCTTACGTTCAAAGTAGTCTACCGTCACCGTTCTCTCTCGATTAAAGTTGCAGTGGTTTTTTTATTTTTGACGGGTAGTCTCGTTTGGGCTACCCACGTTTACCCACTGAAGTCATCATACTACCCATGTTTACCCACACGCAAGCGTTTTTGTCGGTTTTATGCAGATAATCGCGACAGTTATCCACAATTTTGGCGAAATTAAAAAACCACCGCTACATGTGGTGGTTTTTAGTACTGGCAAAGCGCTAAAGGTCGTTTGGCAATGTAGGCGCGTCTTCGGGAATTCGCGGAACAATCAGTGGGTCATTCGCGTCAAAACCCTGGTGACCAAATCCATCCCTGTAATTCTGTTCGTCTTGGGCGACTAACATATCTGAGGCTTCCCGTGGATCACGGTCTGCCATACGACTCTTGGCAATTGCCCAAGCAGGCGTGCCTTTCTCAACATAAATTTCCTCGTAGTCAGGGTACTTTGAAGGGTCGGCTTCGTACTCTTTAACGGTTGGCATAGTATCTAAGGTAACTTTATCGTGTACATAATCGCCAACGGCGTCGATGGCGCGATTTCCGGCAGTAGCTGCAGCTGCAACACCGTTACCTACACTATGCGCAGCCGCTCCCGCATCCTCGCCTAGGGCAAGGGCTCCACGGCCTGCAGCAAGCAACATCAAACTACCTGCCACAACTGGTAGTACACCCTTTCGTCTTACCTGGTGAGCAGGTAAAATGTTTGCGGCGTCATGATCACCATTGGCTCGCAAACGGCGTTCACCGGCTTTGTGTAAGATTGCTTGGGCTACGTTTTTGTGTTGTGTTTTACTCATACTGCTTATTATAGCAAGCTTTAGCTTTTTTGTCAATTTGCTGCTATTTGGATAGACTTTTTATGTGACTGGCGAGCCATTCAGCGCTTGACCTGACGGTGCGTTTCATACCGTGTTTACGATCGACCGCCACGAGACCAAACTTTGGCCACCAGCCATACTTCCATTCAAGATTGTCCAATAGACTCCAATGGAAATAACCCCGTAAATCCACGCCTTCACTAATTGCCCGTTCCATAGCAATAATGGTTTCTTCTAGCCACCAACGGCGATATTTATCTTCTTTGTCGGCTACGCCATTTTCGGTCACAAAAATTGGTTTTTTATAATGCGCCCAGACTCTGAGCAGTAACGGGTAGAGCCCCTCTGGCTCCATGTACCACCCAAGGTCGTTCACGGGTACTTTTGGGTTATCTTTATGGAATAAACCCGTGTAATAATCTGAGAAATAGTAATTAAACCCTACGAAATCCTGCTGATTCTTGATGCGGTTCAAAAACCACCAGTTCCAAGCATAGCGCATCATTTTTACCGATAGTTCATCGATAATATTTTGTGGCCGTTTGGCTTGGATATTCGCCAACTGCGACGCCACACCAATCTGTAGATGTGGATTTTTATCCTTGAGTATCTTGTATGCTCGACGGTGGGCGATCACCAAATTCCATATCACTCGACTTGCGGTTACGAAACTCCTCTCTTGTGGTGGCCATTCGCCAGTTATATAGCCGAAACTGATAAAAACATTTGGCTCGTTTAGCGTTATGACGTACGTCAAGTCGTCAGCATACTCGTGGGCAAGTTTACGCACAAAGCGTTCGAAATATCGCAAGTTCGAGCGTTTTTTAAACCCACCCTTTTCATCGAACCAGGTTGGCACGGTCCAATGCCATACATTCAGAAACGGTTCGAGCCCTTTCTTTTTTAATGCTTTGATGTAGTCGTGATAGTGAGCGACCGCTTCTTCGTCCCACTGCCCTTCAATAGGTTCAAGTCGAGACCACTCAATGCCAAACCGAAAACTGTTGAGATTCAGTTTTTTAGCAATGGTAAAATCTTCTTCGTAACGATTATAGTGATCGACACCTTTACCAGACACATAGTTTTCGGGGCGTGATGCTTCAGCGTGAATGTGCTCCCACTGCGGAAGCCAACCAAGACGTTCCTCGGCCGTATTGGCCAAATGCTTCGCATGTGCTAGTTCCCAAACGGTCCACTGATTTACGGTGCCACCTTCTACTTGATGTGATGCCGTACTTGCACCCCACTTGAAATCTTTAGGAAAGACTCGTTTGTCCATTACCCTCCATTATAGCGTATTCGTTAAGACGCTTTTGTTTAAGCGACGATAACGTGATAAAACTTATACCTATATGAGTGAAATGAGCACATATGAATATGTGGGTTTGCCGCGGCCCGATAACCCCGAAGCATTAGACGTCCTGCCAGAGGTAATGAGTGCTATTGAGCTTGAATCATTACTGAGTGGCGTCAATCGCGAATCGTCATGTGTACTCCTTGGTCTAATGAGCGACAAGCCGACGACAAGTGTGGACATCCATGAACAGTTTGCGCGCTATGGGTTACCAGACGATGGATACATCGACACGAGTGCACTGCGCCAAACTTTGCAGCGCATGCCCGATACGCTTGTAAAAAAACAACCGAGTGGCTACTCACTCACACCATTTGGCAAGGTCGCCCAAGGTGCTGCCGGGCACTTTCTAGCAGCAGCACTGACTTCAGAAGTACCCCAGTTAGTGGTTTTATCAAACAACAGCACAGATATAGATAGCCTGGAAGGCTTAGAAGGCCTAACCCACATTAAACGACTGTTTCTCTTGGACGCGTTACTGAAGGCTGGTGCCGAAGGAATGGTATCAGCCGACCTGCGGGGGCTTGCTCGCCAATACACAATTGGCAAGGGCTCTTACGAAGCCACTGTTTACAAGCTCATGGAATACGGTGTCGTGCAGCAAACAGACATTCGTCGAGGTGTCCGCCACTACCAATTAAACCCGGACCATGTTCCATACATTGAGACCGTGATGAACATCATAACTACTATTGCCCACCGTGATGAGGCATTCTTGCAACAAGGTCGTGAATTAGCACGAAAGATCGCCCACTCCGCAGATGCACCAATGTTAGCTTCACGGTCAATTTTGACTCGCCGCTACGCAGGGCATGATGTTATGCAGCAAACCCACGATGAAGTCAGAGAGGTGCTTGTTCGACATGGACCACTCACCATTTTTGAACTTCATCCAATTATCGAAGAACGCGGTGTCGTGCAGCTGAACGGCATACATTCACTCCGGACTACGCTCGGATATATCGCAAACCACTTAGCTGGATGTACCTGGGGTGTTACAGGAAAAGCCGAAGACAACCGAACAAATGTATGGGGGATGACTTCACCCCCGCTTGACGCTACGACCCCTACGGACATTACCGTAGGATAGTTCTCGGCGCAGCTGATCAATACGAACCAAGTGTTTTTCAAATCGCTTCAACAGGCCCGAATACTGCCAGTTTGGAGTCATAATGTGTCCGAGCTTCCCAACTTCTTCGAGATATTCAGCTAAGCAGTAAAAGTCACCATCACCACTCACGATTATTGCCTTGTCGTAGTTCTGCTGCTCTTTCATTGCCCATAACACCAGCTCGGCATCGATGTTCCCTTTTATCGGTTTCTTATCCTCGGCTTTTTCTGACTTAGCTTCAGGTTCTGCTTTTACTTTGGTCGAATCATGGGTAGGCTTTAGGACTACCAAATAACCAAGTTCATGCATGTGCATATACATGTCTTCAAATTCAGGCACGTGACCAATAAACATGTAGGCTTTTGTGACGTCATAATTGTCTGCCAGATACTGACGAAACTTCCGCCAGTCCATCTTCCAACCCATCTTTTGCACGCCAAGATTTAGGTTTTGGCTATCAATGAAAGCGTATGTATTAGGGTTCTTCTGGCGTTTTCTTCTTCGAATCATACTTTTACTATACTCGAGCTTGGCGTCTGGCCAATATCTTCTTCCCTATTTTTAAATCTATTAGTGCAAACAAAACAATACATATGATAAAAATGTAGACCGGGAATCCGTATGTTGCAAAATTCCAGTTATCTATTGTAAGCAACGTAATGGCGGCACTGATTGACCCATTGAGAAACACCAGCGCACTCTCACTCTCGGGCTCATAGAATGATTTCACCAACGTCGGTACAGCGGCCAGCAAGTCAGCAACAATACTAAAGAATATCGCCACATTCCCCACTCTGGTTACTGCCCATAAACCAAGACCTGCTAACGAAAGTGCTCCACATGCATAATCAAACGTCGTTAACTTCCAGGTGGCCTTACGATTTACAAACGATGCTGTCAAAACCATCAACGGTCCAAACCCTACCATGAACGTCATGAGGGCACGCAAACCAACACCCTGTTGTATCTGTGCTGCAAAGGCAATCAACGGCGCCAAGGCCCAAAGAGTCCAGGTAACTCTGTTTGGTTTAGTTTTGTTACGTAACGTGTCAATAACGTACTTCGAACTGCCAATAAGGTTAATGGCAGCACCGATTAGTACAAATTTTGGATCAAGCATGGAGAGTTTCTGTCGTTATAATTTTATGGTTGTTGCGGTAAGTTTTGCCTTGATTTTAGCTAAGTCGGTCTGGCTCAAGTTGGGGTTACCGGTAAAATCGAGTGTTTGTAACTGCGTAAGATTCCCGAGCTCCATAGGAAGTCCACTCAGATTATTATTAGCATAGTTGAGTACTTTGAGGTTTTTAAGCTGACCGACCTCTGCTGGGATACCGGTCATTTGATTATTGCTAACATCAAGATTGACCAAATTCTTAAGATCATGAATCTCAGCCGGTAACGCACCAGTGAGATTATTGTTCGAGAGATTGAGTGAAGTAGTTTTCGTCTTTTTGAGCACCTCTTTTGGAAATGCGCTCAATCCTTTGCCTGAATAGTCTGCAATTACACCGCCATCCGTGCTCGTAGTCACAGTTGCACCACTGTTCGTGCTGTCTTTACCCGCTCGCGAAGCGATCATATAGCCACCATACCCAGCTGCAGCCACAATCGCTACAAGAAGTACTACTTTTGAAAGTTTGTTCATGGTCTTATGATAGCACCTTATCGTTAGAGTGCCATGGCAGTACATACTTCTTGCTTGGGCTTGATTCACGGACAAACTCCAAAGTTTCGGGCACATGCAACTCTGCCATATTGGCACTTATTCTACCACTGCGCAAAGATCTGTAAATATACTACGGGCGAAGCGTCCCGCCAAAGACTTGCCAAGCAAGTAGGGATTTTGCTACAAGGCTTAAAATAATGTAAGCCCTTTCCCCATACATATAGTCCTTCCATTTGCCGACTTTCTTGTACTGCAGCACCATGTTAATAGCAAAACAGTTAAAGAAGATAAATATCGAGACGTAGATCCAGTACACAAATGTTGGCGCCTTGCTACCATTGGCAGCACCGAGCCACATATAAAACGCAATGACCACCCAAGGGATTGCTCCCGCTAGACAGCCAAGCCAGTAGCTCAACCAATTCAACGTATCTGTCTTTTGGTTGTGGGTCTCCATGACAAGTCCGAGTAGATTCATGAGTGCCGTCAGGCCAAAGAGCATAACCAAGCTCGAGGCATCGTAGACGCCGACAAGCATCGCAATTGCTACAATCATGGTACTGGCCGAGATTGAGTATTCAATCCAGCGAGCCTTATTAATGCCCTTTGCTAGATTGGCATTGTAGGTTTTGTTGTAGACCGTTGCGATTATCAGATGTGCCGCAGCAGACAAGAAGAAGAAACCGGCGATCAGCCATACGAAATGCATATTAAATAACTTAGTCGTGGTTGGCTCAAGCGATTGCGTCAGCTGGTTGAACTGTAGATACGTTCCATTGACCGGCAACTGGAAGTTCTTGCTTATTACTAATACTATCAAGCCTTGCGCCGCATGCAATGCAGCCATAAATACATTAAATTTTCGTAGTTTTGCGGTGGTGATTTTGCTCATGTTTGTATAATACCACAAGCATACTGAATGCTAATATTTACGACTATCGTAGGCCCAATGTAGCAACGCTTGGCGCTGGCGTCGATGACACGTTAGATCGCCGGGGTGACAGGCTTTTTTTATTTGCGCGACATGACGCGTGATTGCTTTCCAGCGTTTTATCTGACGAGCATCTTCCTCTGGCAAGCGTCGCCCCATGTAGTACCGACAATACCACTGGAACCAACCCCTCGGATCGTCGGGATAAATCCATCCCTTCTGTTGCCACACTTTGAGTGGCAGGCTAGCCCCAATTTCAAAAAAGTTATATACGGGGTCCGGTCCATGATCACTCAGCCTAGCATTCCGAAACCACACAGCCGGAAATTCGTCGGTGCAATCGTTGAGATACGATCCACCAAATATGCCAAGTTCAAGCATTTGTTGCGGCGTAAGTTCAGGAGTAAACTCAGGATCAAAATGCTTCCCCATTGGTTCGCTGAGGTTGTACTGATAATGTTGTTGCACCGTATCGCGCACGGTAACTTGTTTCATGGTGACTGCTGCTCGCTTACGTAACAACTGTACCACTGTATCCACTATTACTGAAAACCCTGCCCTGTGATAGTCAATCCAAAGCCAACCTCAAGCATTGGACCAAATTGGTCTTCAAAATAATCTTTCAGGTAAGCCTGCGTAACGGGTATCTCCTCTGTGGACTGCGGAGTGGTGAAGATAGTTCCTTCCACATGTCCGATTAGCCCGTTTTGCATGGTTTCTCGTGTTTCATGCTTAGGTTCCAAGTTGTCATCTAAAAACGTGAACCTAACGACCGCTAGACTACTCTTGCGAACTACCTCTTCCATCCTCACCGGCCATTTTGCCGCTTCATACGCACGATCATGTGATGCCAAACGAAGGAGCATCATATACAAGTCATCAGGGCGCACTTCCCGCTCGTCAACACGCGTGTGGATACTGTCATAATACTCATCTGCAGATACAAACGTACCTGTTTCCAAAAATGCCATAACTGATACCTTATCATATTTATATATATCTACAAAATATGTTATAATATAGCTAATGAGCGAGCTTTCACCTGACCCTTCCGTATTTTATTTTGATTGTAGCGAAGACAAAATGGTGATTGGTGATGCAGCGTACGAAGCAGCCATTGCTGCAGGCACCCATCCTCTCGATATACAACCACTGCGTGATGTGTTAGAGCAACCCGAATCAGCCGTTGTTCCAGAAGAGCATCAAGCTCGTGCAAATGTTGACGACTGGACCAAACAAGATTATATTTCGTACGGACGATGGCTTGCCAAACAAGTTTGCGCTTTACCCGATGGCACACCACGTATCACGAGCCCAATACTGCGAAACGCTGGCATTCTTGGTGTTGGCCCAGCCATTAAACGCTTCGAGGCAGACTGTCGTTTTGGTTCATTGTCCGAGTATTATGCAGCTCTCGACATGAATCACCTCTACCAACGCAACCGCTTCCGAAGCTGGACCCTTGCTGATTACGTGCAGTACCTTGAGGATGTCAGTAAAGCAGAAGGTGGACTGCGTCCAACGCGCCAAGTACTGCAAGCGCATGCCTTAGAGGGCAAAGGGCCAACGATGGGGATGATAACCAAAGCGACCGGCGTCACACTCATTGATCTTCAAGAACGCATTGGGTTCCCCGCCATACACAAGTGGTCAGAAGAAGATTACCTAGACTGGGGTGTCCGATTCATGATGGCAAATAATGGTAGGCCCCCGACTGCTCGAGCGCTCGACGCCTTGTCACAACGAGATCGTGGCCCAGCCGCTAAAACCATTTTTCTCAAGTTCGACTCCATGAGTAACTATAAAGAATTAGTTGAAGCGCGACATGCTGAGGCTGAAGCGCATCGGCAAAAAATGGAAACCGACAATAAAACATTAGTTGCTGAGCTCATTAAATCAGGAAAAGTACCTGCGATTCTGCACAGCCCGGAAGATACGGAGCGATCCCTAACGCAATGTGCAAAATATCTGGTAGCCGATGCGCTCCTGGGACATGTTCCGACCAATGATCTCGCACGTATTGCTCAGACACCTTCACGCCGTTTTGTGCAAAGAATTCAGCTGCACAACACTACCATTACTGCTGGAGAGGTTGAGTTAACGGCGCTAGAAATGGGCTTCTACGACGTAATCTGGCCCATGAACTACGACCTTGAACATCTCAAAGTAGCCCCTAAACGCTAAGCTGGCCTACTAGTTTTTCAATTTTTACGCGCTCTTGTTTGGTGGTATCTCTGTTGCGCACTGTTACCGTATTATCTTCAAGTGTCTGGAAATCTACCGTCACGCAGTACGGTGTGCCAATTTCGTCTTGCCGGCGATATCGCTTCCCGATATTGCCATTGTCGTCCCACATCACCGCGCCAAATTCTTTTTTAAGATCAGCATAGACAGCACGCGCCTTTTTACTGAGCACTTCTTTGTTTTTTAGCAGTGGGCTCACCGCAACTTTCACTGGTGCCAAATGAGTTGGCAGTTTCAAAAAGATACGTTTTTCACCATTCACTTCGTCTTCTGTGTAGGCACTCGTTAGTACAGCCATAAGAGCGCGCTCGACACCAAAACTCGGCTCAATCACGTGGGGCACGAACGCTTCCCCACCGTCTTTAGGACGATATTCCATGCTTTTACCGCTCGACTTTTGGATATTGCCGAGATCAAAATCCGTGCGATACGCTAAACCAAGGAGCTCATGCCTTCCATGAGGAAAATCAAATTCGAAGTCTATAGTGCGTTTGCTGTAATGGGCGCGATCACTGGCTGGAACTTCGAGTTCGTGTACACTTGCTGCAGGCAAGCCAAGCATCTTACACCATTCGTGTATAGCCTTCACCCACGCATCAAATTGCTTTTCCCAGTCTTTGGGGCTTACAAAATATTCGATTTCCATCTGTTCGAACTCACGACTGCGGAACACAAAATCACGCGGGCTAATTTCGTTGCGAAATGCCTTGCCCTGCTGCGCGATACCAAATGGCAGATCGGGATAAAAACTATCGACAACGTTTTTGAAATTGGTAAAAATACCTTGCGCCGTTTCAGGCCGTAAGTAACTGACACTTGCCTCGTCATCAATGGGCCCAACATTAGTCTTGAACATCATGTTGAATTGGCGCGCCTTACTAAATGTACCTGTCTTGCCGCACGTTGGACATTTTTTTGTATCTATCTGATCTTCGCGAAAACGACTTTTACAGTTACTGCACTCTACAAGCGGGTCGGTAAATGTGTCAACATGGCCACTAGCCTGCCATACTTTTTGATTCATGAGTATGGCCGCATCGACGCCGTACATATCGTCCCGTTCCTCAACGAACATTTTCCACCACAAGTTCATAATGTTGCGCTTTAGTGCCACGCCGAGTGGGCCATAATCCCAGGTACCGCTCAACCCACCATACACTTCACTACCCTGGTAAATAAACCCACGGCGTTTCGCGAGGCTGACAATGTCATCTAAATTTACGTTACTCATTCTCTACCGATTATACCGATAACTACGCGTTACGACTACTCTTCCTCGGCAGCATCAATGCGCATATCCATACTAGCGGCAACAAGAGAACCCATAACCAAGCCTCCAGCAGCACCGACTATTTCCAATAACCGTGCTTCTGCTTTTAAAAGATTACCCGCATAGGCTGCCACAACATCCCCGGTACTTGACTGCGGAGATTCTGGCAATGCCTCACCCATTGCTGCTCCCGTCATCCAACCAGCTGCTACACCCAACACTGCCCCTGCTAGTAAGTGTCGCGCTTTCATATTGGTGATTATATCCGAACCGATTGTTTCAAAATCGATCTTGCCAACGGTAATACCGCCGAGATAACAGCACCTACGTCTGTCACGTTAGCAATCACTTCTGGGTTTTCAGCCCGCAACCCAAGACGCAGGACTTTGATTTCTCGAGCGCGGAATGCCCCACGCGCATACTGCTCAAACGCCATGGGCTCCATACGAAATTCATATCGCTCGTCAGGCAGCAAGAAGGCGTTATTGACGTCTGTTCGAAGATTAGGCGCGTGACCGCTAATTTTGAGTAGCTGCATAGCAAACCACAGCTCGATAATATCCAGCGGAATCTTTACATCATCTAAGCTAGTAAGTGCTCGCTCTATGAGTAGGTAATAGTCCGCTTCGGCAACATCTTCTGTAGCCCTATTGATCCACCGCATAAACGTATAGGCTAGCATCGTCCGATCGATATCCTTAACAATATTGCCAAAGTGATGATGCAATCGTGCCGATACCAGTGTGGACACTTCTCCTCGTCCCTGGATAAATGTAATGTCATTGACGCTTAGAAGCTCAATGCCACCAGCCAGTTTTGACTTGACCCTCCTCACACCCTTAGCAATCAGACGAACCTTTCCATGATCGGGTGTCAAAACTGTAAGAATACGGTCTGCCTCTTGAAAATTTGTTCGAGCAATGACAATTGCCCGCGTAACCGTCTGCCTCATACGATACTAGGATGCCTGGTAGACGAAATCGCTTCACATAGCTGTCTGAGGGTCGTTTGTGGCTTGTACAGATACTTGACTACATTTAGCTGTTCGAGTGCCGCTAGATTACTAAAACGATATGAGGGTATTACACTGTGTACCAACACGGGGATAGTACTCCACTCCGGATACGACCGAACTTCATACAAGAACTCAACGCCACCGTGCTGCCGTAACTGCAGTTCCATCACGATTAAGTCTGGCCTCTTCTCATCCATAACCATGACTGCCTGCTGGGCATGACTGGCGAGTGACACTGTATGCCCGGCAAGAGTCAATGCTTTTCGATAGACTGCACCGAGGACTACATCAGGTTCAACAACCACTATGTGCACTATAGACCTCCGAGTCGCATTTGTTGGCTTGGCAGCAAGGTCGTCGCTAAACCCGTCATTTTTTTGTGATGCGCAACACGTAAGGTGGCTGCCATGTTTTGCAAGAGTGAATCAGCTATGAACACCCCGGCGCTACTCGTGGAATTTGTCCTGCTCAGTGGCTGTATTGCTGTTCCATATAGTGCTTTGGCTCTTTTAAATAGATCACTACTCAAGCCTGAATCCTTAGCAAATACCCCAGCAACCATTCCGTGCGAGCTCTTATGAACCCCTAGCACTATGTCGGCTTTGCCCAGATTTTCATCATCGGTGGCGCCGATAAATGAATACGCCAAGGTAGATAAAGCAGCTTGCAAACTTTTTCTATGTGCCATCACGGGGCCGTATCGGCCACCAAGACTCACACGAATATCACACCCATATTGTTTGGCAAATGGCGATAGCTCGTGCGCAGTATCTGTAACAAGCGCTGAAAGCGAAACGGGTTCCAACGCCAAACTCCCTTGTTCGGTTGCCGTGCCAAGCAAAAAACTATCGATTAGCTGGAGGGCACTTTGGGCTATCTGCAAGGTTCCAGTAGACAGCTGTTCGGCGCCTTCCAATTGCGCGAGTTCAGCACTTCGCGCTATCTGCAATAAAGGCAACTTTAATTGCTCGGCCAGGGCCACCAATAATCTTTCTTGTGGTTGCGCACCCATCATGCCGTACCAAACCCTCACTTTCGTTCTTGGGTTTTAGTATACACCGCTCTGACTATGGAGAGAATGTCAGACTTGGCAAAATAATGTTATCGAGGTCTGAAACGTATTGGTCTGCCTGAGCTTCAATTTCGAGTGTTTTGTCACGAAGCGGTAAGTAGATGCGCGTGTTCTTTTGCCCTACATTTATTTCACCCACCACGCGGCTACCTAAAACGTTTGGCACTTTTGCAGCACGGAATGGCGTAACCTTGACCTTCCCATTGTTAACCTTGGCTTCAAGTCCTTTAATTTCGCGGTCATAGCTCTGGTTAACTACTTGTATGCGTAACGCAAAAGCGGTACCTGATTGTATACCTGGCACGTAGTCAGGATGAAAATATGCATTAAGAGGTATGGAGCTGTTAGACAAATCGACATAGCCACTCCACTTCTTGGAGTACTGTACATCTACACTTCCGTAGGTATCTGGCCCTTTGAAATGTTTCAGGGGATTCTTCTCTTCCTCGGCGAATTGCTTGTCCTTTTCCGCACCCGTTTTTTTCTTTACTGCTTCAGAAGCAACGGCAATTTTCTGATCTACATTGTTTTTGTAATCTTGCATCTGCATAAACGCCCACAGCCCAAATACCGCCGCACTAATAAATAAGAAAACAGCAATGATGAACGGCATCAAGAACCGCTTTGCGTGATGCTGTGACCCTACGGTGGGAGGCATATTCGGTGGCATATTGCTTATGTTATCACATCTTGGGCTTTTGATTATATTTATATAGGTAGAGCCCAGCTTGTTCCGCTGCGATTTGCTTGCCCGGGATACGAAACGCAAAGCTTACTAATTTGACAGAATGGCTATATTCTTGAGTAATTTTTTTATCCAATCTTTTCATGTAGGATTGTAATAAAAATACAAAGATTCCGTCAGCTGGCGGCCAGCTTTTCGTCCAATAGTTACCCCACACAACTCTGACACGGCCACCATACCTACGTGTCCGCATAAATGCGTAGAATGCCAGTAGCGGATTTATCTCGTAGCCAACAGCGTTGATACCCTTTTCTGCAGCCGCTATGAGTAAGCGGCCATCACCACAGCCCAACTCAAGCATGGTTTGACCCTGTTTGATTCCAAGCAGTGTGAGAGCCTGCGGCACATGACTTTTGATGGTTGGGACATATGGAGCCCCGAACGCCACCACAAACGCAAAGGCCATAAAGATAATCCCCGCAACCAGCCATACCCACGGCACTATATTTCCGTGCATGATTATTTCTTTGGCTGTGCGCCCTGTTTTAGTTTTTTTATCGTATTCTCTGCCGTGTTCAAATATTCTTCCATGCGGCGCACGAGATCCGCACCCTCTTCATACAGTTTTGTCGCCTGATCAATATCAACACTTGCATCCTGCAACTGAACGATTATTTCGTCGAGTCGTTGTTTCATCACTGGATACGTTTCCTTCTTTGTAGTCATAGCACCTATTGTACGGTAATCCCTTCAACTTTTGCAGCAGCTGAACCATCAGCCATCACTATGCTTACGGCCTGACCGTTCTTTAGTTGCCGCACGCTTTTGATAGCTATCCCATCGGCACTACGCACCACCGCATAGCCTCTTTGTAAAATCGCATGGGGGTCAAGTGCAGCTATCAACTGCTTATATCGTTCTTGTACCTGCCTTCTTTCTGTTAAGAGTCGGGTTATCTCTACGTCAATAATTTGCCGACTCCGATCAGTACTTTGCCTTGCTCGCTGTATAGTTTGTGCAAGTAAGTCTCCCAACCATCGACGCGTATGGTAGAGGTCTTGTCGAACTTGCTCGCGATCTGGTACTAACAATTGCGCAGCATTCGTCGGAGTACTGGCTCTCTTGTCTGCAGCCAATTCAGCAAGTGATACATCTATCTCATGCCCAATAGCCACGAGAGTCGGCACACGGCTGGCCGCTACAGCACGAACCACTTGTTCATCATTAAAAGCCACAAGATCTTCAGCACTTCCACCACCACGCGTCACTACAATGACATCGACAAGAGATGCACCGTTAAAGTGTTCGATCGCGGCGACTACCTGACCCGGAGCCGCTTCGCCCTGAACTTGCACGTCAAAAACCTCAATGTTTACCCCTCGCCAACGTTCATTGAGTATCTTCACAAAATCATGATACGCCGCTGATTCACTCGAGGTTACCAGCCCTATCCTTTCAGGTACCGATGGCAAGAGTCGCTTTCGACTCTCATCGAATAACCCCTCGGCTCGCAACCGCGCCTCAAGCATAGCTGCTGATTTCTTGATAGAGCCTTCACCCACCAAGCTCATGAGTTGCACATTGATACTAAACCCATAGAGCGGGTGCAGACACGGCACACCACGGACTTGTAGCACCATTCCCTCTTCTACTGGCCCAGGTAGCTGTGTCACACTACCGAAGAACTTAACCAGTGCATGCTCATCTTTAAGATCAAAATACAGCCAGCGATTTTTACTGATGCGTAAGTTGGCAATTTCACCTACGATAACCACGCCGGAATAGGCATACTCTAATGTCTGGTTGCACACTGCAACAAAATCAGACACCGAGAGAATAAGCTCAGGCATGGCTGTTTCGCTGATGATACTGCATGTTTTTGTGGTAGAAGTAATAGCCTATTGGTAGCTGTATACCCATGTTTAGCACGCGATACATGATGGTAACCGGGATACTCAGTCCTGGGCTGACACCCGCTACGGCCAAAACACCAGTCATAATTGCTTCATATACCCCAACACCGCCCGGCAATACCGATATGAGACCTGCGAAGTTCGCTACCGCATAAGCCAAAATTACCGCGCCGGGGTTCACGAAATGCCCAAATGCAACATATACCGTATACACCGTTAATACCTCGGTAAGATTAGCCAAGAAACCCCACGCTAATGGTTTCTTCACTGCCCGCCAGTCTGATTTTAGAATAAGGTAATCTTGATGAATCTGCCCAAATGCTTCACGCATCTTGGCAATATTTATAGTCTCGGGGTTGTTTGGTCGAATGACTTGTATAAGACGATTGATCAGGCGTGTAACGAGTGTAAAGAAACTGTCGATGCGTGACTTGCTTCCAATAACATACCCTAACAGTAGTGTAGCCACAACAAGTAGCGTCGCTAGGGAGCCAGACACCAGAAGTGTGATGCCATTTGCTTTACCTTCCACGGCCAACATGAGCAAACCAAGTACCAGCAATAGCTGGAACGAAACAAACACAGTTATAAATTTGGCCAGTTGGACCAGTGTTGACTTGCTGGCAGGAATATCGGCATCGCGCATGCGCAAACCAAAGTACGAGAAACTCGACACTCCACCACTAGGAAAAATATTATTGATCAAGTTGAGTTCGAGTGTTACGCGTAGCAAAGGCCTATAACGGATACGGTCGCCGAGAATCCGGAAATAGTC
>OMJO01000030.1 GCA_900299395.1 bacterium
AACGGCAAAGCCTGGATGATGATTTTCGTTCAAACATACACCAAGGCGGGGAAGGCGTTGCTATCAAACTGACTGATGAAGAGCGCAAAACGGCTCAAAAAGCCGCCAAGGCCATGGGCCTGCCTATCTGCGGTGTCGACCTGATGCGTAGTAGGCGGGGACCACTGGTGCTAGAGGTCAACTCAAGCCCTGGGTTCGCTATCGAGAAAGTTACCGGTCGCAACGTCGCCGAAAAGATTATTGAGTACGCCGAACAGAACGCTCGTGGCAAACGTCGCCGCGACCGTGTTGGCGCGTAGATATTTACCCCAAGGCGCTTGTGCTATGATGGGCGTGTGAACACGCTGATTATTATTGCTATTTTGGCCGGCACGCCCCTGGTCCTATCGCTGCTGTTTCGCTTGAACGCCATAGCTTTATTTTTAGCAGTTGCAACGGGGGCATTATTGGCGCAATACATTGCTGACGACGCCAGTTTGGTTATAAGTGCTTTTTCTCCTAAAGCCAATGTTGGCAGCTACGTCCAAATAGGGTTGCTCATTTTGCCTTTTGCACTGTCGCTGCTGTTTTTGCGCAAAACATTGTCAGCCAGTAAGGTAATGCTGCATATCTTGCCCCTGGTTGTAACTTCACTAGCATTTACCACACTTATCATTGGCTATTTGCCAGGTGGCGTACAGCACGACATTGTGACCGATCCTATCGGCAAAACTATTAACAGTGCTCAAAATGTACTGATTGCTGCATCTGCGGCACTCACCATGATCGTGGCTTGGATTACCATGGGGCCCAAGGGGCACAGAAAACATTAAAAAACTCCACGGCTTGTGGAGTGTTTTAATGGAGGGCCCTGCGGGGCTCGAACCCGCGACACGCGGCTTAAAAGGCCGCTGCTCTACCAGCTGAGCTAAGGGCCCGCGTCAGACCACGCTATTATGCTACAACAGGGGTAAAAAAACAAGTCGGAAGTCATTCCGCACAACGCTAATGCTATAATGGCATCATCCGTGATGTACGAGTATTCAGTTGATTCCGTAAAAAATATTACACCGTCTACGTTATTGCTGACATTGCAAAAAGACGAAGGCGAAAGAATATTCCCATTTCTACCTGGGCAGTACGCGGCTATTAGTTTTTATCGTCATCGTAGACCAACTGCTGCGCGTTGCTTTTCTGTGGTGAGCTCTCCGACCACCCAGGACAAATTGCAGTTTAGTATGCGTGCGAAGGGTCATTATACCAAAGCGATAGCTGGACTCCAGAAGGGCGACAAAGTGAAGGTTCGTGGGCCGTTCGGTGGTTTTGTGCTGAATCAAAGCGATGACGTCAACGCGGTCTTCCTAGCAGGTGGTATCGGCATAACACCATTCATGAGTATGGCTACCTACGCCGCTGCCGTACAGTCAAAACTCAATATCACATTGTTGTATAGCTGCCAAAACCAAGAAGATGTACCGTTTCTGTCGGAGCTAAAAGATTTAGAAAAAAAGAATCCTAACTTCAAGGTGATATTTATTTTAGGCGAGGGTCCGTCGGATAAACTAAGTGGCCAGCGTGTCGTGTCAGGCAGAATTACACCTGAGTTACTCGATGAAGTTACGAGTCACAAGTATTTTGAGAAATACTTTTACATTTGTGGCCCGCCACCGTTTATGAAAGCTATGGTCGCGACACTGCAATCTAAGGGCGCAACCAAGCACCACATTATCACAGAAGCTTTTGCGCAAGGTTCTCACCGCCAAACTGGGAAAATAAAAAGTTGGCCGTATAACATTTACGCGTTAAGTGCGGTCGGTCTTGCACTAGGTAGCTTCACGGTTATGGTCAGTGATATCTTCAATATCTTGCCGCCTTCTACACTGTCGCAATATAACGAGTCAGGGAAGACGCTGCTCAAAAATAAGCGTCAGGAAGATCTTGATGCTTTGGTGAATAGTATGACGAGTGCTCGGAGTGTTGCCTCTCCAGACTCTGCAGCAGTGACCGCAGCAAACAAAGCTGCAAACGATGCCGCTGCAGCAACGCAAACTGTCGTCAAGAAACAAGCAGCACCCACCACAAGCACACCAACATCAACGACGACCACACAGACTACGCAGCCTACCGCCACAACTCCCCCGCCAAAGAAATGCACAACCACCCAAAGCGGGGTTACGACATGCGTATAAACGAATTCTTTCAAACCAAGATGGCGCTCGGGAGTAATGTAGATATAAATATCGTCACGAGTACACCTACTAAGGAAATGGATGCGTTGTTTAGTGATTTGTGGATAGCGATCTTCAATTTCGAAAAACGATTTAGTCGTTTTCTGCCTGACAGCGAGCTGTCTGCGTTCAACCGCTCGGCTGGGATAAAGCAACAGATTTCTCCAGAATTTCGAGACCTGCTATTGACCGCAAAGAGTTTGTCGCAAAAAACAGGAGGACTTTATAATCCATTCATTTTACCCGCATTACAGCGTGCGGGTTATATGCATTCGGCAGTACCAGGTTATGAAGGTGACGCTGTGGATGATTTCTCGAATAACCAAGTTGTTGCACACGACCAGCTTGAAGTAGGGGATACATGGGCGCGGATACCGTATGGTACCGCTTTAGACATGGGTGGATGTGGAAAAGGTTATCTTGCCGACGAGCTGCGGCCACTGCTAAATGTGCCGGGCATTCTTGGCTATTGGGTATCGATGGGGGGTGATGTTATGACCTACGGTCACGACGCTGAAGGCAAAACCTGGAAGATAGATGTGCAGAGTGCAGTTGATACATCCAAAGCTTCAGATTGGTACATTGAGTGCCCTTCGAGTCATTTTGCCATCGCCACTTCTGGTACGTTCCGCCGTCCATCACAATCGGCAAAAAAAGATTGGCATCACATCATCGATCCGCGTACTCTACAATCCGCCGAGACGGATGTTCGCTTGGCAACCATATGTATGGATTCTTCTGTACAGGCTGATGTAGTTGCTTCGTGTGCGGTCATTCTTGGTTCGAAAAAAGCAGGTGCTTTTTTGAAGCAACAAAACGTCGATGCCTATATGCTTCAAGCACAACGCGCAAGCAAATACTTCGTACAAAAAAACGGCGCTGTTTTCCATCAAAAAGCACGAGTGGTCAAGGTTGCTCACCATGCGTAAGCTTGCATTCGTTGTATTCCTAATGTGCATGGTGGCTTTGCCAAGTGCCCACGCCTCGGCGCTGGCATTTCGTCATACGACGACTAACGCTGAGATACTGGTGCAAACAGTCCCTGGTCCCACCATTTCAGAAAAGGTATCGTCACGGGCTAAAAGCTCGTGGTCGTGGTATATTACTCGTGCTTCCGGACTTTTTGCTGCACTTTCACTCATCATTCTTATGGTCTCTGGCATAGGACAGGTGACTGGCTATACCTACCGTTTCCTCGAGCCACTAACTGCCTGGGCGTCACACCGGGCACTGGGGATAACCTTCGGCATATCGATACTGTTGCATGTATTTAGCCTTTTGTTTGATCATTTCGTGCCATTTAACATAGCCCAGCTCTTTATCCCGTGGTTATCCGGATATAAACCTGTGACCATTTGGGGTGTACATCTTGGCTCTCTATATGTTGCCCTCGGTGTCATTGCGTTTTATCTCATCGCGGGAGTCATTATTACGTCGCTAACATGGGTAGATAAGAAGCCTGCTACCTGGAAACTCATACATCTCCTTTCGTATTTTGCGCTCCTACTGGTTTTCATTCATGCCTTGTATCTTGGTACTGATCTGGCGCATGGAGTTTTCCGGTTTGTGTGGGTGTGTCTCGGTCTTGTAACTATTTTGTTCTGTCTTCATCGGTTATGGAGGGCTAAAACGGTATGAACCGGGAACTGCTCTATATCCACAATCCTTGGCGCACAAGATTATTTTGGGTATGCGTCTATCTCGTCATCGCTACAGCTACGGTTCTTGGGCTGTACAAGTTCGGGAATCGCCTGCGGATAAGTACCTTACCAGAAGGTGAGATAAACCTCAGCATTCCATACTCGCGATATCTTACCGGCGAAGTCGTCACCTTTACCATTACCAATAACTTTAACGGATCGGTATTTATTGCCAATCAGTGTCCAGTCGAGCCGCTACTCGTCTACAAGTATGAAAACAGCGCATGGAATCGTATCCATGATACGGCCACCAAAGATTGTTCTAAAGAGCAGAAGATGGTTGAGATACCGGCGAAAAGTAGTGTAGGTGGTAACTTTGCCCCGTGGCCAAATCTATTCAAGACACCAGGTAAATATCGAGTGGTCGCGTACGTGGAATACTATAATTCTTTGCCGTACCAAGATTTTGAAATAATTGATCCTTCACCCATAGCAAAACCCAGTGTTACGACGATTACGCAACTGACATCTCCGTCAAAAGCCACTTTGAAAAGTTACCAGACATCATCAAATACGTCAAATAACACGGGGTATACCCCAAAGACGTACACTATTACAGTGAATTCCTCGGGTAATTACAGCACGACCAATATTACGCTCACCGCTGGTGATGCAATCAATTTTGTATACAGCCCCTGCTGCGGCGACGAAGTCATCACACAGTTCACACCTATTGCACCTACTACCACATCAGTTTCGAGCATAAAACTCGATCATGATCGCACGTCCAGAACAGTTACGTTTACGACTAAAGGTAGTTGGCGCTTCAAAGCAGCTGATAAAAGCGGCAACACGGGAACCATAACGGTCAATTAACCCAAGGCTTATGCCTGGGGATCGTTAGTTTACTTGCTACGCTTTTGGTGTAAAAGGTGTAGCAGGGCATGCGCTTTCGACGGACGACATTATGGATCGCACTGTCGGTGGGTGTGGTTCTTGGTGTAGTTAGCGCGTTATCCGGTAAGCATGCATCACCCAGTGTATTATTCGTTGCATTCTTACTATGCGTCGCAACGGTATGGAGACGGCAATTGCCAGCTCTTTTGAGTGATGTTCTGCTTGGTTTTGTGCTGGGGAATTTAAGGGGCGGACATACTGCATCGCAGCTAAGTAGTCTTTCTGATTACTACGACAAGTCAGTTGTAGTAGAGGGTGTTGCGCAAAACGACGGCGTCTACAGCAACAACAGTCAACTTGCATTTGACGTAGGCGGCATTACTATCGAGGACAGCGGAACCGTAAATGTACCTGGACGTTTTACCGTTGAGGGATTCGGGGAAAACGCAGTTTTCCGTGGTGATCATATTCGGGCAGAAGGAGTATTGCGGTCGGTTCGTGGCTCAAAACAGGGAAGATTGAGTTTTGCCGACATCACAGTGATAGAACATCGCGATAGCATAATAGAGCGGCTTCGGAGGAGTTTCATATCTGGTATGCATTCGGCACTTCCGGAACCACAGGCATCATTCGGTATAGGTCTACTCGTTGGCGATAGAACAGGGCTACCCAAAAGTGTTACCGATGATTTACGAGTGGTGGGTTTGACGCACATCATAGCGGTTTCGGGTTATAACCTCACTATCATTATTTCGGCCGTTCGAAAGCTTCTCAGCAAACGATCAAAGTATCAAGCTACTGTCGTTGCGACAGTACTACTTATTTTATTTGTACTACTGACAGGATTTAGCGCCTCTATTGTAAGAGCTGCAATCGTTAGCATGTTAAGTATTATTGCGTGGTACTATGGTCGCTCCATCCGGCCGACACTAGTGATTCTTTTTACTGCTGCGGTGACAGCACTTTGGAACCCGCTGTATGTTTGGACGGACGCAGGCTGGCATTTGTCATTCCTAACATTCTTTGGCGTGTTAGTCCTTGCGCCCGCCCTGCAAAAACGTCTTGCACCAACCACAAAAAGGACCGTGATTGGTTCAGTCGTCATTGAAAGTTTGTGTGCTCAGTTGATGACCGTGCCGTACGTACTATTTGTATTCGGAAGGCTGTCGATTGTGGCACTTCCTGTAAACATGATCATAGTACCACTTATACCTGGGGCTATGTTTTTATCGTTTGTGGCGGGAACTGGCGGAATGTTATTGCCTGTCGTTGTTGGGTGGTTTGCATGGCCGGCCAGGATCCTTCTCGTGTATATACTCGATCTTGTTGCAATTGCTGCTCGCGTGCCGCATGCATCCGTTGCACTCACCATAACAGCAGCTGGACTTATGGTGCTGTATGCCTCAATTGGCTTGATAGCTATAGTGCTCGGGAAGACCGCGCGCCAACGTGATACAATAACAGATATAAACAGCTGATTTACAGGAGAAAATGTGAGCGGTCATAGTAAATGGTCTACTATTAAACGCCAGAAAGGTGCCAAGGATGCAGCTCGGAGTGCGGTTTTTACTCGGCTGGGGAATGCCATTGCCGTAGCCGCAAGAAGTGGTGCCGATCCGACAATGAACTTCACGTTACGTTTAGCGATTGATAAGGCCAAGGCGGCTAATATGCCGATGGCAAATATACAACGGAGTATTGATCGGGGGAGCGGCAAACTTGGTGGAGAACAAATCCAAGAAGTTATGTACGAAGGCTATGGTCCTGGCGGTGTAGCGGTGCTTGTGGAGTGCGCCACTGACAACCTTAATCGAACGTATCCAGAGGTGAAGCTCGCTTTCAGTAAGCACGGCGGCAACATTGCAGAAAAGGGAGCCGTTGCATTTCAGTTTGATCGTAAAGGAATGATTCGCACAAAAGGTACTGGAGATGAAGTTCTCATGCAGGCGCTAGAGGCTGGTGCTGAAGATGTGCAGGAAGAGGGTGAGGAGTCTGTGATCTATACCGATCCAAAAGAACTAGCTCGGGTGCGTGACGAACTGAATAATGGTGGTATCGAAGTACTAGAAGCAGAGCTAACGTATGTTCCCAACAACACGGTGGCCGTTAACGACAAGGAAACTGCCGGAAAAGTCATGAGAATGATGGACGCACTCGAAGATTTAGATGACGTCAGTGCAACCCATGTGAATTTTGATATTCCGGAGGAACTCCTTGCAAGCTAGGAA
Organism: bacterium; assembly: GCA_900299395.1. Taxonomy (GTDB): domain Bacteria; phylum Patescibacteriota; class Saccharimonadia; order Saccharimonadales; family OMJO01; genus OMJO01. The sequence goes on from OMJO01000030.1 coordinate 6,973, forward strand.
GCGTATCCTGGGGATTGACCCTGGTACCGGTATTCTTGGATTTGGTGTGATAGAGGTCGATGGCAAAGGCCGTACGCAGATGGTTGATGCTGGGGTTATCCGTACTCCGGTTAAGGAAGATGATGCTGTACGTTTGCAAACCATTTACGAAGAGTTATCGGATATCATTGTAGCAACCAAGCCTGACATCATGTCAGTAGAGAAGCTGTTTTTTTCTCAGAACGTCACTACTGCCATGACTGTTGCTCAAGCGCGAGGTATAGTGCTGTTGTGCGGCAAGCAAAATGCGCTTGAAATCTTCGAGTACACACCACAACAAATCAAGATGGCTATTACCGGTTATGGCCGCGCCGAAAAAAAACAGATACAAGAAATGGTTCGTGTAATTCTGGGGCTGAAGCAAGTGCCACAACCTGATGACTGCGCCGATGCTCTCGCAGCTGCTCTGACGCACGCCCAGAGTATGCGATAATACGTATAAGATGATTGCGACACTTACTGGCACGATTGCCGAAAAGTTGGGGGAGTTACACATTATTGATGTTGCTGGTGTGGGCTACGGTTTACTGATGCCAATGCAGGACAGTGGCGGCATGGCGCAAGGTCAAGAAGTCAAGATTTATATCTATGAGCATATAAGGGAAAACTCACATGATTTGTATGGGTTTGCAACTCTCGACACAAAGCAACTCTTTGAGCAGTTGCTGGATGTGACAGGGATTGGCCCAAAGATGGCGCTGAGTGTCCTTAATGTCGGCACTACAAGCGAAGTCAGGGCTGCAATCGCCGGTGGGGACACAAAGTTTATTCAGGCCGCTAATAACGTAGGAAAACGTGTTGCCGAACGAATCGTGGTAGAACTAAAAGACAAAGTAGGCATGCTTTCGACGGCTGGCATCGATGCATTATTCACTGGTGAGAGTGTCGCGAAACAAGACGAAGCAGTTCAGGCACTGATCGCCCTGGGCTATACCTTGCCCGATGCCGTTGCCGCGTTAAGCACAGTGCCAAACAATCTGACAACCGAGGATCGTGTGAAGCAGGTTCTCAAAGAGGGTCGGGCATGATCGAACGAATTGTGCATGATGCCGAGGTGCAGGACGATCCGGTAGAGGTGGAGCTTGAAGTCACACTACGGCCAAAAGACTTCGTGAATTACATTGGCCAAGAGCGCTTAAAGCAGAATCTACAACTTGCCATCAAGGCGGCGAAGAAACGAGGCGATCCACTAGACCATATCCTTCTGTACGGCCCGCCCGGCCTTGGCAAGACTACTATGGCAATGGTGATTGCTCATGAAATGGGGGCTAATATCCGTATTACCAGTGGCCCTGCGATCGAACGTGCCGGTGATCTCGCGAGTTTACTTACAAATCTGCAGGATGGAGACGTACTGTTTATTGACGAAATACATCGGCTGCATCGTTCAGTCGAGGAGGTTCTCTACAGTGCCATGGAAGATTTTAAGCTCGACATCATGCTGGGCAAAGGGCCAAGCGCACGTAGCTTGCGCCTAGATTTGCCAAAGTTCACCATCATTGGTGCCACAACACGCACCGGATCATTGGCTGCACCACTACGAGATCGCTTTGGCATGATTCACCGACTTGAATTTTATAACCCGAGCGAAATACAAAAAATCATTGAACGTGCCGCAAAGATTTTGAACGTCAAACTTGATCGCGACGCCGCGGCGTCACTGGCTACCCGCGCACGATTAACCCCCCGGATTGCGAATCGACTACTGAAGCGCGTCCGTGATTATGCAGATGTAAATGGTGATGGAATTATTGATTCAGATATTAGTACGAAAGCACTCGAGTTACTGGAAATAGATGCACTTGGCCTCGATGTGGCCGACAGAATGCTACTGAACGCCATTATTGAACACTATCGGGGTGGCCCAGTTGGCGTGGACACTATAGCAGCTATCACTGCAGAAGAGAGAGGCACGATAGAAGATTTCTTTGAGCCATACCTTATGCAGATTGGCCTCATCGAACGTACGCCACGAGGACGCAAAGTAACGCCAAAAGCATATAGACATCTCGGAAAAACTACCGTAGAAAATTCTGCCCCTGACGGCCAAGCAAACCTGTTATAATAGCCGCGTATGGATGAAGCATCTGCAAAACTTGGCATAGAGGGCCTCGCGAAGAGTGAAACTATGTTGACCGAGATACGGCGTCATCCGTTCGGTCTTGTTGTTTTGTATTTTCAGGTAACCGTGGGCTTTATTCTTAGCTTTGGACTCATCTATTTTTTGCTTACAACTGCGTTCTCTTTTGATGGCAACACTACAAGCATCATTTTGCTTGTGGGTGTCGTCGTCGTTGCTCTCATGCTTTTGATTCTACTGCTCGGCACATACATCTATAGCCAAAATAAGCTACTGATATCAGACAAAAACCTGACGCAAGTTCTACAGCGTGGCATTTTCAATCGGCAAGTCTCAGAACTATCTATGGCCAATGTAGAGGACGTGACTGCACTGCGCAGAGGTATATTTGCTAACATGTTTAATTTTGGCGAGTTGCGCGTCGAAACTGCCGGTGAGCAGAATAATTTTAACTTCATGTATTGCCCACGACCCGATTACTACGGGAAGATTATTCTAGATGCGAGGCAAAAATTTATTGATAACGATCCAGAAGCTATGAAGCGCGCGAATGAGCGCCTGAATGTGCCTCGCTCACCACAGCAATAGTTATTCGCTAAATGGGTTGTCGCGTGCTTGTTTAAACAGTGACTGAATTTCGACGTTCTGGTCCTGAAGTTCTTGAATTTTAGTCAGTGTATCCTTATCAGTCTTTGGCCTTTGTACGGTTTTTAGTTTTTCGCTTACCGCGTCATCGGACGGTTCTTGTTGATTGAGTAAGTTGATTCGGATAACTAGAAACGTATAGATGAATAAGAAACTAACAATAAAAATAAATGTCGCATTACGTCGTAGCTTTGATAGCAGTGGTGTAATTCGTTTTGATATATCTTTTATATCTACATTCATGGCTTTACGTATACCGTTACAATTAATGAAAAGGTGACTAATTTACGATTATTGGCATTTGGCGTAACGTTAATGGTCGTTACCTGGGCTGTTCGGCGGCTCTTTTCTAACTTCTCAAGAAAATCAACTAATTGATCGTATCCCACTGGCTTAGTGGTGTCGGAATCGACGGTAATTTCCATGCTGTATACCCCGCTCAAACCATCTACCGCTTTTAACTGACTTACTGCTGGTTTCGCAGTAGCTACGGAAGATGAAGAGGTGGCCCCGGCACTCGAACTCTTTACTGGTGCTTGCCCAAGCGTAGAGCTAGGGAAGCTGATGTTTTGTATAGGTATTTTTGTGTCAGCCGCATAGCTGACAATCTGACGAACGACGCGAGCTTGATCTTTGTCCTGAGGCACAATTGTTTTAGCGGTTTTTTCGAGTTCTGCATATTTTGCTATATCTTTGTTGGCTTGAACAAGTGCAGTCTGCTGCTCATCGAGCACCTTGCTGTCAGTCTTTAGTGAGATGAGTCGCTCCGTCTGCTTCTTTAGGAGCGAGTTGCCAACATATGTGCCGCCAACTACGGCTATAGCTAGCAAGCACTGAACGGCAACGAGGAGGTAGTACACGCGTTTGCTGTTCATTGCTTAACCGCCTTGGCCGAGTTATTGATAAACATAAAAGGGGTGTTTTTAGCAAAAAGTGCCTTGAGGGTTATCTGACATGGGTAGGTGGGGTCTGTTGCGCTGGAACTGCACGTGACGCTCACAATTTCGGCCTTATCAAATATCTTATTGTTGGGGTCTTGAAGGTTGACCTGTACTTGAGTTGCCGTCTGATAGTCTTTCGTCACAGCGTTGAGGTCTATTCCTCCTTGGGTTTTGTTGATGCTTAGCGAAGCAAGGGATGATCCAGAGGGCATCGCTGACCCAATTTGCTGTAGTAGTTTTGAGAATAGCACCTCTCTGCTTAAGACTTGCACTACCAGCTTGAGGCTACCACTAATATCCTGCACACGTTTTTGTGTCTCATCGAGTTTTTGTATGCGTAGCTGTTCTTGCGCTGTGGCAACTCGTTTCTCGTATGTTTTGATAGATTGACGGATGTAGAACGTGCCACCGAGTATGATGATTGCAATACCAATCAACCCGAGTGTGGTGGCCATAATCCACTTTGATAGCTTGGTGTTGCGCCGTGCGTAAAGAATGTCTTCGCGTGTTTTTGGAGGAAGCAGGTTAATCATGGGAGAACATCTCCGTCGGTTTTATCAAAGCCAAGCCTGCAACAGTGGTATATGTAGATTTTTCGTTAGCGTTCGGGGGTTGTAACTTGCCAAAACTTAAATTGTGCCATGGTTCGCACATGCGGACTGGTAGTCGAAGGTTACTGGTCATGAATTCAGACAGTCCTGGCATACTGGCGCCACCACCAAGAGTCACAACTTGGCTGATTTTTCGTTTTGTTGTACCGCGGTCCTCGTAGTAGCGAATCATCCGACGTACTTCTTTGATAAGTTGTTCCAGTATGGGCATCACGGCCGTACTGATTTCCTTTTGCTTCTTGCTGGCGCCAATACCGTACTTCGTCTTTATGGTGCTCGCTTCTGCATGGGACATGCCGAGTGCTTTTGCGATCAGTTCGGTAAAACTCTCACCACCACCGAGTACTGTTCCGGTGACAATCAACGCGTTATCGTAAATAGTTATGTCTGAAGAGACAGTACCGAAATCGATGAGTACGGTTGGAACATCGTTCCGCTCAGAATTTACAAAGATACGGCTTGAAGCACCGATGGCCGTTTCGATACCAATCACCTCGAGTCCGAGCAATGATGCCAGCCTCATATATGAATCAACAATCTTTTTAGGGACGGCCACTGCTAGTAGTTCCGTTTCTTTCTCATCACTATAGATAACGGTATAGTCAAGGTACAGATCCTCTACCGGTACGGGTATATATTGCTCGGCCTCTAGGCTCACCGCATCGGCAAAGTCTTTGTTCTTGATCGTAGGCAGCCTCATTGCCCGCGTAAACGTTCTTGACGCTGGTACGGACATAATGACGCGTCTGGTTGTAATATCGCCTACCATATGTTTAGAGAACAGCTCATGGGTAGCGCGTGCGATGGTCTCGGGGTCAATAATAACGCCATCTTTCATTGCATCTGATGAGAAGTTTGTGGTCCCGTAGCCTTGGATGTAGCTTTTCTGACCTCTGGCCACTACCTGCATGACCTTCAGGTTATCGTAACCGAGGTCGAAACCGAATGTAGGTTTGTCTTTGAAAAAGTTTGTGGATTTCATGCTGCCCATCAAGCATTCGTGTTCTTTCGAAGATAGTATAACAGAAGTAGAGTCAGAAAATAACCTATAGCCTTCGGTAGCGTATGGCTCGCCACGCCAGGTCTATAGGAATTTGATCGTAGGGGAAGGAGCTGTTAAGTCGTAAATCAAAGGGGGTGCCAGGATTAGTATCGACAAAGATGTTCTTGCCAGAAACGCCTCCTAGGGCTGGGTCTGTACTAAACTTGGTTTTCTCCAGACATAAACCATTCATAGCCAGCAGGTAAATCGCGGGGGCGCTTGTAGTATCGTCATGACCTATATAGATGGCGTCACCGAGCGGGCACATCCCGGTACGGAGGCCCGTGTCTGGCCCGTATGCCACAAAGGCGATGGGTCCACTACCACTTACGCTCGTTAGGCTCCCAAAGTTTATCGTACCTTCTACAAATACGTATTTTAGTGAGCTGTCAGGGTTATAAAATTTTGGGTAGCACTGCGACGCTGCACAAAGGCTTGCACGAATGTGCACGTTATCTTTTATGTTGTACTGCGCTGTGCCCAGTGCGAGATCACCTGATGCACCACAGGAAGTACTAATGCCGCTACCACTATCTGGGTAGTGTGTTTTCTTGCTGTTATTTGTACTCGGTATGTTGCGCGGTGAACTACCTGATGTCCAGTCGGTGCAGGAGCCGTTTATGTAAGAATTGTCCATAACGTTTGACCAGGGGATGAAAGTAGATGATATTTTGCTAACACTTGAGTTAGCGGTCACATCAAAGTTGCTGTTGCTGGTGTTGCCTGGTGGAGTGAGGCAGTTGTTATAGCTCGTGAGTATTTTGGTTTTTGTCTGTCCAGCGTGGGTGAAAGTAGTTGGCTTCACTAAGTTACCAGAACCACCAATAGAACAGTTGCTAGCCGAGGTGTTTTTATCCGCCACCGTAATATTTTCGGCAACTAGATTAGTTGTGTTTTTACTCAGTTCAATGTATCCATTTGCGAATATGTCCTGCCCAATCAAGTTCTTTACTCCACTGGCAGCCTTGATAATGTTGCGACTTACGACTGAGCTGGTAGTGGTTGTGGAGCTTTGCTGGGCGATAACTTCAATTTTGCGGGTATATTGCGGCGCCGCGGCGTTGGCTGGGGTGTAGACTTTCCCGGTGCTTGTTATAAGTTTCTCTTTGCCCGAAGATCCAGCGCTTACTGTTACGGCGTAGGTAGCCTTGTACATCTTACCGTTTGTCATAACTTGGGTGTCACTACCGGTTCCGGTGTAAGCGGTGTTGCCAGCATTTAGGGCGGCAAGAGCGGCATCAGCTCCAGACTCTGCTGCATACTGTGCTTGCAGCAGCAAAACGCGGCTACGGGCTCTGGCCATACTTGATTGTGCATTTACCAGTAGGGCAAATATAAGCGTTGTAAGGAAGAGAGTCATCATTAGTATAGAGACAATAACTGATCCACTCTCTAGAGTCGTAGTCGTCGTGTGCTTCTTCATTCTAGGTGTTCCTCAATGCAATTCTGATGACCGAGCTGTTGGATGTGGTTTGCTTGGAAAATACTGGCTTATACGTAAGCTTGATGGTTAGCTCAATAACCTCGACAGCGGGGAAGTCTGGCCCATTGTATGCACCGGTACCGCTATCTATGCTCGAGGTGTAGTCAATGACAGTACCAGACTTTGAGAAGTATCTCGTGGTGACAGAGGCAACGTTCTTTATTAGCAGGCGATCCGCAGGGCAACTAGTACTGACAAATGCGCTACCACAGGTAGTGAGCTGCTTATTGCCGGTAGCATTCGGGTTCGCTAGTGTGCGTACACGGAGCTGCTTACTACCATTAATAAATAACATGTATTCATCTTCGTATGGGTTGGTCCCATTCATGATGTAGGCGCCACTTTGGTTCAGGCTCGGCCGGCGAAAGTACACGACCGGTTGAGCGCCACTTGACGGTGCATTGTAGGTTCCAGGTATAGCGTGAATAACTGTCCAGTAGTTTGCTGGGCTTGTTGCAGCATCAATACTCTCAGGGTTTGCATCGGGTATGCCATTTTGATTGATGAGCCCAGAACTGGAGCCAAGATAGTCTCGCAAGAAGTCGGAAACGTTCAGACGCTCTACCATACTATCTTGGTCCGCCTCAGCGGCTGTGCCATAACTCCAGTAGCTAAATCCAAAACTCATAACTAAAGCCAAGACCAAGCCACTCAATACGATGGCAATAATGAGCTCAGGGATTGTTATGCCATCCTGATGTTTTCTCATAATTGACCCAGACCATTACGCGTCACGAGTAGGCGCAATTTTAACGGAGTCCCACCAGAATCAAGAGTGTAGCCTACGGATACATCAACTACCTTGGAATCCGGTACATTTTGCAGAGCGTCAGTATTGGGGAGGCTGGATGTGTTCGTCACACTAAGCGTCGGGCTGTAGGTAGTAACAAAGCCGCTGTTACCCTCGTTGACGAAGCTATTGTTCGGATAACAATTGGTGCCACTAGATAAGATTGTGTAGTCTAGAGCGCGATCGAGCTCGGGGCAGGCGCTGAGAACGGCGTAGATTTCGTTGAATTGACGGGTTACCCTATACGATTTTGATACGGCTTCGTAGGCATTAATAATACCCATAACGATGATAGGAAAAATAACGACGGCAAGGATGATTTCGACGACCGTGAAGCCACGAACGTCTGTGCGGATAGCGCTCATGCTTACAGTATACAAAAACTGGGGCTAATACGCCCCAGTTTTTGCCTAAACCACGTTGGTTAGTTCAGATTTGTCTTGGTGTATGTTCCACCCTGCTCAAGTGTTGCGGTCAAGGTGTATTTGGTACAGTCTTTTGTGCTGTTGTCACAAGCTGTGTCGTCAGATGCCAATACTGCGTACGCATATGCGCCGGAAGCAGGAGCTGCGACCAAAGTGGGTGTAGAGCCACCTTTTGGATCTTTAAGGGCATCCTGATCAAGACCCTTCATGTATTGCGTTCGCCATGCGCTATCGTTCATGTTGGCTAATGTAGGATATTTCTGCTGTTGGGCGAAATATGCCTCTATCTGGCCGTGCAAAGCCTTAATGTCAGTTGTTCGTTCTGTGTCACGAGCTTTTTGTTGAATGCCCGTAAATGTGGTGATGACGAGAGCGGCTAAGATACCGATAACGACGATGACAATCAAAAGTTCCACAATGGTGAAACCTTCTTGTTTTCTATTAAGATTCATATGAACCACCCTTCTTATTTTTAATCACTAGAACCTTGCCACTTTTGATGGCAAAGTGTTCTATAAGATGATTATAGCCGTAAGCGGTATGTCGTCAAGCGCTAAGTGGCTATTTCGTGCCTATGTTTTTGCTGAGTGATGCTATTGGCCCCATCACGCTGGCGGCAATAAGACCAACAATACTTCCCAGCACAATAATCATGAGGGGTTCGATAAGTGAGCTGAGACCATCTATAACGGCAGCAACTTCTTCTTCGTAAAAGTCAGCAACTTTAAGCAAGATGGTATCAACTTGCCCTGTTTCTTCACCGATAGCTAGCATCTGAGATACGATAGGGGGAAAGTGCTTGCTTTCGGCCAGGGGCACACTTAGCTGTTTGCCGTTTCTCAGTTCCTCTCCAGCTTTGTGGAGCTCTTCCTCGATTACTTTGTTGCCTATGGCACCACCGGTAACCTCCAGGGCATCAAGTACGCTCACGCCAGCAGACATGAGTGAAGCAAACGTACGGGCAAACCGAGCGATGGCTATCTTAATGATAATAGTTTTCAGCACGGGTATTCTCAGCAGTAGTGCATGGAACTGATATTTGCCGGTAGGGGTTCTAATGTATCTACGAAGCAAATACACACCAATAACAAGTACGGGCAGAATGATAATGATATTGTGTTGCATGAAGTTGCTGATATCGAGCATTGCGCGTGTATAAACTGGCAACTGGGCATCTTCGCCCCCTAAATCCGTAAGGATCTTACCGATCTTCGGAATGATGAATAACATGATGCCAAAGAAGGCGATGATAGTAATAGATAAGATAACTATCGGATACGTCATAGCGCTTTTTATTTTCTTGCGGATGCTTGCGTCCAACTCGACCTGGCTGGCGAGTCGTTTCAGGATGTCGTCTAAGATGCCACCGGCTTCACCTGCTTTGACCATATTTGTATAGACATCAGAAAAAACGCTCGGATATTTTTCAAATGCCTCGCCAAGTGACAGTCCCCCTTCAACATCCTTAATGACGCCTGCGATGACCACCTTTAAGTTTTTGCTGTCGGTTTGTGTTTGAAGAGTTGATAGGGCACCCGTAAGGGGCACCCCAGCGCTAACCATTGTTGATAATTGGCGAGTGAATATCACAAGGTCTCGCAACTTGACGTGCTTACCCCGCATTTTCTTAATGGTGTCGACACTTTCGGTTGAGGCGCGAACCAGTACGGGGTGTAACTCTTGCTTGGTAAGTTGCGCAACGAGCTCTTCTTTGTTGATTGCCTCAGCTGTACCGCGGACAGTTTTTCCGGCTTTATTGGTGGCAGTATATTTAAACTTCATAACTATTCTTCAGTGGTTACGCGTAATATTTCTTCAATAGAAGTAAGGCCACGCAATGCTTTAATAAATCCATCCACCTCCATGGTAATCATGCCACTTTTGATGGCTTCGTCTTGAATGGCTTCGCTGGTCGCGTTGGTGACAATTAACTTTTGAACAGTTGGCGAGTTGTCGAGCACCTCGTAAATACCAATACGACCTTTGTACCCGGTGTGGCCACACGTGCTACAACCATTCTCGTTTGCTTTCCATAGCTGCGTTATCTTGCTGTCACTGGTTGCAAGTCCGTCTGACGATGGTTGTTTGCGAGTTTTGTTCGAAGCAGTATTGCGCCCAACGCCACTTTCCCGTGCTTGTTCTTCCAGTTGGTGGACTCGCTTCATGATCGCAGCATTATCGGTGCCAAATATCTCGGCTATTTGCTTGAGTGTGGCTGCGTCAGGGGTGTACACGTCACGGCAATCGGTACAAAGTTTACGAACGAGGCGCTGACCTACCACGGCACGTACGGTACTCGCAATCAAGAATGGCTCAATACCCATGTCCAACAAGCGAGGTAAAGAAGTAGCAGCGTTATTGGTGTGGAGTGTCGCAAATACCAAGTGACCCGTGAGGGCGGCTTGCACGCCGAGGCCGGCCGTTTCGCTGTCGCGAATCTCTCCGACCATAATGATGTTTGGGTCTTGGCGGAGTAGTGCACGCAGGCCAGCGGCAAAGGTCATGCCGGCTTTCGGGTTCACCTGCGTCTGGTTAGCGCCTGGAATTTTATATTCCACAGGGTCTTCAATAGTTGAAATGTTCACGGTGGGGCTATTGAGGATACTCAAGATACTAAACAAGCTAGTTGATTTTCCAGAACCCGTTGGACCGGTGACCAGGATCATACCGTGTGGCTCTTTGATAGCTTCATTGATGGTGTCGAGGGCAGCTCCCCAATAACCAAGTTCCTCGAGGGTCGCAGGCTTACTGGATTCATCCAAGATACGCATGACAACCTTTTCGCCGTCGGTAATCGGCAAGGTCGATACACGCAGAGCGTATAGAGCACCATTTATCTGAATCTTGAAACGCCCGTCTTGGGGAACGCGCCGTTCATCAATCTTCAAGTTCGAGAGAATCTTTATGCGCGAAACAACTGCTCCGTGTACTTTTTTGGGCAGCTTGTTTGCTTCACGTAAGATGCCGTCGACGCGGTACCGAACGATGACGTTGTCTTCTCTCGGTTCGATATGTATATCACTGGCGCCGGATTTTACGGCATACTCAATGAGCAGATTGACAGTTTTTGCTACGGGCGAGTCTTCGGTAAGATCTTCCTCTGTGATGTCTTCTTGATGCTCTTCGATCTCTTCTGTCTCGTCAGGCGACATAACTTTTGTCAGTTCAGAGCCAATATTGCCTCGGTAGAGGTCAAGAGCAGACTGGATAGCACTGTGGGTGGCAACATGAACCTTGATCTTGCTGCCCAGGTGTTTTTGGAGGAAGCTCAGGGCCTGAATGTCGTCAGGGTCCTCCATAGCCAGCAATTTTGACTTATCCTCGTCCTGTCCGAATAAAACGACGCCATATTGCCGCGCGATTCTTTCGGGGACTTCGCGCATGGTCTCAACGTTCACTTCCTTTGTGTTTAGCTCAACAAAGGGCACATCTATCTCGTCGGCGTACAGTTTCGTGAGATCTTTTTCAGAGATAAGACTGCTCGAAATGGCCACATCTTGCAGGGGCTTTTTCTCACTCTCTTCCTGCTCTCGCAGTTTCTTGAGCTGATCTTCGCTGACCTTTTTGTTTGCAGTCAGCAACTTTTCCACCAAAGCATCAGATATACGCATCGTTACCCACCATTATATAAGAAAAGACATAACCAGTTTAAAAAATCTCTGGAACATAACCAATTTTAATCCAATACGGGTTTGCTATACTACTGGGTACACGAGGGTAAATCTAAGGGTAGGGAAGGAGTGCGGCATGGCTGGCAAAAAAGACGCAGGAAGCGAGAAAACAGAAGCGGCAACATCGGGCAAGGCTAAAGCGCTGGGCTTAGCACTCGAGAGTATCGAAAAACAGTACGGCAAGGGCTCAATTATGAAGTTGGGAGAATCCCAGCATGTTGCCGTGGAGTGCATTCCTACTGGATCACTGAGTCTTGATCTAGCGCTTGGCGGCGGCTTGCCGAAGGGCCGTGTTATTGAGATTTATGGTCCCGAGAGCTCCGGTAAGACCACTCTAACCTTGCATGCGATTGCCGAGGTGCAAAAGTCTGGCGGTACAGCTGCGTTCATCGACGCCGAGCATGCGCTTGACCCAGCCTACGCTAAACGTATCGGTGTAGACGTTACCAATTTGCTGCTATCTCAGCCGGACAATGGTGAACAGGCGCTGGAAATTACCGAAACACTCGTTCGCTCAAACGCCGTCGATCTGATTGTTGTCGACTCTGTTGCGGCACTCGTGCCACGAGCGGAGATTGAAGGGGACATGGGCGATAGTTTGCCGGGGTTGCAGGCGCGCTTGATGAGCCAAGCATTACGAAAATTGACAGGGGTCATTAGTCGTAGCAAGGCCACCGTCATCTTTATTAACCAAATCCGCATGAAGATTGGTGTCATGTTTGGCAATCCTGAAACCACCACTGGCGGTAATGCGCTGAAGTTTTATGCCAGCGTGCGCATGGATATTCGCCGTATCGGGCAGATTAAGCAGGGCGAGGATGTGATAGGTAACCGTACCCGAGTAAAGGTGGTAAAGAACAAGGTCGCACCACCGTTCCGCCAAGCCGAATTCGACATTATGTACAACCAAGGCATTAGCAAAAGTGGTGATATCATCGATCTAGCGACAGCTGAAGGTATTGTCGAAAAGTCGGGGGCCTGGTTTAGCTACAGCGATGCCAAAATTGCCCAAGGGCGCGAGGCAGCGAAGAAGTATCTGGAAGAGAACCCGAAGGTTATGGAAGAGATTGCTGGCAAGGTAAGAAAAGCTGTCGCATCTAAAGAAGAGTAGGTTTCTGTATGGCTACGATAAGTAGCATCAAACAGCAGGTAAAGCGCACAGACCGATATTCGATCTTTGTCGATGGAATCTATGTGTTTAGCCTGAGTGAAAGCGAGCTGATCGCCAGGGGGTTGCATGGCGGCCAAGAGCTAAGTGCGGAAGAAGTAAAAAAGTATAAGAAAATTTCAGCTCAAGACAAAGTTTATGGGCTTGTTCTGCAGCTTGTGGCTCGTCGTCCCCGCAGCGAGAAGGAACTTCGGGATTATTTGCGGCGCAAAGGTCAAGATGAAGAAACAATACAAAGCATACTTAACAAGTTAATTGACATTGGACTACTCAACGATGAAGCGTTTGCTCGTTCGTGGGTAGAAAGCCGGCGCTTGCTCAAGCCCGTTAGTCGTCGCCGTCTAACGCAGGAGCTGCGCCAAAAAGGAATTAGGAGTGATATCATCGAGACGGTTATGGGTGATGACCAGACGACTGATTCGCAAACACTTCTGGATCTCATCGAGCGCAAACGCAAACAGACCAAATACCACGATGATACCAAGCTCATGCAGTATCTCAGCCGTCAAGGCTATGGCTATAACGACATCAAGAGCGCGCTTCGGACTCCCGAAGACTAAGTCGCAACTGGTGCGCCTGCGGGCGCGGTGTCTTTTATGCCCTGCAATGGATCGTGGATAACGATCTGACGGTTGGTAATCTCGACGATTTGCGTACGGTCTACTCCCAGTTGCCCGCCGCTGAAACTCTTTATAAGTGACTGACCAACATATAGTTTCTGAATGTACATGCTGCTAGTCTCAAAGGCATAGTCATTGACTTTGCCGAGCCGTTTTTTGCTTGTGGTGCTAACCGGTTTGTTGAGCAGTTCAAAATGTAATTTTAGTATATCTTTGAGTCTGACGAGATCTTCGGGTTCTGCCAAGACATCGTGGTCGTTTACAATAAAGCCTTTTGGCACAACGTCGCGGATATCCTGTGGGAGCAGCACGAGATGTTTTTTGCTAAACTGGTCATCACAGAAAAATCCCTCAATTTTTAGGTTGTTTGGGTTAATGATGGGGGCCGTTACCAGGGCAACGGGACCCCCTGTACGGAGGCTCAAAATAGCTCGATTGGGTAGGGTTCCACTCAGCTGTAACATCGTGCTCTTAGTATATCGTACATTTTCCTGTGGATAACACTTTAGCACCATCAAAAAAAGGCGACAACGAGCAAGAAGGCGTCAAAAGTCGCTGGTGCTACGACGGGTAGCGGCAGCAGTAACAGTACCCCAAGAGGTGATGAGGTTACCCCAATTCACCCCGGAATACTTGCCGGGGTCAGTGTTCTCGCGTTAGGATATGCAGCATATGAGTACCGTCATGACATGGCAAACAAAATCTATCAGTTCAGACGCTACCGAGCAGCTCGCCGAGAAGCTCGGCAAGCGGCTTCGGGGCGGTGAAGTTATTGTTTTGGCTAGCGACTTGGGCGGAGGCAAAACAACGTTTGTAAAAGGTCTCGCACGAGGGTTTGGGAGTCAGGATACAGTGGCAAGCCCCAGCTTTACAATTAGTAGGGAATACGAGTCTGGTGATAAAATCATGCACCATTTTGATTTTTACCGCTTGCACGAGCCGGGCATTTTGGCGCACGAACTCAAAGACATGTTTGCCGATGACGCTGTGGTGGTGATTGAGTGGGCGGATATTGTCAAAGAGGTACTGCCTGAGGGCAAACTAACAGTACAGATCAGGGCCACCGGCGACACGGAGCGACTGCTCACCTTTGAATATGCTAAAGAGCTTGCGTACCTTGTGGAGGGGCTATGATTATTGTTGGTATTCGTACGGACAATCCAGAAGCAGAGGTTGTTATATATGATGGCAACAAGAAATTGTCTGAGCACAAGTGGACGGCGCATCGGCAACTCGCTGAGACGTTGCACGCCACCATTCGTGACCAACTCGTCAAACAGCATCACGATTGGGATAGTATTGAGGGGGTCGTAGCATACAAAGGTCCAGGTAGTTTCACGGGGCTGCGAATCGGTCTAACCGTCGCGAATACCATAGCGAGCTCCTATCAAAAACCGATTGTTGGTATGGCGGGTGATTTGTGGATGGAGGATGGTGTCGCACAGCTGATGGGTGGCCAAAATGACACGCTTGTGATGCCAGAATACGGTGCCGATGCACGCATCACGTTACCCAAAACTTGACGGTTGACCAATCTGGTGGTCAGACGTATAGTGAAGCGTAGGATATATTTGCGAGATTTGGGAGCAAAATCGTCCTATTTGTATAAACATTGACTTTCTAGTGCACCAGTGGCTAATGAAGTGATAGTGACGCCAAAAGTGACCTAGTACCGATAGAAAGGGATACCTATGGATCCAATTACCATTGTGCTGGCGTTGGCCGGCATTGCTGTGGGTTTTGGCACAAATAATGTCATGACTCGTAAAAAATTAGGCTCTGCCGAAGAGGCAGCTAAAAAAGAACTGGCTAAAGCAAAAAAAGATGCCGGCAGGCTTGTTGATGAGGCGCGGGAAAAGGCCAATAAAGCTGCTGAAGAAGCACGCAAAGAAGAGCAAACTCGCCGTAAAGAAATCAAAGAACTTGAACAGCGTCTGCTTGATCGCCAGGCTGCGTTAGACAAGAAACTTGATGAACTCGACAAACGAGCCGAAAATCTCCGCAAAGGTGAAGGGGAAGTTGAGCAGCTTAAAGACGAGATTCGTGATATTCGTAAAAAGCAGCAAGATAAGCTTGAAAAGATTGCCAAGCTGACCAAAGATGAAGCTGCCGAAAAGCTCATGAAGATGACTGAGCGAGATATTCGTGGCGATCTAACAGGACTTGTTGCCAAGCTGCAAAACGAAGCTAAAGATGTTGCCGAAGAGCAAGCCGGTGCAATTATCGTTGGCGCTATGGAGCGCATGGCTAGTGAAGTGACGGCTGAGCGAACCGTTACGGCCGTGAAGCTCGAAGATGAGGAAATGAAGGGTCGTATTATTGGTAAAGAAGGACGCAACATTCAAGCCCTGCAACGTGCAACCGGCGTTGACATCATGGTAGACGACACCCCAGGCATGATAATCCTCAGTAGCTTTGACCCTGTTCGCCGTGAAGTTGCCCGCCAAGCACTCGAGATGCTGATGAAAGATGGGCGTATCCACCCTGGTCGTATCGAAGAAGTCGTAGAGAAGGCCCAAGCTGCCGTACAAAAAGACGTCATGCGTGCCGGTGAAGACGCGGCTCGTGAAGTTGGTATCATCGGTATACCGCGCGAAATTTTGCAGTTGCTTGGTGAGCTAAAATTCCGTACTAGCTATGGTCAGAATGTGCTCAAGCATAGCACTGAGATGGCACATATCGCCGGCATCATTGCTGAAGAAGTGGGCGCCAATGTTAAGACTACCAAGTATGCAGCCCTTGTGCATGACCTTGGTAAGGCGTTAACCCACAAGATGGAAGGCAAGCATCACCATATCTCTGGTGAGATGCTTCGTAAATATGGTGCACCAGAAGAAGTTGCATTGGCTGCTGAACAACACCACGACGATGTTGAGGCGACTACTACAGAAGCGGTCATTGTGAGGGTTGTTGATGCTATTAGCGCCTCACGTCCAGGTGCCCGAAATATCAGCGCCGAAAACTTCGCAGAGCGTATGAAAGACTTAGAAAACGTTGCCAATAGCTTCCCAAGCATTGAGAAGTCGTACGCCATTAGTGCTGGGCGCGAGGTTCGCGTATTTGTGAAGCCGACAGATATCGATGACCTTGGCGCTATCAAACTTGCTCGTGATATTGCGACAAAGATCGAATCGACCATGCAGTATCCAGGTACTATCAAGGTGAACGTCATTCGCGAAACGCGTGCAGTAGAGTACGCTAAATAGTAGATATGCCACAAAAAGCTGTAGATCCCAGTCCATCTCAATTCTGGAAGCAGGCCGTACAAGTTGCTTTGGTGTTGACCGCCATCGGTGTAGTGGTAGCTTTACTCGGCAAGCTCATCGTTGGTGGCATAATCGTGCTACTAGGGGCTGTCTTTGGCCTCAGCAGCCAAGTTGCCCGCAATAATAAGGTGGAATAGAGGATGAAGCGTGCAGTCATTCTTCATGGAACAGACGGGAGCCCTGAGGCAAATTGGTTTCCGTGGCTTAAAGAAGAGTTAAAAAAGCTTGGGTACGAAGTATACGTGCCCAACTTGCCGAACAATCATACTCCCAACAGACACGTCTATAACGATTTTCTGCTGAAGAGTGGCTGGGACTTTAGTGACAACTTGGTAGTAGGGCATAGCTCAGGCGCCGTATCAATACTAAACATGTTAAGCGATAAGCGATTTCCAAAGATTGACACTGGCATACTGGTCGGGTCATGGGCCCGTATGGATGAAACCGATCTTGATCGTGAGCAATTCAAAGACCTCTTCCCTGAACCAAACTTTGATTTCACGGCTATCAAAGCAAAGGCAAACAAGCTCATTTTTGTACACTCAGATGACGATCCATACTGCCCAATTGATCAAGCACGCTACTTGTGCAATGAGCTGGCTGGTGAATTTCACGAGTTTAAAGGTATGCAGCACTTTGGTGTTAAGTTAAACCCTCGTTTTACGGAGTTCCCTGAGCTTCTAGAAATTATAAAAAGAGATTAGAGCATGACTCACTCCAAACAAGCCAAAACCCCACACATTACCAGAGATACTAAATTGCTATGCTTTGATGTTGAATCTAACGGTTTGCATGGCCAGGCATTTGCGGTTGCAGCGGTCGTCATTAATTTAGACGGCGAAGTTCTTGATACGTTTACGGGTAGAACCAAAATAATTGGTCAAGTTGACTCTTGGGTTGAACAAAATGTTCTGCCAGTCATCACTGACATGACTATTACACAGCGGACCAGTAAAGATTTACGAAGTGATTTTTGGCGATGGTTTGAGCGTGCGCAGCAAGAAGCAGACTATGTGCTAGTGAGCAACGGTTACCCAGTGGAGTATCGCTTTCTTTTGCAGTGCCAAGAGGATAATCTGGATGAGCGGTATTGGCAGCACCCGTTCCCCTTACTTGATCTAACATCACTCATGCTGCAGCTTGAACCAAACGGGGAGAAACGAACAGATATTGTCAAGAAACTGTTTGATGAGAGCGGCTACTCGCGTCATCACCCGTATCATGACGCGCTTGTTTCTGCCCGAGCAGCATGCGAAGTATTTCAGTCCCACATAAACTAGTAGATTCAACAGGGGTTTTGTAGTACAATTACCCCCGTTACCGTGACTGTATAACAGTTTCGGGGTGTGGCGCAGTTGGCTAGCGCGCCTGGTTTGGGACCAGGAGGTCGGAGGTTCGAGTCCTCTCACCCCGACCATTTAGGACATTTTGCATTTTCTCAAGTTTTGAAAACGCCTTTGTAAGGTGATATTCCGTCACTTTTTGCTCATCAACGACCAGGTTCAAAAAGATTAAACGGCAAATGTGGTCTTTGCCAACTTCGTTAGCAGCTTTCACCTTAGAACCAGCGTTTTTTGCTAGGTTCAAAAACTGTTCAATGGTCAGCACTTCTTGTTTAGGGTCAGTTAGCTGTGTTCTAAGCTCGGCAATTTGCTTTTCAAGGTCTTTGCTATCAGTCTCTAACTTGAGCATCTGCTCATTGTTTACTTTCCATACGGGGCTTTGTTTATCATAGTCAATGAGTTTTAAGCCAATCTCTTTCAGCCTACGTTTGGTGGCTTTTAAGGCGGCCTCTTTACTGTTAATTTCAGTGCGTAAAGTCAGCCGTTGCGTATCTGCGTCAGCGGTTAAGTTGTCATGGTAATACTGGTAATCTTTTTCAGTAAGCTCTAAACCCTTTTCCAGCAAGCTGTAAATGAAGTTGAATATAGTAATCGCTCGGATGGACTTTTTCTTACGCTCACAATCCTCGTTAGTGCAACGGTAATATAAATAACGTGTTCCAGCTCTGCTCTTAGAAGCGCCAGGCGACATACTGCGATGGCAGAACGAGCATTTAACCATACCTCGTAATGGGTAAAATGTCTGACGCCTATTAGTTAACAGGGGTGCTGTGAAACTGCACTTAATGATAGGTTTTAATAGGTTGCTAAAACCCTACGAATTGTTAAGTTTTGTTAAGTCCTTAACAGAGGTAACGATATAGTGCTTATTATTAGGTTTTATTAGGTCTTTTTTCAAGTTTTTTCAACTTTTAGACATTGGAAAATCACTATGTGCTTTTATATATAAAATCGCTGATAGTATCAGCAAAGAGGGTTAAGCCAGGGGGTGGTTTGAAATCCAGTTTTATTGTTAGCTATCTCTTTTATTGCTAAGGAGTTAAAATACTGTTGAAGGAGTTTAAGTGAAAGCATTTATTTTTGACCCACTTTGGGACGAACTTATTACAGATGAGCTGCTGGAGAAGCTGAAAGCTAGCGGCCTAGAACTCGTTATAACTAAAGAGATTGCGCCATTGGGCGAATGTAAAGCGCTGTTTAAGGGCGATGACGAACGACTACTATGCCTAAATCCTGATTACGTTAGTTGGAGGTTAACTAACGATGACTATAAAGATATCCCAAACCTCAAAGGTATTTTAATCGCCTCAACAGGTTTTGAATGGGTTGACCAAAAGGTTGCTAACGAACGCAACATTCCAATATGCCAAATTGTTAATTTTTCTACCCAGGCTGTCGCTGAATGGGCGTTAACAATGATGTTTAATCTAGCTCGGCAAACACCACGACTTATTAAGGATAATTTCCCACTGGATTACGATAAAGACTTTATGAAATATCGTGGTGTACAGCTTAAAGGCAAGACGGCTGGCATTATTGGCTTAGGACATATTGGCAGTGCTATCGCTGAGGCTTGCAAAGGCATTGGGATGAACGTGATTTATTGGTCACGCTCATCAACGAATGACGCATACAAAAAGATGTCCTTAGAGGAAGTTTTATCAACAGCAGATGTTATCTTTCCGACAGCAGCCAAGAACGCCGAAACTTTGGCTTTAATCACCGATGACCATATCAAGTCAATAAAAAAGTCGGCTATGTTAGTAGATATTGCTCACGGCATGTTCAACCAAGAAAAAATACTAGATATGGTTGCTAAAGGCGAGCTGTTTGGCTATGGCTTTGAGGGTAAGCCAAGCGAGTTTACTAAGTTTGAGGGCAATGTATGGGCTGCGCCGTCTTATGCGTGGACTACCTACGAGAGTATGCACAACTCGGTAGTTCTATGGACGGACAATATGGTTGATGCCGTAAATGGAAAGTTTCCAACAAGAGTTAATAAGTAGGTATGGCTAAAGGCGAACCCGAACGAGAACTTCCACTAATAGGTAGAGATATACCGTTTAGCGCTATTGAGGGTGAGCTGTGTAGGGTCGTAGATTTTGGCAATCTATCACAAGTAGTTGATGGAAAAGTTGGTACTAAAGTAGTTGCCAAACTGCTGGATCGTGGGCACAACGTGACCGCTTTTATATACGGTAAATCGTC
>OMJO01000031.1 GCA_900299395.1 bacterium
CTATTGACAAACTATCAGCAACTGGGCGACGGCAAAACAGTGCTGTTTTTGCATGGTTGGGGTGACACATCCCAAACGTTCCAAGCCTTGCAAAAAGAACTAGCAGCAACGTATACGACGATTTCTTTGGATTTGCCGGGGTTTGGGCAAACGCAACCGCCAGAATCCGTGTGGGGGCTTAATGATTACGCAGAGTTCATTGGATCTTTTATAAAAAAACTCGAGCAGAAACCATATGTCATTGTCGCTCACTCAAACGGGGGTGCGATTGCTATACGTGGACTTGCAGAGGGAAAGTTACAAGCAGAGAAACTCGTACTGCTGGCGTCGGCTGGTATACGCAGTGAATACAAAGGCCGCAAACTATTCTTGCGGCTAGCAGCCAAGGGAGCGAAAGCGCTCACCAAACCTTTGCCGCAGGCGACCCAGCAAAAACTCAAGAAGCGTGCCTATAAAACTATTGGTTCGGATCTATTCGTAGCCGAGCATTTACAAGAGACGTTCAAGAACGTCGTAACCGATGATGTGCAGAATGATGCACGTCAACTTAGTCTGCCAACGTTGCTGTTGTATGGCCAGAACGACACCGCTACGCCACCTCGTTTTGGGGAGCTGTTCAAAGCCGCCATTACAGGAGCACAACTCAATGTTTTGCCAGGGGCAGGGCACTTTGTGCACCACGACAAACCGGTTGAGGTAGCCAAGGCTGTTCAGGAGTTCTTGCATGGCTGAGTGGTTTGTTTCGATGTTCTCACCCACGTACGGTGCGACTATTGTGTACATGCTGCAGAGCACCGAATATCAACCGCTGGCGTATTTGCAATGGTTCTGGCGAGTCAAGAATTTCCATAGTGTGGCGTATCGTCGTAGTCTTGATAAAACAAAGGCAGCTAGGTTGCTGTTGGCAGACATGATGGTGGGTATGGTGGTGCAAATTGTTGCTGGCATTGTATGTATTGTGCGCGGGCAGGTGAATAGGGATTTATTACTCTCATGGTTCGGCATATGGCTGGTATTCAGTTATCCCATTATCTGGGCACATCTGGTTGTGGTACCACTCGTCCTCGGCCGGTTATTCGTTATCGGGCCTCGTGAGCGGCGCCAAATAAAGGCGTCACGAACGATATTTGCCAAGCACCCAGGTGTAACCATTGCGGTTGCCGGGAGCTATGGCAAGACGAGCATGAAAGAATTGCTGCTGACGGTGCTTTCAGAAGGCAAGGTAGTGGCCGCGACCCCAGCCAATAAAAATGTCGCCAGCTCACATGCCATATTTGCTGCACGACTGACAGGCAAAGAGGACGTACTCATCATTGAATACGGGGAAGGCAAGCCCGGCGACGTGGATCGATTTGCCAGTACAACGGCACCAGACATCGGCATTATCACTGGTTTGGCACCAGCTCATTTAGATCATTACCCAAATTTGCAAGCTGCCGGTAAGGATATATTTAGCCTTGCAGATTACTTACATGGCAAAGATGTTTATGTGAATGCCGAATCAGAAGCAGCCAAGGAGTTTTTGCAGCCCTCATATGTCCCGTATAGCGAGTCAGTAGTTGCCGACTGGAAAATACGCAATATCAAGGTAGATTATGATGGTACAACGTTTGAACTACATAAAGGCAAGCGAGTCATACGACTAAAGAGTGGTCTTCTTGGTCGTCACCAGGTTGGCCCACTGGCTTTGGCTGCAGTATTAGCCATGAAGCTTGGTCTGAGTGACAAGCAAGTAACCAGCGGCATTGCCAAGACACAGCCGTATGAACATCGGATGCAACCGCGTAACGTACATGGGGCATGGATAATCGATGATACCTACAATGGGAATATTGACGGGATTCGTGCCGGCTTACAGTTGCTGCAAGATCTGCCGGCACAACGAAAGACATATGTAACGCCCGGTCTCGTTGATCAAGGCGTGGAAACGGAAGCCGTGCACATAAAGATGGGTGAACTCATTACCCGTGCTCACCCCGATACCGTAGTGCTTATGCAGAACTCAGTGACTAGCTATATTCGGCAGGGGCTCGAAGCGGGGGGCTTTGGCGGCGTGGTACGCATCGAGGAGCACCCGCTAGAGTTTTATACCAATCTCGAGCACTTTTTAGCTCGCGGTGACTTAGTCGTTATGCAAAACGACTGGACCGACAACTACGCCTAAGAAAAGATTTCGGATTTGGGCGTAGATTTTAGATTCATCATGAAATGTAAATCGCGGTTGGGACGAAGCAGTAGGGTGCGCAGGTCGCTGGCAGTAATGTGCGACGGATCTTCCAGTGCAAAACCGTGGACGCGTTGAGCGGTCTCTCGCCCTTGCTCTTGTTGCGTTTGCGCGATTCTGATCAGGCGGTCGGTCAGCAACTTCATAACGTGGAAGTTACTATTGCATAATCCGCCGAGTGCTCGGCAGTAATCATTATCAAAGTCCGGACCCCCTTCAAACGATACCTCGAGCACCCTTTGATGTGTTGTTCGCCAATTATTTGGCAGTAATTGTATTGCCCAAGTAGACGCTCAACGGTTATAGTTAAAGTCATGAAAACAGTAGCAGTTATCTTTGGTAGTCGATCTACAGAGCACGATGTGTCAATTGTGACGGCGCTCTCGAGTATTATTAAGCCACTTGAGCTGAGCGGTCGCTTTGCGGTTGAGGCAGTATATATCGCAAAAGATGGCGCGTGGTACTGGGATAATAAGCTGAAGGATATAGCTTTATATCAAAGCGGTGGCATTGAAGAATTTATGCGTAAGGCACCAAAAGTACATCTGTTATTTGATGATGGTTTGACGCTCGTAAAGTCTAGTCAGTTTGCTGGTCGGAAAATGTACAAAAAGATTGACCTAGTCTTTCCGGCGACACACGGCACGCATGGTGAAGATGGGGAGCTAATGAGTATTTTGGAGATGGCAAACGTGCCATATGTTGGCTGTGGCCCTGAGGCAAGCGTGATTGCTATGGACAAGGTGCTGGCAAAACAAGTGACACAGGCAGACGGTATACCAACAACACCCTGGATTTGGTTTTCGGCAGATGAATTATCAAAAACGCCAAGTGCTGTACTAGCCAAGATAAAAGGTCTCAAGTATCCATTGTTTGTGAAGCCTGCCCATTTGGGTTCGAGCATTGGTATTACGCGCGTAACCGAAGAAGCACAGCTTATGAACGCTCTCGAGGTAGCTGCGCACTACGATGATCGCATTATTGTCGAACAAGGTGTAAGCAACCTGGTTGAGGTAACGGTGCCGATCATTGGCAACACCGAGCTAACAACTGCATACGTTGAGCAGCCACTTGCCAAGTCTGACGAATTTTTTGACTTCGAGACTAAGTATATGCAAGGTGGCAAAAAAGGGGGAAAGGCCGGCGCCAAAAGTGGAGAGAGCGGCTCCCAGGGCTACAGTAAAATACCCGCCGAAATACCCAAAGATATGTACGAAGAATCAGAAGAACTGGCTCGCGCCGTGTACAAAAGCATTGGTTGTAGTGGCATTGCTCGCGTTGATTTACTCATCGATAGCATGGCCAAGAAGGTCTACTTCAATGAAGTGAACCCTCTTCCTGGCGGGCTGTACGCGCATAACTGGCGCCAAAAGGGCATCGGTAATGTTTCGTTGGTCGAAAAACTGGTTGATTTGGCAGAAGAGCGGCATGCAGAACGCAAGCGCTTCCATACCAGCTTCAGCACCAATTATTTAAAACAGTTTTAGGATGATTCGTAGCAAAATACGTCGTGCTCGTTCTGTGCTTAGCAGGCCGTATGATGTCTATAACAGAATTGAGGTGTCTCGCTCAGCGTTGTTGCATAATGCAGACTTTTTTCGGCGAACAACCGGTCATACCGTGATTCCGGTTTTGAAAGGCAATGCGTATGGTCACGGCATCACGCAGGTGGCTACCGCATTAAAAGGGCAGCATTTCCCGTACGTTGCGGTGGATGGCTACTTTGAAGCCCTCAAGGTACGCGAGGTTGTCAGTCGTCAACCAGTTCTGGTAATGGGCATGATAAAACCGCACAACTTTGCAAAGTTGCGGCTGAGGGGTCTTACGTTTGTAGTGCAAGACGAAGCTACACTTCGCGCTCTTGCCCAGCTGAACAAGCGTGTCAAAGTTCACCTAGAACTCAACACTGGCATGAACCGCTATGGTATCCGTCCAGATGAGCTGGACAATTATCTTCATTTGTTGCAGGCAGCCCCACGATTGCAGCTCGAAGGTGTCATGACGCACCTTGCTGATTCTGACGGAGCAACGACAAGCAATATCGAACAAGCGGTACGAGCATACGATGCAGCTGTCGACACGATATTATCTCAGGGATTCACGCCACGCTACTTTCATGTTTCCCAAAGTGCCGGGAGTGTCAGGGCGAAGTCTCGACACGCCAACGCAATTCGGGTGGGAATAGGACTGTACGGCATCAATCCCTTTCCTATAGGGCATCCATCGCATAGTAAATGTAAAGAGTTGCGTCCAGCGCTCAAGCTGGTGAGTACCATTAGTAAAGTCCAGATTCTGAAGCCAGGTGATAAAGTCAGCTACAACTACACCTTCACCGCCAAGAAGGCAATGCGTATCGGTATCTTGCCGCTCGGGTACCACGAGGGTGTGCAGCGGGCACTCAGTAATATAGGGGTGGTCAAGGTAGGTAATGGATTTGTGCCGATTGTTGGCCGTGTTTGCATGAATCACACCATGATTGATATCACCGAGCAAGACCTGAAAGACGGGGCAGAGGTAACGGTTTACAGTAACGTGACCGATGACCCAAACTCAATCGAGTCGATTGCACACGAACATGATTTGTTTACGTATTCACTGTTGACTGGTTTGTCGCCCGATGTGCGTAGATACCTCGTAGAATAAGTGGCTTTATTTACGACTTATCGCCCCTTATGATAAGGTGTGAGAGATAATGAAACGATACAACCCAAAAGATATTGAGACCAAATGGCAGACAGCTTGGGAGGAGGAAGGCATTTATCGCGCCAGCGAAGATGCCCAGAAGCCCAAGAAGTACATTTTAGAGTACTTTCCATACCCGAGCGGTGCGGCCATGCACGTGGGGCATGTTCGGAATTACACCATTGGTGACGCGGTTAGTCGGTACGCACGCATGCGTGGATACAATGTCTTGCACCCTATGGGTTGGGACGCTTTCGGACTACCTGCAGAAAACTATGCTATCAAGAATCACATTAGTCCGAAGCAGGCTATCCAAGAGAATACGACCAAGTTCAAAAAGCAGCTCATGCAAATGGGCTTCAGCTATGACTGGACACGAGAGATTGATAGCACTGACCCTGGTTACTACAAATGGACGCAGTGGTTTTTCCTGCTACTTCACAAACGCGGTCTGGCCTATCAGCAAGAAAGTTTGCAGTGGTGGTGCCCTGTTGATAAAACGGTTTTGGCTAATGAGCAAGTAGAGGCTGGTAAATGTTGGCGTTGTGGTAATGAAGTGGAAAAGAAAGCGCTTAAACAGTGGTTCTTTAAGATAACAGATTATGCTGACCGCCTGCTCGAAGACCTGGATGATCTGAACTGGTCTGATGCAATCAAGACCATGCAACGCAACTGGATCGGCAAAAGCAAGGGCGCGGATATTACGTTCGCTATTGCTGGCACCAAGCACGAGGTGACGGTATTTACAACTCGCGCCGACACGATATTTAGTGGCGCATTTTTGGTTTTAGCGCCGGAACATCCCTTGGTTTCAGAAATTACAACCAAAGAGCAGCAGGCGGCGGTCGACGCATATAAAAAGGCGACAGCTGCCAAAAGTGACATTGAACGGCAGGTGTCAGCAGACAAAGAAAAGACAGGTGTCTTCACTGGCGCATATGCCGTTAATCCAGCCAATGACGAAAAGATTCCGGTATGGATCGGAGATTTTGTACTGGCAGGCTATGGTACCGGGGCTGTGTTTGGGGATATTCATGACGAGCGTGACTTTGTATTTTTGAAAAAGTACAAGATCCCGGCGCGGGTTACTGTTTTGCCGGAAGATCCGAAGGAAGCTAAAAAGGTAAAGGCACAAGAATATGCCTATACCGCAGAAGGTATGCTCATTGATTCTGGTGAATTTAGTGGGATGCGCAGCGAACAAGCGCGAGACAAAATTGTCGCTTGGTTACATAAAAATGGTGCAGCAAAAGAAGTTGTAAACTACAAAATTCGGGACTGGTTGATTAGTCGCCAACGATACTGGGGTGCTCCCATACCGATGATCCACTGTCAAAAGTGCGGCACAGTGCCAGTACCAGAAAAAGATTTGCCGGTTCAACTGCCCGATGTAAAAAGCTATGAACCAAGTGGCGACGGCCGCTCGCCGCTGGCCAATGTGCCAGAATTTGTGAATACGACTTGTCCAAAATGTGGCGGTAAGGCTGAGCGTGAAACTGATACTATGGATGGCTTCGCATGTAGTAGCTGGTACTTCTTGCGTTTTACTGACCCGCACAATGCTGAAGCAGCGTTTGATAAAGCAAAGGCCGAGGCTTGGTTGCCAGTCGATGATTATATTGGTGGCGCCGAACACGCGGTTATGCATCTGCTTTACGCTCGTTTCTGGACTAAAGTGATGTATGACGAAGGCTTAATAACCTTCCAAGAGCCATTCAAGACGCTTCGTAACCAAGGCATGATTTTGGCCCCTGACGGGCAAAAGATGAGCAAGAGCAAAGGCAACACTATTGAACCGGATGGTTTGATAGATCAAGGCTATGGAGCCGATGCGATACGCATCATGGAGCTGTTTATTGGGCCATGGAATCAAATGGCTGCCTGGAGCGTTGAAGGTATGGGTGGTAGTTTCCGCTTTTTGCAGCGAGCCTGGACGATTACTCAAGAATACATAGCCGCTCAGTCTGGGACTAAGCAGCAGCCAGAGGTTACGGTCGCGGCCCATCAAGCAATTGCAAAGGTTTCCAAAGACCTTGAAGAGCTTGGTTTCAATACGGCCATTGCGGCGTTGATGGAGTACGTAAACACCTTGTTTAAGTGCAAGATAGACGGTGAATTTGCCGATAAAGAGGCATGGAAATTTGCCATACAAAGTCTGGTGCAGCTTATGGCGCCGTTTGCTCCGCACATTGCCGAGGAATTATGGCACGATTTGGGCCATAAAACATCGGTCCATGTTAGTGACTGGCCTGTCCACGATCCGCAGTACCTAGTTTCTGACACCATCGCGATTGTGGTGCAAGTAAATGGCAAAGTGCGCGCAACTATTTCAGTACCCGCTGAGGCCGATGAAGCACGTGTTATTAAGACGGCGCGGGCGGAGGAGAATGTTGCTAAATATTTGACTTCCGAGCCCAAGAAAACCATCTTTGTGCCCGGGCGACTTGTCAATTTTGTCGTATAGGATTACTGCTTGAGTTTGTTTGGCCAAAAAAGTATAATGATGTCAACACACGGATTAACATATTAGAAAGGACGTCTGTTTACTATGGGTAAACCCAAGAAACGAACTAGCCCCCGCCGTACTGGAACGCGTCGTAGTCACTTGGTGCTAAAACTG
Source organism: bacterium (assembly GCA_900299395.1). GTDB lineage: Bacteria > Patescibacteriota > Saccharimonadia > Saccharimonadales > OMJO01 > OMJO01. The sequence continues at coordinate 7,527 of OMJO01000031.1, forward strand.
GCACGCAAGGTGAACGCTAAGTCACCAGTGAAAGCATTCACGACCCGAAAAGAATCGGGTAAAAGTATCGCCAAAGCTGCTAAGCAGTAGCGTATACTGAAGATAAGCAAAGGAATTTAACAATATGGCCTCAAATCGTCACCTAGGTCGAATCATTGCACTACAGACGCTGTACGAGCAGGAGTTTCGACGTGATTACCAAGATGCGAGCTTCAAACTTGAAAAAGTATTGGAACGGAATATGCATCGCTATCACGATATGGTTGACGATCGTGAGTTCATCACTAGCCTCGTTCATGGAGTGAACGACAAGCAGACTGAGCTCGATGCCGTATTGCAACCGATTGCGCCTGAATGGCCGATAGATCAAATAGCTCGCATGGACCGCATTGTACTTAGAATGGGGGCCTATGAGCTGCTCTTTGGCAAAGGTGTACCGCCAAAAGTGGTTATCAACGAGGCCGTCGAGTTGGCCGAAGCATTTGGTGGTGATAATTCTAGTAAGTTCGTCAACGGTGTACTTGGCACCGTATTGCGGCAAGCAGAGGGTACCCCCGCATCAGACACAGTAGAGGAAGTAGACAATGCAGATGAAAAGACCTAAGCCAATACAGGGCTTCAAGAAGCTAGTTCGCCGCCGCACGGCGATTAGTGAAGTAGTACGTGAGCCTACCGCAGGTGGGATTATCTTTCGACGAAGCAAAAAGAATAACGAGGTAGAAATTCTGCTTATCCAAGATGCCAAAAATCGCTGGACAATCCCCAAAGGGCATATCGAAGAAGGAGAAAGCTCCAAGCAAACGGCTGAGCGAGAGATACGTGAAGAAACAGGCTTGCAGGAGATGAAAGTGCTGAACTGGTTGGGTAAAATTAACTTCCGTTATCGGCGCCAGCAAAGTTTGGTCCTCATGACGACCGAAATATTTTTAGTACAAGCATTGGGTGATACAGACAAGCTTAAGCCAGAAGACTGGATGAACGGGATAAAGTGGTTCCCGGCTACCGAAGCGCTCGACAAGATTGAGTACGATGATATTGGCAAGATAATACTTCTTGGCATGAAGAAGATACGCCAGGCAGGATTTTAGGCATGCAGGACACAACAGCGTACCAATCGTTTGCAAAAAACAAACTTGGCGTCACATTTAAAAGCATAGATCTACTGATAACTGCCTTCACGCACCGATCGTATGTAAATGAGCATCGCAAGACAGTCAAAGAACATAATGAACGACTTGAATTTTTGGGTGATGCCGTTTTGGAACTGGTGGTAACCGAGTACTTATTTGAGAATCATGAGGATCCCGAGGGGACACTTACAAACTGGCGCAGTGCTCTTGTTCGTACCGAGAGCATTAGTGCCGCCGCCGCTCGTCTAGAATTTGAGCCATTGCTCCGTCTCAGCCGGGGCGAAAAGCGTGGTTCAACGCGCGCACGAGCACAGATACTTGCTAATTGCTACGAAGCAGTCATTGGTGCGCTATATTTGGATCAAGGATACGAAGCGGCCAAGAACTTCATCCATCAGAGTGTGCTCTCAACGTTTGGTCAGATATTACAAAGTGGCTCGTGGATGGACCCTAAGTCTCATCTCCAAGAGCTTGTGCAAAGTAAAGAGGGCTTCACACCAGTTTATAAGGTTTTATCCGAAGAAGGGCCCGACCACGATAAGAGTTTTACGGTAGGTGTATTTGTTGAGGGGCAACTGCGCGGTCAGGGGACCGGCCCAAGCAAGCAAGCTGGACAAGTTGCGGCTGCTGAGGCGGCTTTACGAGCGGCACAGGAGTAGATCGGTTGACAACAGGGGCGATAATCTGTAAAATACGGTAGATTTCCAAGTCAACCTAATAACTAAGCGAGAGATCGGAATTATCACACAACTATGTTAGCTATTCGTTTGCAACGCACTGGTCGTTCTGGCCATGCACAATTTCGTGTAGTTGTTCAAGACGCACATTTGAGCCCTACCAGTGGTAAAGTTGTTGCTTTGCTTGGCAGCTATAACCCTCACACAAAAGTAACCAGCCTCGATAAAGAAAAGGCCAGCTTTTACTTAGAGCATGGCGCACAGCCTTCTGGCCGTGTTGTTACTCTTTTGAAGAGTGAAGGTGTTGCATTACCTAAATGGGTTTCTGAATCAACCAAAAAAGAAGGTGCGATTCGTAACCCTGAAAAACTTCGTAAGAACCAGCCGGCTGAAGCAGAAAAACCGGCAGAGGAATCAGAGACTCCAGCTGCCGAAACGGTAGCAGAAGAACCTACTGAGACTCCAGCTGAAGAGAATGCTGAAACAGAGGCATCTGACACTGCTGAAGACACACCAGCTGCGTAAACAACGCTAAAAATCTGGTATAATAAACTGACCATAATGGAGGAGCGACTGATGAGTACCATCGACCAACAGTTTGTAGAGTATATCGTAAAATCACTGGTTAGCCATCCTGACAATGTCAAGATTGAGCGACGTATTGATGAAAAAGGCGTCTTGCTTGAGCTGACAGTTGATGCCGAAGATCTGGGGCGTGTTATTGGTAAGCGTGGAGCAACAGCCCAAAGCTTACGAACGCTACTTCGTGCACTTGGAACTAAAAACGAGGCACGATATAACCTTAAGATAGTTGATACAAGTGACGGCAAGCCAATTGGTACGCCAACAACCAAGAAGCGTGATACTGACGATGACGAAGAAAGCTCGTCACCAACTATTGAAGCAGCACGCGAAGAAGTGGAAGAGCTGGCTACGACTACAGAAGAAGAGACGAGTGACGTTGTAAGTAAAACCCGAAAAGAACTTGAAGATCTAGACGATCTTGACGTATAATCTTTTCGGCATTCGGCTGTTACCTACCATCAGCGTTTTAAAAAACAAAAAACGGACGGAAAAGCTCGTTGCGAGCCATTCGTAAGAGTGGGAGCTTTATGTGTCAGAAGGAACCCTTAACAGGGTTCTTTTTGTTTACATGTGATATAATAATAATGATGAAAATACAAGTAATTACGCTTTTCCCAGAGATGTTTCCTGGTGTGATGGACGTGAGCATGTTGTGGAAGGCCCAGGATCGTAAACTGGCCGAGATCTCATATATTAATTTGCGTTACTTTGGCCTAGGTCCCCGTAAAGTCGTAGATGATACACCCTATGGTGGGGGTGACGGAATGCTCCTTAAGCCCGAGCCACTTTTTGCAGCAGTTCGCAGAGCAAAACAGGATGATCCTAAAGCACTTGTGGTGCTGATGACAGCGCGAGGTGAACGGCTAAAACAAGCACGCTTGCGGGCTCTAGCTGACGGGGGGAAGGGGCTTATTATCATCTGTGGACGATATGAAGGGTATGATGAACGTATCACTGAACTTGTCGATCTGCAGATCTCAGTAGGCGACTACATACTGACAGGGGGTGAACTACCAGCGATGACGCTCATCGATGGCGTGGTGCGTCTTATACCGGGGGTGCTGGGGGGTGAAACAAGTGCAGAAATCGAGAGTTTTAGTGACGGTGAGACGCTTGAGTTTCCGCAGTATACCCGACCAGAAGAATTTGAGGGCATGCAGGTTCCGGAAGTATTACTGAGTGGTAATCACGCCGAGATTGCCAAGTGGCGTAAACAGCACAGCAAGAAAGCTCTATAGGTCCTTACAGACTGGGCAGTCCTCTTCTTCGTCGTCAAGTGCCATCCAACGAGGTGTTGCTCGCTTAAACGGCTCATAATCATGATAGGCCAGTAGGTCAGCTGCGCGGCGCATGGCCCAGCCTAGAATGCCAAACAACTGAATGTTGCCCCATCGCAAGGCCGACCACCGTTCGCCAGCGGGGATGATATATACCGGTCGTTTGGCATAGTAGGGTCTCGGGTCTTTATTATCGGCCATACGTTTTAAGTTTCGTGCTATAAATTTTCCATCGTACAGCGCCGTTTGAGCCATGCCACTGTACGGTGTATCTGCATTATCGCCAATCACGTAAATGCCCGGGTCGGATTGGAGGTATTGGTCGACTCTGACCTTACCGTTTTTGGCAAATTGAAACCCCTGGTTTTTATAGAGCGGGTTGTTGCTGACGCCAGCTGTCCAAATAACGGTATGGCTGAGTATCTTCCGGCCATTTACCATTAGCTCATCATTCGTTTCGGCCGTTACTTGCGTGTGTAAGTACAAACGGATACCGAGCTTGCGTAAATGTCGAGCAATGCGTTTCGAGAAACCTTTTGACATACGGGGGACAAGTCGCGGGGCCGCTTCAATAAGGTCAACATGAATGCGAGGCTTCTTGATCTCGTGTTGTTTACAGATTGCTTTGAGATAGGCAGGCAAAACCCCGGCTAACTCAATACCAGTAGGACCCCCGCCCACGACCACGTAGTTCAAATCAGGGTGTTTATGTTCAATGAGTTGTTTGTGCAGCTGTCTCTTCAGTCTAATAGCGTCTTCGACTGACTTTACGCCGTATGAATACTCTTCAAGACCTTTGATGCCAAAGTAGTTTGTAACCGTTCCAAGTGCCAGTACTAAGGCGTCGTATTCAATTTGGTGTTTCTTGTGCGTCTTAATCAGTCGTGCTTGCTTGTCAACCGAGATTACCTTATCTTCGACGAGGTGAATCGACTTTCCCTCAAATAGATCACGTAGGGGAATGCTCGAGATGATGCGCTTGCCACCAGTAGCGGTACGGAACAGCGTTGGATAATAGCGAAAATTGGGTCGGTCACTCACTAAAGTTACATGAAAACGTGGGTCGTCAACCAGATCGAGTGCTGCCTTAATACCTCCAAATCCTCCACCAACAATGACAATTCTGTGTTTGCTCATGCTGACCTATCTGTATGTGATTATGCTTTTCAACTACATGGTAGCATGTACTTACAGATTATGTAAGTTCTTGCGCCCAGAGAGCAATACCGGTAAGCTAAAGCAGTATGGATACGTTTATACAAACACTTAAAACCAATGGGTTTTCTGGCGATATCGACACGAGCATGGAGACACGTGACAAGTTTAGTCACGACGCCTCGTTGTTTGAGTTAGTGCCACAAGTAGTGGTGGCCCCGAAGAACGATCAGGATGTCCAGTTGCTGGTACGTACGGTTGCTGCCCACAAGTCGACGGTACCCGATTTATCGTTGACGGCTCGAAGTGCAGGTACGTGTATGTCTGGTGGCGCGATCAGCGAATCTGTTGTTGTTGACTTCAAGAAGTACTTCACGGCAGTTGAAAAGGTTGATGCAGTATCGGCACAAGTACAACCCGGGGTTTATTATCGAGATTTTGAGGGCGAGACACTAAAACACAATGCGCTAATGCCGTCATATCCTGCCAGCAGGGATCTCTGTACGGTTGGGGGTATGGTCTCAAACAACGCTGGAGGTGAGAAATCATTGCAATATGGCAAGACAGAGCGATTTGTCTCGCAGCTCCAAGTTGTTTTGGCAGATGGTAAATCGTACACGGTCAAGCCACTCAACAAGCAAGAGCTAGATGCCAAAATGGCCCAGCAAGATTTTGAAGGAGAGCTTTACCGCAAGGTATTCCAGCTCGTGGATAGCAATTACGATAAAATACGCGCCGCAAAGCCGAATGTGAGCAAAGACTCGACGGGTTACCACTTATGGAATATTTGGGATCGCGACAAAGGTGTCTTTGACCTGACGCAAGCTATCGTGGGTGCACAAGGTACTCTTGGTCTGGTAACGGATATACATTTTCGTCTTGTACCGGCACCGAAGCATTCCGGAACACTGGTAATATTCTTGGAGCACACCAATAATCTCGGAGAGGTTATCAATAGCGTGCTTGCTCAAAATCCAGCTACCTTCGAAGGTTTTGATAACTATACACTCATGCTTAGTTTTAAGCTGTTCTATTACTTCCATCAGAACTTGGGATGGGGAGGCATGATTAAACTGGGACTTCAACTGATACCTGACGCTCTAAAACTTATGCGCGGCATACCAAAGATGGTGTTGCTGGCGGAGTTTAACGGTGAAACGCCCGAAGAGGTAAAAGAGAAAGTTCACAAAACCCACGAAGCAATGAAGCAATTCGGTCACGATGCCCTGTTTGAGGAAGACGAAACAGAGGCCAAGGCCAAGAAGTTCTGGATAATGAGACGAGAGAGTTTTAACTTACTTCGAAAGAAAGTGCATGATAAACATACCGCACCGTTTATAGATGACCTCGTGGTACAGCCTCAATATCTGCCTAAGTTCTTGCCGGAATTGCGAGCTATCGTTAACAAATATAAACTTTTAGCAACAGTAGCCGGCCATATGGGGGATGGCAACTTCCACGTCATCCCACTTATGAAGATTGAAGAAGAGGAAGAGCGAAAAAAACTCCGACCTGCCATGGCTGAGGTTAATCAGCTCGTGCTTCATTACAAAGGGTCGCTCAGCGGAGAGCATAATGATGGTATGATACGAGGCCCCTGGCTTGAGCAGATGTACGGACAAGATATGTTGCTTCATTTCCGTGAACTCAAGCATATTTTTGATCCGCAGAATATATTCAATCCTCATAAGAAAACAGACGCTACGTGGGAATACAGCATGTCTCACATTCGGCAGCATTTCTAAAAGACCCATCTATAAAGACGGGTCTTTGATTAGTAGCGCAAATTCCGATTATTCCAACACGGAGAAACGTTTCACGATATCTTGTTTGACCCACCAACCACGCAGGCCAAGTTTTTGGTCGCTATTAGTGAGTGCGAGGCCTATGAGTACAAAAATGTATACTATATGATCGTCCAAAACGGGATTGTTTGCTGGCCACAATGTTGCGCTCCACATCATAAAGAGCAGTAGTGAACCGGCAACGGCGGCGATCTTCATACCTATGCCGAATAAGAGTGCAGTGCCAATCAACAAAAGCCCTGCCATAAACAATGCATCGATGAAGTGATTCCCCGCCAAGTTACGATAGAATTCTGCGAACGGTCCTTTGGCGGCGAATTTAAGGAAGCCAGTTGTCGGTGAGCCGCCCTTGACCCAAGCCTGTTGGCACATCTCCGTAACAACGCCAGTTTTGGCATTACGGCACGTGGCAAAACCAAGCCCCCATAACTTATCAAAAAAGGCCCATAGAAAGATGAGGCCGAGACTAATACGTGCTAGCGCCCATGCATACCCACCGGCAGCTGAGTTTTTATTCTTGGCTGGCATAGTTTCTCGTATACTGCTTATGCTTGTGGTACTTTTATCATAGTCCTGTAGGAAACGTATGACAACTAGACAAGAATGTTAATAGCGCGCGCTGCGACCAATGCAATAGTGCTTAATGATACGAGCGCCTGAATGGACATCAGGAACTTTGCCCGATGGGTTAATGGCATAGCGTCGGTAGGACTGAATGCTGTCCCATTGGTTATCGATATAAATAAGTAGTCCATAAACGTTGGTTGCCAATAAGGTTGTTGGGTTACCGTTGCGGGCGCGGTCATTTGTGGGAACAAAAAGTCAACTGGTGGCAAATGTGTCCCTCGTCCACCATGACCACCTCCGTCGAGTTCCCAATACCAAAGTCCAAAAATGACCATATTAGTTAGGTAGATGGCAAAGGCAGAGAATATGAGTTGTTTACCCGTGAGATGATTGCCCTCAATGAGGTACTGCAAGACGAGCAAGAGTGAGGTGATATTGGCAAATGAGATGATCGCAGTTAGTAACAAACCGGCGAGTCGTTTGATGTGACTAGCGATATCGTGTGTTACGGGGGCGATAACCCGAAGCGCCACAAGCAGCATAACTTCCATAATCGCGATTAAGTACTTAGGGCCTATGGTCAATTCTTGAGCGATAGTCAACTGCAGCACGATGGCGAACACTACCGCCAGCTCTATATGCCAGAGGGGTTCTCGTCTTTTAGCCTGAGGCTCATTCATGGAGGTAGTATATCATTCTTATGGTTACGTCGGGCGTTTCTCGAGTTTGTGAATGCGGTCATGATCAAGCCCAAAGTAATGTGCCACCTCGTGCCAGATTGTTTTGTTGACTTGCTTTTGGACATCTTCCACAGTCTCGGCTACAGACAAAATAGGTAGCCTAAAGATGGTTATCTTATCAGGCAGTACAAGATTATAGCCAGCTCCACGTTTTGTTAATGGTATACCTTCATACAAACCAAAAAGCGTTTGATTACAGGCAAGTTTTAATTTTTCCCGTTGTTCCAAGGATGGTTCATCCTCAACAATAAAGGCTACGTTTTGAATTTTGTCGAAGTACTTTTTAGGTATGGCATCTATACCTTTGCCTACAAGCTTCTCAAAATGGTCAGTTGTGAGTTCAACCATGGTGCTTCCTTACAAGTATGGGGTTGTGGAGGGTCATGATCCTACGGAACATTTTTTGAGCAAACCGCAGTACGTACGGTGCACTCAAATAAGCGAGTATGGCGTATAAAATGCCTGCCAGTGCATCAACCACGTAGTGTTCCCCCAGGTACACGATACCTATCCAAATCGATATGGGATAAAACAGGGTTAGTAAAAAGGCGCGATTACCCCATAATTTTCTAACAATAAGTGTGAACAAAAGAGGATAGGCTGCATGCAGTGAGGGCATCGCCGCGACTGGATTGGGGGATAGTTGTTGATAGTAGGCTGAGAAATTTTTAACGCCAAACGCCGCCCATACATCACTAGAAATACGGTGGATAGGCTCAATTTTGCCTAGGTTGCTGGCGAGCCATGGCGGGGCAGCTGGGAACAAAACGTACGTGAGAAATCCGCCGTACGATAAGATAACCAAAGCAGTAATATAAAACCAGTATTCTTTTGTACGATATTTCCAGATAATAACTGCCAGCACAACCGGCACCACGAAGTGCATCATGTACAGGAAATAAAAGTAAAAATCATACCAGGCAACATGCCCATGGTACCAGTGCTGTTGTAGCCATGCTGTCGGCAGAGTGCCTCCGGTAAGCCACCTATCGACGTGCACCATCTCCATGTAGTGCACGTGTTTATTGATGTGTGTCGCAAGACTTCTAAGTTTTTCGTAAGACAGGATGAGTGCCACAAATGGCAGGAAGTAGGTTATGAAGCTCCTCGCTTGCCCGAGAATGAGGAAGAGGCCGAGCAGTATCAAAAACATGATATCTGGGGTCCAGAACGTTCGTATTGCAACAAAAATGGTTACTATACCTGCTATGTATACAGTAGCTATTATGTGCCGTATATCGATGTTTCGAAAGTATGCATAAAGTTTCTGCATAAAATCTAGTATCTCACACTACGGGAGTAGGCGTCCTGTTACGAGCATGACTGCTTGGACAATCGTTAGCATTAGTGAGTAGCCAAACATTTTCTTGCCCCACGTAATATTGTCTTCAGGCCAGAGAGTCACGCCCTTACGTATCCACCAGATACACGTTATCATCATGATGAGCACGAAGAGTAACCCAGTGTATCCAAGCAGTGTGAGCAGAGTGGTGGCGATGCCGTACAGGATGATATATGCCATGATGTACAGTCTGGTCTTTTTAAAACCTTTCTTGAGGGGCAGAATAGGTATATTTGCAGCGGCGTAGTCCTTGTGCCGGTACAAGCCTATTGCATAGAAATGTGCCATTTGCCAGAAGACCAACATGGCGAATAAAATGGCTGCGGCTACATCAAAGTTGTTTGTTATTGCTGTGTAGCCGGCAACGATCGGCGTCGCGCCAGAAATGCTGCCGATAAGTGTGCCATGAACAGTGTTACGCTTACCCCAACCGTAGAGGAATATGTAGTCTACAAAGCCCACTATACCTGCCAAGACAGTAAGGATGTTTGTAAACTGCAGCAAGACCAGAAAACCAATAATCCCTAAGATTGTTCCATACGCGAGCGCAGCAGTATTTGTGACTCTGCCACTCGCGAGTGCGCGTTCCTTTGTGCGTTTCATCTTTTGATCAATGTCACGGTCCATATAATTGTTAAACACACATGCAGACCCAATCACCAAAGCTACCCCGACCAGCGTAGCTAGCATAACCCGTGGGTAAATGTGTAGCTTGCTTGCAAAGAGGAGGCCAGCCATAACGTTTATGCTGTTGCCATAGATTATTCCTGGCTTTGCAAGATAATAAAACGATTGTAATGTCGACGATTTAGTTTTTATGGAAACCCTCATCTTTGATAATGTATTCTTCGGTGTCTGATCGGGGGTGCATATTGTAGTCAAGATTAGACATGATCCACAACGAACCAAACACAAGAATAATAAGTACTCCCACCGTCAATAAAAACGTGAGTAGATTCCAATGTGGCCGTTTTTCACGATCGAGGTGCAGGAAGAAGATTAGCTGAACGGCCAGCTGTATAACAGCCAGGCTTGCGATAAGTGCCATAGTTGTTGCGTTGTTAAATGTATGGCGGGTAACCAATGAGTAGGAACACAAGGTAAGTAATAATGAGAGTAAAAAACCGACAAGATATGCATTTCTCAGGCTCATGCCGTTTTTCTTGGTGCTCATGATAGTGCCCCGAACATGTACACAATAGTAAAGATAAAGATCCACACGATATCGAGGAAGTGCCAAAACATAGTAAATAGCGTTAGGCGGCGCAAGTCATTTGCTGAAATTTTACTGGCGCTGAAGCGGAACATCATAACAAACATCCATATGAGTCCAACAGCAATGTGCGCCCCGTGCGTACCCACAAGAGTGAAGAATGAGGACAAGAATGCACTCATGCGCCAGCCGTGCCCCTCGCTGACAATATGGGTAAACTCGCGCATTTCCATAAACAAGAATGCGGCACCCAGCAAGAATGTCGCACTAAGCCAGAAGAAGACCTGTTTATGGACTTTAGCTCGTGCTGCCAAGAGGGCCATGCCACTGGTAAAGCTGCTGGTGAGCAATAAAACTGTTTCTGTCAGAACAAATGGGAGGTCGAAAATATCTTTACCGCTGGGGCCACCTGCGGTATTAGCGCGTAGAACAGCAAAGGTCGCAAACAAGCTGGCGAAGAGCACGCAGTCTGTCATAAGGTACAGCCAAAACCCAAATGTTGTTTTGTCTAACTGAGCAGGGGGCGTCTTCATGCCTTTGCTCCCTTCGTTTCCAGAGCCTTTACTTCCTGAGCGGTCAGTACATATTCTGTGTTGTCATCCAGGGTACGATACATGACAAGCCCGATAATACACAGTACGGCGACTACGTTGAGCCAAACGATTTCCCAAATAACTGCAAAGCCAAATAATAACGCAGACACTGCTATCAGAAAACCAATAGGGGTATTGCGGGGGATATGGATGTCTTCATACTGTATTTTTGCGGCCTGCTTCTGTTGCTTTTGCGACCAAAACACATCACGCTCAGTCACAGGATCGAGCGTAGCAAAATTGTATACGGGGACCGGTGAAGCGGTAGACCACTCTAGTGTTCGGCCATCCCAAGGATCACCTGTTTTATCACGATTTTTATCTCGTTGCATGATACTCACGATAAGCTGTAGCACCTGGAACCCGACACCCGCCAGGATAACCATTACGCCTACTCCTGCAACGATGAACAATCCTTGCCACCCCAGTGAAGCGTCGTAATGATCAAGTCGCCTGGTTGCACCCATCATGCCGAGGATATAGAGCGGGATAAATGCTAGTAAAAAACCGACACTCCAGCACCAAAATGCGTAACGCCCAAAGCGCTCATTCAGCTTGAACCCAAATATTTTGGGGAACCAGTAGGTGAGACCTGCGAAATAGCCAAAGACAACCCCACCGATAATCATGTTGTGGAAATGGGCGACCAAGAACAGGCTGTTATGCACCTGAAAATCAATTGCCGGTACAGCCATGAGTACTCCAGCCACACCACCGATTGTGAATGTAAGTACAAAACTCAAGAACCACAACATGGGGGTAGTGAATTGCACGCGGCCTCTGTACATGGTGAAGATCCAGTTGAATACTTTTATGCCGGTGGGTACGGCAATAACCATGGTCATGATGCCAAAGAATGCGTTGACATTGGCGCCAGCTCCCATAGTAAAGAAGTGGTGAAGCCAGACTACAAACGACAGAAATACAATTGCGATTATCGCCCAAACCATGTAGGCGTAACCAAACAGTCGCTTTTTAGAGAAGGTTGCGACTACTTCAGAAAAAATGCCGAAGGCAGGGAGAATCAGAATATACACTTCAGGGTGGCCCCATGCCCAGATGAGATTAATGTACATCATGGGGTTACCACCTGCATTCGCTGTAAAGAAATGCATGCCCAATGACCGGTCAAGGGCAAGCATTGCTAATGTCGCAGTCAGAATCGGGAATGCGACGACAACAAGAACCATGCTCCCAAGCACACTCCAGACAAACATCGGCATTTTCATAAGTGTCATGCCTGCTCGCCGCAACTTTAAGATGGTAACTAAGAAGTTCACGCCCGAGAGCAAACTACCGATACCGGCAATTTGGATACTCCATATCCAGTAGTCGACACCAACGCCAGGGCTATAGGCTAGCTCTGAAAGCGGCGGATACGCCAGCCAGCCGGTTGCGCCGATTTCACCTACCATCAAGGATAGGTTTAGTAATACTGCGCCCATGGCGTACAGCCAGAAGCTCGTAGCGTTCAAGAAAGGAAAGGCTACATCCCGCGCGCCGATTTGCAAGGGGACAATGAGGTTGATGAGGCCAAACATGAGCCCCATAGCGACAAAGAATATCATCATGGTCCCGTGAGCAGTGAAGACTTGCTGGAAGTGATCAGAGCTTAGGAAGCCGTGGTTTGAACCAACTGAAATTGCCTGCTGGGCCCGCATCATGGCTGCGTCTGAAAGGCTTCTGAGCAGCATGACGAGTGCTACAACAATGTACATAACACCTATTTTTTTCGGGTCGACGGTAGTAATCCATTCTCTCCACAGCCATTTCCAGCGCTTCAAGTAAAAAAGTAAACCAACAACACTGAGCGCGCCGAGCACCATAGAAATTTGTCCCACCGTAACGATCGGTCCGTGTTTAAAGGCATCAAGGGTTAGTTTTCCTAGCATTACTGCATGACCTGCCTATGAAGATGAGATTCAAAACTGCGTTGTGCGTCTGGCTCGTGACCCATGAATTTCATTATAACGGTATCAAACAGTTTTTCGTCCGCGAGAACATATGTCGTCTTATTATTATTGCGACTAGGCGCAGCGAGAGTTTTATATGCGGTGGTGTCTAATACATCCTTTGAAGTTTTTGCATCTTCTATCCATTCTTGAAAATCTCCTTCTGATTCTGCTTCTGTAGTAAATCGCATGTCAGCAAACCCTTCACCACTGATGTTGGCGGAAGAGCCTTGATAGGTGCCAGCTTTGCTTGCTTGAAGATGTAAATGGGTAGTCATGCCCGACATTGCATATATCTGGCCACCAAGCTGTGGTATCCAGAACGAATTCATCGGTGCGTCAGCAGTGATCTCAAAGTCAACGGGTCTATCAACGGGTATATGCACGAAGTTAACAGTAGCTATTTTCTCTTCCGGGTAGATAAACAGCCACTTCCACTGGAGTGCTACAACCTGTATTTTTTGCGTTGGCTTATCGCTTTTAATTGCTCGAAACGGATCAAGCTCGTGCGAGCTTTGCCATGTTATGACCGAGAGGATACCTATGAGGATGATAGGGATACCCCACCAGACCCCTTCGATCAACTTATCGTGATCCCAGTCGGGGGTATAGCGGGCTTTTTTGTTGCTGGCTCTATACTTCCAGGCAACGCCAATCGTAAGGGCGTACACGGGGATGACGACAATGATCGCCAATAGCGTTGCAATTATAATGAGGTGTTTTTGTTTATCTGCAACAATGCCAGCGGGCTGCAACACGTCGATGGTATGTCCTTGCAGTAATAAAGCAAGCACAACCACGAAGCCCACCAGTATGCATATCCCCGCAACAATCTTTCGCATCTTATAGATCATTATAGCGCATAAAGCTTATGTTGATGGCACAGAAGGTGATTGTGTTGTAAAGTTGTTATAAGCATAAAAGGAATCAAGCATGACACTCAAGAAAAATCAGCACTTGGTATATGTATTACGGTGTGGCCTTTGCTGACGGTGGCATACACTCGGCAACACTTCAGTAAAAAGCGCTTCGGTGTACAATAGACTCATGGAACAACCGACTACTCAACAAAAAATCGTTATTGTAGAAGATAATGTAAATCTAGCTGACATCTATAAAACGAGACTCGAGCTCTTGGGTTACCAATGTATCGCTGCATACGACGGTGAGGCAGCACTCTTATTGATAGAAAGGGAAAAGCCACATCTTGTACTGCTCGATCTGATGGTACCTAAAATTGCTGGTGATCAGATTCTAGCCCGTATGCGAGCTAGCGAGTGGGGACGAAATATACCCGTGTATATTATTTCAAATCTTAATGAAGCTGATGCGCCAGCCGGCTTGCGTGAGCTCGGTATTGAAGGCTATGCGGTAAAGGCTAATTTGTCTAATGACCAACTTGACCAGTTAGTTGATGCTATCCTAAAGCCAGCCGATCAAAAAGAAGACGTGGTGCTTGAACTCAATAGCCCCATAGTAGCAACACACGAAACGACAAGTTCACCCCAACAACCCACGCAAACTACTTAACGCCACTGTAGTCGAAGATAAATAGTTGACGATTCTCAAACCAGACACCGCTGCATGTTTGCAGTACCAGGATGGGCTTGCCTTTATAGTCGAGAATACTCGTGTCCGAAGGGTCGACAGTAGTGCTGTTACGATACACGTAGCTGAAAATGCGGCCTTCCTCGGTGCTTAAGGTGACAGTTGCCCCCGGTTGGACACGCGGTAGGTTATAGAATACATTTTTTCGGTAGTGCGCGTAGATAAAAGTCAGCCCGGACTTATTGTTTGGCTTCATGGTGCCGACACCCCATTGGGCATCGTTCAGGCTGAGTGTCCAACTTTTGCTAGCGGGGTTATAGTAACCAGGTATGACCCGCAGATTAATATTAACAGAAGGTATCTGCAACTGAGAGGGTGTGCCTGTGATTAATGGCTCTGGTGTGGGTGTAACAGGCGTATCGGTAATACTGTTTTTTTGCTTTGGGTGCTGAATAAGCCAAGACTGAATAGTTGCATAGCCTCCAAAGATGAGTGCCAAAACAATAAGGGCAGGGCCAAGGCCATACCATATGTTAAGCCTACGTTTTTGCTGCAGCATCTTTTTCTGTACATGCTTGCGCTGCTGTGTAGCTTTTTTGGTGGCAGGTTTCTTCTTTGATTCCTTTGCCATAGCTATGCCCCTCGTGGCGCCACCTGAATACTGAATCGTTTAGGCGAATCCCAGACACATGCTTCAACAGTTGGGTAACGAAGCGCCTTGATGAAGCTATGGACCATAATCCAGCGGAAAATAAAGTCAACCACGACGATAGCTGGTAAAAACAGGATCAGGCGAGGGCGTTTTAGTCCGATGGACGCCGCAATAACCCAGACTGAATAGCCAGCCATGAGCAAGAGGAGCTCTATAAATAAATTATGAATGCCAGCTTGCCAGATTATGTATATGGTAAGTGGTGCACTAAAAATGTAGACGAGCCAGTCAATCATAAGTGCAATGTATGTGAGGTGGAACTTATTTTTCTCGGTGCCGATCTTGTGTCCTAAGATGCCTTGAAACGTACCCCACATCCAACGTAAGTTTTGCTTATACCAGTCGCGGAACGTTGTGGGGTCTTGCAGCCAGGCCCGTGCCCGAGGTGCGTATTTAATCGTACCTAGATTGAGGCGGTGAGTTTCGAGTGTCCAAAATGTATCATCAACAATATACGGCGTGTTCTTTTTAAGTACTTTGTCTAGAACTTCCGTTCGATAGAGTGAATTCGAACCAGAAATACAATTCATGACATTGTACGTACTCTGGATGTACCGCATCGTTATTTGATACGCCCAGTATGTGTATGCACGTGAAGCAAGCCATACATTCCACTTCTTATGATCTGGCCAGTCTGTGATGTTTTTGCCCACACTGATCGCACAGTCACGGTCCATGACCTTACGAGATTGCTTGATAAAATCCTTTTCGATCACTACGTCGTCATCAAGTATGGCAATAGCATCATACTGATTACTGAGCTTAAAGTGTTTGTAGGCACGGTGCAGGGCGGTCGGCTTGCCGACGTTTTTTCTAAGTGCAAGAACAGTCGCTCCTGCTTCACGTGCCGCTTGGGCTGTTTTGTCTATACTGCCGTCCGATACGACGTACACAGGATAGCGATTTTTTCTGGCAGCGCGGACGGCTAGAG
>OMJO01000032.1 GCA_900299395.1 bacterium
TAAACATTAATTTTTGAGGAGAATTATAAGGAGTTGTGGTGTTATTGCCAATTTGCCCTTGACTGTTTTGACCCCAGCACCAAAGCGTACCATCACTCTTACTTGCACAGGTATGGTATGCCCCTGCTGCGATCGACTTTGTGTTACCGAAATATAATTGTTTTGGCGCCCATTGATCCAATGTGTTTCCAATACCGAGTTGTCCATCTGTATTGGCGCCCCAGCACCAAAGCGTACCATCGGTCTTGCTCGCGCAGGTATGGAGTGCACCTGCTGTGATTGATTTTGTGCTGCCAAAATAAAGTTGTCTTGGGTATGATGCATCATAATTAGTTCCTATTCCTAATTGTCCATTAGCATTTTTGCCCCAGCACCAAAGCGTACCATCGGTCTTGCTCGCGCAGGTATGGTCTCCTCCAGCAGCAATCTCAGAAACACTAGACATAGAGGTTTTGACAGGGCTATATGCGTTCGCTAAGCTAGCAATTCCTAATTGTCCATTAGCATTTTTGCCCCAGCACCAAAGCGTACCATCGGTCTTGCTCGCGCAGGTATGGAATGCACCTAATGTTACTGCCTGAACATTACTTATGCTTACTTTTACAGGCACATACGATGCATTTGTATTTCCGACACCCAACTGACCGTAATTGTTAGCACCCCAACACCACAGTGTTTGATCAGATGTTTTTACCGAGCATGTGTGCCAGCTACCTGTTGCAGCAAAGCTTCTATACAGCAAATAACCACCTCCAGTTACGGCAAAAATTAGGGCAAATAGGGCCATGCCACCTTTTAATGATTTAGGACTAAAAAACCTGAATATTTTATTTATTTTACTCTGTTGTTTTGTTGCGCGAGGCATTTTTATTATCCTTACAGTTATTACTATTATACCTATCTATATGCTTATGTTTTGAGATTGTCAACAAAGCTTGTGGATAACTATTTAGACTGGAGCTTTTTGAGATCGTCGATAATTTGCTGGTCGTGGCCACTTGGGTTAACTTTGGGATATTCTTTGACAATATTGCCCTCGGGGTCGATGATAAAGGTGCTGCGGATAATACCTAAGAAAATTTTGCCATATAAACTGCGTTTACCCCATGCATTGTAGGCCTTGATGGTATCAGTAGATTCGTCACTTAAGGTGGTGAAATTAAGACTGTGCTTGTCGGCAAAGTTGATATCCCTGCCGAAGCGTTTACGGTTTTGCTCAAGCGCGACTAGTGGTTATTTAACGATCTGATCACAGCCCGCTGCTTTAGCGGCGTACACTACTTTATCATCCCGCCCAATAGGTTGCTGAGAGCTCCAATAGGTGCTATTGCAAAGGTAATACCATTCTTTTGGATAGGCTTGTACTATACCATCCACGGATAGAGTGTTACTATGAGTGACCCAGTCTACCTGTTTTTCAAATTCAGTTTCCCGAGTCTTGGTCTTTGAGCCGTAACTACTGTCAACAGTCAATAGAGGATAGGCACTTGTCCCCCAGGTTCCATGCTGAGCTAAATAATTCAGCATTAGTTGTATGGTGCCGACACAGCCACCAGATGATCCATAACCGAAGTTTTGATAAACACAGGCCGTCGCAGCTTTACTGGAGTTCATCTGGTATGCGCCTAGTAGGCCTACTGAAGTAACAACTATTAATAAAACCAATACCTTAGGGTTTAAAATGCTGAGGTAATTCTTTGAATTTTTCTTAGCTGCCATTTTTATTTCCTTGCTTATGCTATTATCAATAGCTAAACATAAGAATATTATCAGGTCAATCAAACCTAATCGTGTAAGGCTAATCTAAATGATGCGAGCGAGGATGATACCCATGATGGGCAAGGTAATCAGGTAGTAACCAGCATCGATGAGGAGTAGTTTCTTGCGGCGCCCTGCAAACATATAGTTAGCTCCCAAAACTGGTGCGGCAATACCAAGCCATGCCCAGAGGCCGGTCAGGAAGCCGACTGAAGTAGCCGAGTGCGTTGGGTAAAACGCCTGAGAGTACACGATAAAGTGCCGCAGAACATACGCCTGTACAATCGCAAGCACAAACATAGCGAGCATCGGCAGCCCACTATTTGATTGGGTGTCCTTTTTAGTGAGTCCGTTCATCTTCATCCAGGCAGCGCCAAAGAGTGGCGCGCCGTACCAGATAAAACCTATTGCCATATTTGCTACAACTGCGAGCAAAATGGCCAATACGTGTATGTCAACGTTCATGAGATTCCCCCTATTTTGTGCTTCTACTTAACTCCTCTCTAGCGTGAAATGCAAGACACTACATAAGTTCGCACTTCTATCAGGGGTAAGTTTCTGCTATATATAGGTCATGAATGAACTAAAACAGTTGGTAGATTTTCGGCAAGTCCTTGCCAACTACCGTGTTTCCGATGCGGGCAAAGAATTGCTGTCAGATGTGCGTCTTGTCCTTTTGGCGGCACCAACTTCGAGTGGCCGCAACACTATTATCCGAGAGTTGATGAAGCTGGATACCTATCACTACATCATTTCTGATACAACGAGAAAGCCGCGTATGAATGATGGGCAGCTTGAACAAAATGGGTTGCAGTATTGGTTTCGAAGTGAGGAAGAGGTACTTACCGATCTAAAGGAGGGAAATTTTCTCGAAGCAGCAATTATTCATAATCAGCAGGTTTCGGGCATTAGCCTGCGTGAGCTCGAGCTGGCTCGCCAAGAGCACAAGGTGGCAATTACTGATATTGAAATGGTTGGCGTGCACAATATCCTTGAAGCAAAGCCCGATACGACTGTGATTTTTGTGAGTCCCCCAAACTTTGATGAGTGGCAGCGCCGGCTATTGGGACGTGGCGACATGGACCCAGCGGAACATATACGACGACTCAATAGCTCCTTGCATGAGTTCCGCCATGCGCTTGATCAACCATATTATCACTTTGTGGTAAATGATGATCTGGCGACTGCAGTGGAACAGATTGATGCGTTGGCGTCCACGACCGGTCTGCAGCCGACCGTCGAGCGACATAATCGTGAGATTGTCGAAGAGTTGTGTCGAGCCACCGAGCAGTACCTGCGCACGGTCCAGTAGGCTTTGGCACTCTTGTATATCAAGTGCCAAAATGGTATAGTTTTCATCAGTTATGTCAGAGAGACAGCAGCGAATTTTAGCTGCCATCATTGAGCAATACGCAGAAGTGGCTAGCCCTGTTGGGTCTAGTTTGTTGGCTAAAGTTTTCAACGTGTCTTCCGCCACCATTCGTGCAGAGATGGCCGAACTGGAGCGACTTGGTTACATCATGCAACCGCATACCAGTGCAGGTCGTGTACCGACTGACGAAGGGTATCGTTTCTATGTCAACCAGGTAGGTGAAGCTGACAATAATGCAGAGCGAGGTCGGGCATCGCGTGCCTTGACGGCTCGAGTGGAGAGCGGGGGTTTACCAGAGCGCACTATCCGAAATGCCGTTGATACATTGGTGGAGCTGACGCACAATCTTGGCCTTGCCACAATTGGGGATCAGCTGTACATGAGTGGTTTATCAAATCTGTTCGGTCAACCCGAGTTTATGAATGGCAATCAAGTGCAGCAAGTTGCTAGTTTACTGGACAACCTCGAGCCTTGGTTGCGTGAAGCGGCGCCCAATGAGCCGCTCAGTGTCTATATTGGCCGCGAAAACCCGATTGGCCGCAGCGCTGGTGCCAGCCTGATCATTAGCCGGTTCCGCAGTCCCTATAGCGATCGAAGCTATATAGGCGTGCTCGGCCCAACTAGGCAGCAGTATCGCGACGTTATGTCGCTGGTCCGCCGTGCTGGCGAAGCATTGGAGGAGGTGTTGTATGAATAAGCCAACAAGCAGACTTGCCCAGCAGGTTGCAGAGCTAACCGAAGCTTTGCAACGAGAGCGTGCCGATGCCATGAATATTCGCCGCCGCCATGACGAGCAAATCGCAGGTCTTAAAACTGTGGTGAAGGCTGATGTTGTGCAAGACCTCTTGCCCGTCATTGATAATTTCGAACGTGCCATGCAGCATGTGCCTAAAGAGCTTGTCGGAAGTGAGTATGTCAAAGGTATTAACGGTATCGTCAAGCAATTCGAGAAAACCTTAGCAGATATGGGTGTTGAGCGAATCAAGACAGTTGGTGAGACATTTGACCCCAGTGTACATGAAGCCGTCAGTGCAGAAGGTGATGGTGATCATGAAGTGGTTAGTGAAGAGTTACAGGCTGGTTACAAGCTGGGCAATACTGTCATCCGGCCAGCAATGGTCCGAGTGAAACGATAATGAGTGCACACGGTCGACGCATTGAAGTGGGGAACCTGTCACTTAGTGGTTGTGAAACCTGCCCTTTGGCGGCATGGGTAAATGGACAGGTGAGTGAGTTGCCGCCGAGCGAAAATCTATCTATGCTGAATTTTTTGAGCTCCATAAAACACTACGCTCTTGAACTGAACGGCTTAAAGAAAGAACACAACCCGGTGGAGAGTACAGATCAATCTGTTACTGATGAGGACATAGTATTGGGAATGCTTTTGAGGGCAGGTTTTACCGTTGAAGAAGCGGAATCGGCAGTGCCAGAATTTCTAGCATGCGTAAAATGCCCGGAAGCACTTCAGGTTGGTTGCGATACTTTTATTGACGGTGAGGTTTGGGAACGATAATGGCGATTCGCGTTTCCGATCTAAGCGATTACCGACATTACAATCCCATGCCGGCACCTATGGATGAGTGCATGTTTACACATGAACAGCTTCGGGATATGCATTATTACGATGCTGTCGGTGATTTTCTTTTACGGCACGTAGCAGAACAACCTGAAGATACTTGTATGGATGTAGTTGTTGAGCTGGGCTATGACCACGCAGTAAGTGGACTTAGAACCGTGTTTGAACGCTACGGTATCATTAATATTGATGAAGTTCAGGCAGTGGTTGATTAAGGGCTGATCTATGGTTGAACAAGCTGATGTTATTCATATTCGGGCCGCCCAGTCCGATAAGACGTACGTCGGGGCAGACTTCTGTGCTGATGAAGTGCGGTTTCGTGATGTCTGCGAAAACCTCGACCCACTCGATGTATTAGATGTAAATGCCGCTCGTACGGCAGTGCAACACGGTATGGAGCCGCAAGTAGCCCTCGCGCATTTTAATTTAGACTCTGCTTCTGCACGAGGAAGAAGGTCTCTCACGTTCATTATGCAGCAGTGTCTCAACCGCATAGATGTGGGAGCATGCGCTGCATACCCAAAAGATAGCTAGCGCTTATGCATGACAACGCTTTATAAAACCCGTATAATCCCCATTTACTATGGGACGCGAACAATCACCAGCCTTACCACAATTGCCCGCACACTATGATGAGGCAGTTGTTGTCTGTGAGGGTTGTCCTTTAGCTGATAACCCAGCTCTAGCAGAGGTAGCCGAATTAGCGGTGGGGCAATTCGTTGAATCTCAGATGGGAGAAGGTTTTAGTGCTTCTGCTGCAGCTGCACAGCGCCTATCTTCAGACACCGTTACTCGCCTGCGTCCAGGCCTCAAGACCAATGCACAAGTTTTGGCTGAAAGCACCGTAACTGTTATCCGGGAAAAAGGTAATCTTGCCTTGCAAGGGTTAAAACGACTATCAGTAACTGACAAAGAACTAATCGCAGCTTGCGCAAACAGAAAATTGAGCGGTGATTGTATAGATTACCCATCGAAGCGACCTAAAACAGAAGTCCAATCAACAAAAGTTACCCAAAGATCCGAACGAAACACCAATAGGCGAACACGAGCCCGTGGTAACGTCTCAAACGCTCTAAGATAAGAGAGGGTTTTGAAACTAGCACTCTTGACTAGAGTCAGGGCGAAGCCTTGACCTAGATAGCGAGTCTTTATACTTGCGGAGGAAAGACGAGCATTACAGTGATATTGGGAAGAGTGCGTCAGCACTCTTGACATTAGAGTGCTAGTTTTACTATGATAGAATTGTTTTAGCACTCTATAATTAACACTGCTAACGGAGCATTACTATGACAACATATCGAGCAGGTGCACGCAGTAGCGTCGAAGAACTCTTTGCTAAAGAAGGTGATAGCCTGGAAAGGCATGGCCACGCCCTGCCAAACTATCCAGATCACGAACAGCGCGAATTATTTGAGGAACACGTACGTCGCGAACGTCTGCAGGCAGGAGTAGTAATTGAACCAGTAAGCGAGGAGGTATAACGATGGGTAAAATTATCGGAATCGACTTAGGAACAACAAATTCAGCTATGGCAGTCATGCAGGCTGGTAAGGCTGAGATTATTGCCAACAGCGAAGGTAATCGTACGACCCCCAGTGTGGTGGCGGTTAACAAAAACGGTGAACGGTTGGTCGGCCAAGTGGCACGACGCCAGCAAGTGACCAACGCAAAAAACACTATTTATGAAGTGAAACGCCTCATTGGTCGCCGTTGGGAAGACAAAGAAGTCCAGCGCGACATCAAGCTGATGGGCTATGAGATGGTTAAAAGCGACAATAGCGTGAAAGTAAAAATGGGTGATAAAGAATTTAGCCCCGAAGAAGTCAGCGCTATGATTCTCGGAAAGCTCAAAGCTGATGCCGAAACATTTTTAGGCGAATCGGTAACGGAGGCAGTCATTACTGTGCCGGCATACTTTGACGACAGTCAACGCCAGGCTACCAAAGACGCTGGTAAGATTGCTGGTCTGGAAGTAAAGCGAATCATTAATGAACCAACTGCCGCCGCACTAGCGTACGGATTAGATAAAGGCAAAAAAAGCGATGAAAAGATTGCCGTGTATGACCTTGGTGGCGGTACGTTTGACGTATCTATCCTAGAGCTTGGTGACGGCGTCTTTGAAGTAAAGAGCACCAATGGTGACACACACCTTGGTGGTGCCGACTTTGACCGTGTGCTGGTTAACTACTTTGTAGATGAATTCAAAAAAGAACACGGTCTAGACATCTCTGACGAAAAAGCTGCAATGCAACGTTTGCGCGATGAAGCAGAAAAGGCCAAGATCGAACTGAGTACGACCAATGAAGTTGACATCAACCTACCGTTCCTGACCGCTGATGCAGATGGGCCAAAGCACTTCGAGCACAAGCTTACTCGTGCCAAGCTCGAGAGTTTAGTGGGCGAGCTCGTCGACAAAACTGCTGCACCTTGCGAAAAAGCACTAAAAGACGCAGGGCTCAAAGCCAGTGATATCGATGCTGTTGTGTTGGTTGGTGGTATGACCCGCATGCCAGCCGTACAGAAAAAGGTTAAAGACATTTTTGGCAAAGACCCAATGCAGGGTGTGAACCCCGACGAGGTTGTAGCCGTCGGTGCTGCCATCCAAGGTGGTGTGTTGCAAGGCGATGTCAAAGACGTGCTGCTGCTAGACGTAACGCCGCTAAGCTTGGGTATTGAAACGCTTGGTGGAGTATCGACCAAGCTCATTACCCGTAACACAACTATTCCTACCAGCAAGAGTGAAGTATTCTCGACAGCCGCAGACAACCAACCACAGGTAGAGATTCACGTCTTGCAAGGTGAACGAGAAATGTCAGCAGACAACAAGAGTCTGGGGCGATTCATCCTCGATGGAATCCCTCCAGCACCACGTGGTGTCCCACAGATTGAAGTGACCTTCAACATCGATGCCAACGGTATCTTGAATGTAACTGCCAAGGACAAGGGTTCTGGCAAAGAGCAGAGCATCACTATTCAAAACAGCGGTAACTTGGACAAAGACGAAGTAGAAAAGATGGCCAAAGAGGCAGAGGCGCACGCTGACGAAGACAAGAAAAAGCGTGAAGCAATCGATGCCCGTAACCAACTAGACAGTGCTATCTACCAGGCCGAGAAACTGAAGAGCGACAATAAAGACAAGATTGCCGAAGAAGATGTAAAGACCTTGGACGAAGCTGTAGAGGCAGCCAAGAAAGTGGCAACCGACGAAAAGGCAGACAAGGATGCACTCGAGAAGGCAGCTAAAGAGCTAAGTGATAAGCTGATGCCAATTGGCGCCAAGATGTACGAGCAAGCAGCAAAAGAAGAAAAGCCTGCCGAGGGTGAAGACGACAAGAAATCTGACAAAAAAGACGAAGCCGTAGAAGGCGAAGTCGTCGACGACAAGAAGGACTAATTGTGCCAGAAGTGTCTGGTGATTCAGCTCCAAGCGAAAGAGCTCAGGATCTGGAAGAGGTGATGCGTCAGCGTGGCGAAGACCTAGTGGCTTACCTCAATAAATCAGAGGCTGAAGGTGGCCCTGGTCCTACCACAGATGACGAGACAGCTCGGCCATCACCGTTTAAGAACTTACCAGGCGCTAAAACTGATCCAGAAAAGGTAGAATAAAGGCATGACAAAGAATCAGTACTGTCAGTTTTGGTTGACGTGCGCAGATAGTGAAGAGGCTGCAAAAATTTCGCATGCCTTGTTGGAAAAGCGTCTCGTTGCCTGCGTGAAAGGTGTGCTGGTCTCCTCCTCATATCATTGGCGGGGAGATATCGAACAGAGCGAAGAGGTTTTACTTGTCATGGAGTCTATCCTCGATAGATTTGATGATGTCGAAAAGCTGGTGTCGACCATGCATAGTTACGATACTTTTGTATTGCAAGCTGTCCCCATTCTGAAGTTATCGAAGGAAGCGCAGAAGTGGCTAGAAGGCGAGGTTGCATGAGTAAACCTGATTACTACGAGGTCCTAGGCGTAGGTAAAACGGCCAGTGCGGACGAGATTAAAAAGGCGTTCCGCAAGGCGGCTATTGAGCACCATCCAGATCGTGGTGGCGATGAAGCGAAGTTTAAAGAAGTCAATGAAGCCTACGAAGTACTGAAAGACGAAAGCAAGCGCAAACGCTACGACCAGTTTGGCCATGCCGGTGTCGGCAGTTCTGCCGCAAGTGACGGTAACCCGTTTGGTGGAGGTTTTGGTGGATTTGGTCAGGGTCAGGAAGTGCACTTTGACTTTGGCGACCTAGGGTTGGGCGACATTTTTAGCAGCTTTTTTGGCGGTGGCATGGGCGGCCAACAGTCCGCGCGCCAATCACGAGGTCAGGATGTCGAGACCAGTATCGATATTAGCTTCGAAAATGCCGTATTTGGCACAGAGGCAGAGCTAAAACTCAACCTGGATGACAACTGTGAGCACTGTAAGGGTACAACCGTTGAGCCAGGACATGAGCTCAAGACCTGTGATGAGTGTAAGGGATCGGGGCAAGTGGTTCGGGTCATGCAAACTATGTTTGGTAATATCCAGCAGGCGACAGTTTGCCCAAAGTGTAAGGGTCGAGGCAAGATTCCGGAAAAGGTATGTACGGTCTGTCATGGCAAAGGTACACAGCGTAAGTCGCAAGACATAGCTATCAAGATTCCTGCCGGCATTGACGATGGTGCTACCATACGGCTTCGAGAGCATGGCCAAGCAATTGCGAACGGTCCAAAGGGCGATCTCTACGTAAATATTCGGGTAAAACCTCACAAACAATTCACGCGCGAAGGCGACCTTATACTCAGTAGTGAAACAGTCAGTATGGCTGATGCTGCACTGGGCACAACCATCGAAGTAGAAACCGTTGATGGGCCGGTAAAGATGAAGGTGCCAGCTGGCACGCAAAGTGGTACAGACTTCAAGCTATCGGGCCATGGAGTCCCGCACTTGCGAGGTAGTAATCGCGGCGCACACATTGTAACCATTCATGTTGAGACGCCAACAAAGCTGTCTAAGCACCAACAGGAACTACTACAAGAATTCAAAAAATCGGGCGGCAAGGGCTTCTGGAAATAGTGCTGATGCTTGCAACCCATGCAAAGAATTGATAGCCTGAACAGCAATGTCACTCACTTATGAATCCGCAGATTGTTATGAAATTGCCGCCGGTTTAGACGGCGTACTACGTGAAGCAAGAATAGACGACTACTTTTTAGTTGGTGGGATGGCTTCCGGTCCCCTCTCTGATGGGTCATACGAGTTAGACGTGGCTGAGCGTACTATCATTGCTGAAACAGCAGGCCTGCCAAGTGTGCGCGAAAATGGCACCCGACGTGATATTGATGTGCTAGTACTCTCGACTGATGAAGATCGAATCGCACGTGCTGCCGGCGCCGTACAAGCCGTTATTGGAGACGCACTCGAAGTATCAGTATTTGGAGTAGAGGACCATGAGGCTTTAATGTCTCGGGGCAGCAGGATAGCTCGGTTATTCAAGGATTTCCTTTCTCATCGAACCATTGATGAAGCGGGGAACCATCACTATGTGCTTGGTCCCATCGATCAAACTGTGCCCGAAGATTCATACGAGCCGTGGCTGCTGGTAACACCAAAAGGGCAGTTTCAGATTATGCATCCAGTTGCGCAACTTCACTGCTATGATATGCGTTCTCTATCTGGCCCGCGGGCTAAAGATGCGCCTAAAGTGGCACGAATGAGAGCTCATATAGCAGAACACGCTACACTCGTCCGCGATGCGGAAACTATGTTTGGTAGCTGGGAAGACTTTATCGCAAAACGTGACAAACTGCTGAATGATGGCCACGCTGACGAAGCCGGCAGGCTAGAAGCACTGGTTTACTCTTTGAAGGGTCGGGCACTGCGTGCCGTTGAACAAAGTGACCTCATTGTACGCGTTGGGCAGCATCCTTTAGTGCAACGGGTACTAAACTTTGCGGTACGCACTAAGTAAGCTTTTTCATATCTGATAAAATAAGACTATGAATGACAGTTTCGATCAAAACGGTTTTATCACGATGATCGTTATTATTGTCCTTATCTTGGCGTTGGCAGTGTGCCTATCGTATATCCGTGTGCTTAAAGCGCGGCACTAGTCTGTCAGTACAGCAACCTGCTCGTTCACAAAGTCGAGGTCTTTGTGAAATTGATGCGCGTCGTGATGATGCAGAATCACAATCGCTGCTGCCTTATAGCCATCGGATGATTTGCCGATATGATCGCCCGGCACCGCTCGAATTCGTAAGTATTCTAGGGCAGGCAGCTGACTGAGTGCTTGTGCCTGGGATAGCTCTCTAAATGTCCCGGGTGTACGAGGGAAGAGTTCCAACACAGCGCACGGTTCATTGTGCTTGATGGAAATCGTTGGTTTTTCACCCAGTGCTAATTTGAGGGTATTTTGCAGCACATCGATATCATGAGCAAAACGGTACATGCGTTCTCGATAGCCACCGTTGCGGGCGCCGATCTCAACTATCCGTGGCCCATGCTTGGACATAATGATTTCGATGTGAGCTGGTGAGTTTTTCATACCAAGCGCGCGGACCCCCTGTTCGGCACAATCCATGAGCGCTTTTTTATCGGAGTCTGAAAGCGAAGATGGCAATAGGCGACTGTAGTGAAAATTGTCTTCAAACCCTATGTCATACCCTGTCTGATAGTCAACGATTCCGTCAATGATGTATGGTCTTCCCGTACTGTCTACGAAGGCATCCACAGAGTGCACGCTACCCTCTATAAACTCTTCGATAATGACTTTTGGTGTTCGATCTGGAGCGTATTTTTGGTAGGTACGCTCTAATGAATCGAGCATTTTGCGATAGTTTGTCTGTAGCTCCGCAGCAGAGTGATTCTTGCTAATAAGGAGGCTTTTTACCAGATTGGCTGGCTTGAGGACAAGGGGAAAATCATGGTGTTTTGCAAAATTCAGTACGTCTTCCTCGGAATGAACTTCTGCAAAGTCAACACTTATCCTGTCGGGTGATTTGGCAAACAATTGCCGCATGAGCTGTTTATCGGTACATGCTTCCGCACTCTGGACGGGCAGACCGGGAAGATCGAGCGCTTCAGTGATCCAGGCGGTTGGGAGGACGTAGTTCTCGTACATGCAGACAACCCCGTCAATCTTGCCCTTGAGGGGTAAAACTGTCTTCAATAGGGCTTCTTTACTGGAGAAATCGGCAAAAATGCGTCGTTTGAAGCGTTTTTTGGGGTGTTTGGTCGTTTTTTTGTCTTGCAGCAAGACATAATCATCGCCATTTTCGACGATTTTACTCCTTAGAGCGCTAA
Source organism: bacterium (assembly GCA_900299395.1). Classification (GTDB taxonomy): domain Bacteria; phylum Patescibacteriota; class Saccharimonadia; order Saccharimonadales; family OMJO01; genus OMJO01. The sequence continues at coordinate 11,973 of OMJO01000032.1, forward strand.
AATTCTGGCCGACGATTAAAAACATATGCATATTGACTATCTTACGACTTTATACTATAATTGACAAAATCAAAATAACAGAGAAAAACACAAGAAAATAGTAGAAAATTAGGTAATATAAGGCTTGGTTATTATGAACAAACGAAGCAAGTTGCATCGTGTTATGATTGGTCGCGCAGAAGAGTTATCTTTTGTGCAGTTTGACATTGCCGGCGTACCAGCAAAGATTGACACCGGTGCCTATCACTCTGCCGTTCATGCCAGTGATATTAAGCTTAGCAAAGACGGTAAAACGCTGACTTTTAACCTCCTCGGCAATCATCCCGTGTGTGGCGTATTTGCTATTCCTGTTTCTACGGACAAATTCGACAAGACATTGGTAGCCAACTCTTTTGGGGCAGAAGAAAGTCGTTATGAAGTAAAATTGCGTGTAAAACTGGGGCCAAAAGTAGTAACAAGCCCATTTACGCTTGCTGACCGTTCAAAAAAGGTGTATCCAATACTTATTGGGCGTAAAATGCTCAATGGCAGGTATGTTGTTGATACTTCCCACACAAGTGTTGACCGTGCTGAGCTAAAGAAAAAATACAGTATTGCCTTCCCGGTAGATGAAGAAGGCGGCCGAAAGGGCTAATTATGAAGATAGCTATCCTCAGTAACGGACCAGGCAACTACTCGACTCGCCGGCTTAAGGAAGAGGCGCAGAAGCGTGGACACGAAGTGCACATTATTAAGTACAAAGAATGTTATGCGACGATTGAGCAGAATAACCCACAGATTAGTTATCACGGTGAAATGCTCAAGGATTACGATGCTATTATCCCGCGTATTGCTAGTAGCATGACCCGCTATGGGTCGGCTATTGTCCGTCAGTTCGAGATGCAAGGTGTCTTTACGACGGCACCATCCATTGCTATCGTACGCTCACGTGACAAGCTGCGCAGCATGCAACTGCTTGCACGAGCTGGAGTAGGCATCCCTAAGACTGTCTTTTCTCGTGGTGTGACACCTGATGTAGATGATGTGATCGAAGGAGTTGGTGGCGCACCAGTTATCATCAAGCTGGCGAGTGGTACGCACGGTAATGGTGTCGTTTTGGCAGAAACTAAAAAAGCTGCTAAATCGGTATTGCAAGCATTCTATGTAATGGACGATGATGGCACTAACATCTTGTTGCAAGAATATGTTGAGGAATCTGCCGGTACGGACATCCGTGTGATTGTTGTCGGTGGCAAAGTAGTTGCAAGTATGAAACGGCAA
>OMJO01000033.1 GCA_900299395.1 bacterium
GTTTCTCATCCAGCTCATCAATCTCAATCGTCGCAAGATTGGCTAGGTCAAGGTCGGTGCCGCTTGCTAGCTCCTCGGCCTCATTGCGTGCTTCTGTGAGTGCGCTCGCTTCGTCAAAAAGATGAATGATTTTTTCTAATTGCCCCTGTCGTCGGGCAAGTTTTGGGTATTCTTTTGAGCCAAAAATAGCAGGGTCTTGCAACCGCTGCTGCAAGTCTGTGTATTCTTGTCGTATCTTTTGTTCTTTCGAATCCATATGTGCTCTTTACCTTAGTATAAAAGAAAACCGCCATTCCTGTGAGAATAGCGGTCAAAAATCAACGAATTGCTAGCGGCGGCCAGGCTTGAGACTGCCGATTTTTTGGGTCTCATCAACGCGTGGTGCCTTGCTACGGACTTTGCTGGCAGCTTTCTTGCGTGCCCCTGCCTTAGCCTTGGCCGCTTCCTGGCGAGCCTTGAACTTATCAACGCGTCCTTCGATATCAACAAGTTTTTCTTGACCAGTAAAGAAAGGGTGACTAGCACTAGAAATGTGAACTTTTACGAGTGGGTACTCGTTGCCATCTTCCCATTTTATGGTTTCTTCGGTTGTCGCCGTAGAGCGTGTCAAAAAAGCCCAGTCGTTGTTAAGGTCCTGGAATACGACGGGTCGATAATTCTTTGGGTGAAGATCTTTCTTCATAACTCGGGCAAGTATACCGCAAGAGTTATCTTCGGTCAACAGGTGTTTGCTTTTTGATACATGGCGAAAAATAATAATAGCAAGTCTGGAGTGGCGTACGGCGCCCTGTAAAGAGTTGCGTGATGTGTTCGTATCTGTTAGAATTGTCACATAACTAATTAAGCAGCTCGGGAGTTATTCCTCTGCAGTTGATAGCCGTGCAGGCAGACTGTGGCACCCGGGTGAAGGTAAAGGAAGAAGGAGAATCTATGGCTACAACAGATGTAGACATCAAAAAACTATTAGAGGCCGGTGCACACTTTGGGCACAAAACCAGCCGCTGGCACCCTAAGATGGCGCCGTTTATTCATAGTAAGCGTGGCGGTAGTCACATTATTGACTTGACCAAGACAGTCAGCCGGCTTGAAAGTGCGCTCGCTTTTATTGAGCAAACTACTGCTGGTGGCAAGCAAGTTCTTCTTGTTGGCACAAAGCGACAAGCACAAGACATTATCAAAAAGGCTGCCGTAGAAACCAGCATGCCATATGTTACAGAGCGATGGCTGGGCGGTATGTTAACTAACAGCAATACCATTGGTGGTCGTGTGAAGTACCTGAAAGACCTAGAGTCTCGCATGGAATCAGGGCAGCTAGCAGCAAAGTACAGCAAACTCGAAGTACAGCGCTACCAAGAAGAAATCGACGAGATGAATCGTATCTACGGTGGGATCAAGGACATGTCCGCCAAGGTCGGTGCAGTGTTTGTTATTGACATCTTGCATGATCACAATGCCGTTAAAGAAGCTACTAAGCTTGGCATTCCTGTGGTGGCATTGGTCGACACGAACACGGACCCAACGGGGATTACATACCCAATTCCATCAAATGATGATGCCATTAAAACAATTGAATTGATGGTTTCATATGTCCGTTCAGCTATTGAAGCAGGTAAGGCAAACGTAGCGAAAAAGGCTCCCGCAGCTGATAAAACAGAAAAAGTAGAAAAGAAGGAGGGCAAATAATGGCTATTAATATCGCTGATGTTAAACGACTGAAAGAATTAACTGGTGTTGGGCTAACCGATGCCAAAGCAGCGCTTGAAGAAGCAAAGGGTGATTTTGACAAAGCGCTAGAGGCAATGCGCAAAAAAGGCCTCACCAAGGCTGAAAAGCGCGGTGAGCGTGAAGCCCGCGAAGGGCTGATCGGTACTTACAACCATGATGGTCGCATTGGTGTTTTGGTGGAAGTAAACTGTGAAACTGATTTTGTGGCCAGGAATGATATCTTTGTAAACCTTGTCAAAGACGTTGCCATGCATGTTGCTGCAAGTAATCCTGAATACGTGAGCATGGAAGACATTCCTGCCGATGCGCGTGAAGCTAAAAAAGCTGAGTTTATGGAAAAAGCCAAGGGTGAGGGCAAACCCGAAAATATGCTGGAGAAAATTGTAGAAGGCATGCTCAAAAAACACTTTGCCGAGCGATGCCTACTGGATCAGCCGTTTGTAAAGAATCCTGACCAAACCGTTGGTGACTACGTCAAAGAGCACAATGCCAAATTGGGCGAGAACATTGTGGTGCGTCGCTTTAGCCGTATGGCACTTGGCGAAGTCAGCGAGTAGAATAGTATCTATGAGTACTGACCAAATTCTTGCGCAAGTAAAAGCAAAATTACAGCAAGCACTTACGCACTTTCAAGATGAATTGAAGAAGTTACGTACGGGGCGGGCACATCCAGGAATGCTGGACGGAATTATGGTTGATGCCTACGGTGTGCAGATGCCACTCAATCAGGTTGCCACTGTCACCGCTCCAGAACCGCAACTACTGCAGATAAGCCCATTTGACCCAAACAATATCGGTGCCATCACATCAGCAATTCGCGACAATCAAGCGCTAGGGCTTAACCCAATGGATGATGGGCGGGTCGTTCGAGTGCCTATCCCTCCTCTCACAGAAGAGAGACGGCGCGACATCACAAAGTTAGTCGGTACCAAGGTGGAAGACTGTATGATTTCTATGCGTAACGCTCGACACGATGCACTAAAAGACGCCGACATTGCAAAAAAGGACAAGGCCATAAGTGAAGATGATTACACACGTCTACAAAAACAGATAGATGAAGAGATGGCTAAGCAGAAGAGCGAAGTAGAGCAGATTGCTAAAGCTAAGGAACAAGAAATCCTGACAGTCTAACACTGCTTTTTTCAGCCATTGTCCGCTATAATCTACGGTACATGTCTGAAGCAGTAAGTATCCCCACGCATGTGGGTTTTATCCTCGACGGAAATCGACGGTGGGCACGACAGCAAGGTTTGCCAACGCTCGAAGGTCATCGTCGCGGCTATGACAATCTTAAAGATATTGCCAGAGCGGCAATTGATCGTGGTGTCTCGTTTGTGAGTGCGTACGTCTTTTCGACAGAAAACTGGAACCGTACCCCCAAAGAAGTAAAGTACCTGATGGAGCTTGCCTACAAAATGCTCACCAAGGACGTCACCGAGTTGCACAAGGACAACATCAGGGTGTTATGGCTGGGCTCAAAAGAACGGGTTAGCGAGAAGCTCATTACAGCTATACGCGATGCCGAAACACTAACGCAGCACAATACGAAAGGTACGCTGTGCATTTGTTTTAATTATGGTGGTCAGCAAGAATTAGCTGATGCCATCATGACAATGGCTACAACCAAGAATCTTGGGGAGATAACACCGAAGACCATCAGTAACTTTCTGTACCGTCCCGAAGTCCCAAACATCGATTTGCTTATTCGCACGTCTGGCGAGGAGCGTACCAGTGGTTTTATGTTGTATCGAGCAGCATATGCCGAGCTTTTATTTGTAAAAAAGTTTTGGCCAGATTTCTCGATTAATGATCTTAGCGATGCACTTACTGTTTTTGCAAAACGACAAAGGAGGTTTGGATCATAATGGCAGTCGCATTACTCATCTTAGGTATTATGCTTTTCATTGGGTTAGTTGTAGCTCATGAATGGGGTCACTTTATTGCTGCTCGGCGCAATGGGGTAGAAGTCGAAGAGTTTGGTTTGGGCTTTCCGCCTCGAGCAAAAATATTATCCAGAAAAAACGGAACAATATACTCTTTAAACTGGTTGCCACTCGGTGGTTTTGTCAAACTGAAAGGTGAACATGACGCTGATACAACCGAAGGCAGCTATGGTGCTGCCGGCTTGTGGGTAAAGGTCAAAATCATGTTGGCAGGCGTTTTCATGAACCTGACGACCGCCTTCTTGCTGCTAACCATTTTGGCGCTCATCGGAATGCCAAAGCTTATTGATAACCAGTTTACAGTTTTTAGTGACACCAAACTAACGCAACAAAAAGTATTGGTGGGCTATGTGGAGAAAAATTCACCAGCCGCTAACGCCGGGCTTAAGGTTGAAGATCAAATTATTGGTTATGCTGACCCTGAGCATCCTGACCCTTTGGCAGAAATTGACGCACAAGGTACACCAGCAGTTACGCAACTGAAAGCAGCGAGCGAACTGCAGCGCATAACTCCTGCTTTTGCTGGCAAACAGTTGTCGATAAAAGTGCGGACACCTGATGGTACGGTCAAGATGTTGACCGCGACGCTTCGTACGAAAGATGAAGTCGATGCTAGTAAGAAAACGGCAGAGCCTAAGGGTTATTTGGGTGTCTCGCCGACTGAGTATACACTTCAGCGGTCTACGTGGTCGGCGCCAATTGTTGCAGCTGGTCTGATAAAACAGTTTAGTGTGATGACCTTGCAGGGTTTGGGTTCTGCACTCGGGAATCTATTCCGTGGTAACACTGCGGCTGCATCATCACAAGTGTCAGGACCGGTTGGGATATTTATACTGTTGAAGCAGGGTAGTTTGCTAGGCATTGAGTTCATACTAGTTATCCTGGCGATAATCTCGTTGACCCTTGCGCTCATTAACGCGCTACCGATTCCGGCGCTTGACGGGGGACGTCTGTTTGTGACGTTGCTATTTAGAGCAATACGAAAGCCCTTAAAAAAGAGTACAGAAGAAAAGATTCATGGCGCAGGCTTCGCTGTGCTACTACTCCTTATTGTTTTGGTAACGATCGTGGATATTAAACGAAGTTTCTAGCCATGGAACCTGACCTTAGCCAGACGCCAGTCCAGCCTTTGCCGACAGAAAATCGACGTGTTGGGTGGGGGCCCTTAGCCGCGGTACTGGTAACGATTATTGTGTATTTTGTTTCTCAAATACTGGGCGGCGTCATCGTGTACCTGTACCCGGTTATGAAACACTGGACGTCATCTCAAGCCGAGGCATGGGTGAATTCGTCGGTCTACGCTCAGTTTGCTTTTGTACTCATCGTAGAATCGCTAACATTATGGCTTATCTTCGCGTTCATTCGACACCGACGTACGGCGCTATCAGTGATAGGTCTTAAGCGTTTTCGTCTTGTCGATATCGGCTATGCCCTCAGTGGCTTTGCGGCATATTTTGTTTCTTATATAGTCCTGATTTCAGCATTACAACACTACATCCCGCAGCTCAATAGCAATCAGAAACAAGAGCTCGGGTTCAATACCAATACCACCGGCGTGGCGCTTGTCGCGGTATTTATAAGCCTCGTGCTA
>OMJO01000034.1 GCA_900299395.1 bacterium
CTTTTTTACGGAACTGGTAGCGCAATTCATTATCGATATCTGATTCGGTTGTGTCTAAGTACCTGGCTTTCTTAGTGATCGACTGCAAAGAGCGTGACGTGATAGCAATTGCCTGACCAATTGCCTCGAGCTCAGGCTGCTTCTTGACCATGCGCATCGCGGCAAAATGCTGCCGCAAATCGAGCAACTCGATGGTTTCGTTCATGGACTTTATCTTTTCAATAACAATGGCTCGTGCTGGATTAGTATAGAAGCCGTAGTACTGCACGTACGCTGGGCTAGGCGCCAAGGTAGCCACATGTTTTACCTTTCGTAGCCTGGTGGTGAGCTTAGCCCAACCATCTTTATGTGATAGCACTTCTTTTACCCCTGAGACGGCCGCAATTTGCTCAAAGCTAAGTGCCCCCTCGAAACGGGCTTTATGTTCATAATCCTCAGAGACAATGATGTATTCCCGTCCTTTATCTATGACCAAAATAGCGTCTGGCTCATCGATGCCTGTCACATACCAAAAATTCCGCTCCTGTCGAAACGGATACGTCATATCAGCACTGCTTTGCAACAACCCATTGGCGGGCAAGATGATTGGCGCAGTGCCGGTAAAAAGGCTCGCCAGTTGCTGGCGATTGCCGCTAAAAAACTCCGCGGTAAAGATACTGCTCATATACCAGACAACCAGTATAGCAGCTTTTGAGTGGCAATTGGGTTATCTGTTAGCTTCAGCGCAGGTATTGCCGCAAGATTGTTGCCTTCTTAACCCCAATGAGCTTTTCAAGCTCTATCTGGCGAGCTTGCTGGACACCTTTCACACTGCCAAATGTTTTGAGCAATAGCTTCTTGGTGCTTGGTCCAATGGTTGGGATATCATCAAGTAGACTGTGAGTCTGGCGCTTGGTCTTCAGCACACTATGGTAGCTGACCGCGAAGCGATGCGATTCATCACGAATCCGCTGCAATAGTTTTACGAGATTAGTGCTGTGCGGTAGATTTACCAAAATAAAATCGTTTGTCTCACTTCTGAAACCGCCCAGCTTGTGCAACACGTCAAGATTAAGGTCCACGTACGATTTGGGTTTATGAATAACGATCTGCTCTTCTCGCTTGGCAAGGCCAATAAATGGCAGTGCTGTGTACCCCGCCTCGTCACGTGCACGAATGGCAGCATCGAGCTGCCCTTTGCCACCATCGATGAGCACAAGATCGGGCTTGCCCCATGACTTGATGTTGCGCTCGCTTAGGCGACGCTTGATGGTCTCGTGCATGCTATAAAAATCGTTATTGTGGTCTTTTTTGGTTTTGAACTTTCGGTATTCACCCTTGTTGGTCACGCCGTTAGTAAAGACCACCATACTAGCCACTACATCAGTACCACTCATGTGCGAAACGTCATAACCCTCAATGCGCCGTGGTGCGGCCGGTAGGCGTAACAGATCAGTCAGTTCAGTGAGCGCATGATCTTTGCTGATATCCATAAATTCTTTGTCACTAAACACTACTTGTTTGGTGAGATTTTGCAAAGCAAACAGCTGGTTGCGCGCGTGAGCCGCCTGCTCAAACTGCTTGGCTTTGGCCAGGCGTTTCATATCCCGTTCGAGTTCTTTGATAATCTTTGTGCGGTTCCCTTCGATATAGCTAATCAGTCGTCGTAAGTTGGCACGGTACTCATCGAGGGAAGTTTTGCCACTTTCGAGTCCTGGGTCCAGGCCCAAATGATAGTACAAGTTGGCCCGTTTAGCACCGGGCGTTCGTTTAGTTGCAAACGGAAAGATTCGACGTAATAGCTTCAACGCCTGTCGCACACTTAATGCACTAAGATAGGGGCCATAGTAGCGGGCGCCATCATCAAGCGGGCGCCTCGTGGTACTCACAGTGGGGTAATCACCATCGTAATCGATGCGGATATAGACCATCGACTTATCGTCGCGCAACAAAATGTTGTAACGAGGCATGTACCGACGAACCATTTCGGCCTCTAAGAATAACGCGTCAAGCTCTGTTTCTACTTCTACCCAATCAGTATCAGCTATCTCGGCCACCAAAGCTTCGGTTTTTGGGTCACGGGCGCGGCTTTTTTGAAAATACTGACGTACGCGATTGCGAAGCACTGCCGCTTTGCCAACGTAAATAATCTCCCCTTTTGCATCCTTATGGAAATAAACGCCGGGGGTCTTTGGTAAGTCCTTTAACTTGGCCTCAAGTTTGTCAGTCACAAGATTAGTATAGCCTTTCATACCCTGTTCAGAAGAATATAGAGAACACGAAATGGAGGGGGGTCGAAGCGGGGGTGCGAAGTCGCAGAGGGATGAGCGCGCGTGGCGATCGTCACTCGTTGACCAGGCACCGCCCGCTCGACATTCCCCTTCATCGGGGCTACGACGACTTGCGTCGCTTGATGAGCCCGGCGAGCGCCGCGATGCGGATGATGACGAAGACCGCCAGCGCCTCGATGAAGATGGTGTTGATGGCCGCCTGCTTGCGGGTCGGACTCTCGAGGATGTACTCCACGAGCTTCCAGATGATGACTGCTGGCACCGCGAGGGTGAGCAGAAATCCAAGCAGACGGTCGATCTGCAGCTTCTTCAGGGTGTCCATTGCTTCTCCTTGGTTGGTGGTCGATGGCCGCGGTAATGCGACAACTCACTCAGGTTCTCCGCCCGTGTGATACCCCTTTAACCAAGAGTGCGTGGTGAAAACACAAATTTCGTGTTCTCTGAACAGATTACGAATAAATGTACATCTACTTCTGATAGACGAACCGATATTATACCACTTATGCTGCTATTTTGTCAATGCCACTGGCGTACTGTGTTTTTCACAGTAATGAGATTTCTTGGCACACTTTTCGCAAACCAGTACCAGATCGTTACAGGATTCGTTGGCACAGTTGATGAAGTTGCTTGTTTTAGCACCACAATGGCTACATTCGCCAATATCTTTGGCTTTGTCGCTAAACGCCACGTTCATTCGCCGGTCAAAGACATACATCTTGCCTTCCCACAATCCATCGTCTTTATAGGTTTCGCCGTACTTGGCAATACCGCCATCTATTTGGTAAACCTCTTTGAAACCGCGTTTTTTCATAAGGGTACTGAGGATCTCGCACCGAATACCGCCAGTACAGTACGTAACGACTGGCTTGTCCTTGAGTTTTTTCATCTCGGGCTTTTCGAGCTCTTCCAGAAAATCACGTGTGGTACGCGTATTTGGTACCACGGCATTCTTGAACTTACCAATCTTAGCTTCGTAGGCGTTGCGGCCATCCATAAAGACCACATCCTCTCCACGCTCTTTAACAAGCTCGTGGACTTGCTCTGGCTTGAGGTGCTTGCCACCGCCAATGACACCCTTTTGATTCACCTCAAGTTCGTCAGGTGCCAAAAAAGTTACGATCTCATCACGCACTTTTACGCTCAAGCGCGGAAAGTCACTTGCGCCACCTTCACTCCACTTGTACATAATCTTCTTGAACTTAGGATGTAAGTTCATGGCTTTCTTATATGCTTTCAGGCCTTCAACAGGGCCGCCCAACGTGCCATTAATACCATGCTTGCTAACGATTATGCGCCCTCTGAGTCCGTGTGTCTCACACAGCAAACGCTGCCACTGCATGACCGTTACCGTATCCTCAATTGGGACAAATTTATAGTAAAGAATTATCTTTTCCATCCAGAGTAGTATACCATGACCTCTGTTCTTTGGACATATCTCACGCTTATGATATAATTTATTTTAACTATCAACCAAAAGGAAGGGGCCGGCAAAAAATGTATCAGACTACTGCTTCTATTGTGATGCGTGCGGCCCTTTCAGCCTAACTACACCACAACAATACCAACCTAAGCGACGGCAAAGGAGGCCGCCGCGATGCGCAATAATTCCCCCACTCGTCAAACCCTATCGCTTTTTTGGCGTTACACAAAAAAATACCCACTCCAATTCTGGGTAGGTACTATCATGTCGCCAGTAGCCCTCGTCATCGACAGTTATACGCTGCCGTATATCGTTGCGTCTATTTTTAACACACTCCAACACCTTGCTCAGCAACACACGGCCCCAACTTGGGACATGTTCTACGGTCGCTTGGCCCTTTTCTTAGTAGTCTCCGTTATTGCCGTGGCGGCATGGCGTATTCAAGTACTCTTTGTATGGCGTTATCAGACGTCAACCATTCGCGACATGATTGTCGACATTTTTGAACACATCGAACGACAGGGCTACCGGTTCCATAGCAATCGCTTTGGTGGGGCGCTCGTCTCACAGGTCAATAAGTTCGTGGGCGGCTACGAACGGTTCATGGATGAGTTCACCTGGAGTTTGGTTACCGGCGCAACGGCCGTACTGACGACAATTGTTATTATGGCGCGCTTGGCACCACTGTTCGCAATAGTGGTATTTTTGATAGCTATCATCCACGTTTCTATCATGATCTGGCGCATGAAAATCCAGGCGCCATTTAACCGCAAAGAAGCACAAAGCGAGAGCGCCCGAACGGCTCAACTGGCTGACTCAATTACCAACATCAGCACTGTTCGTAGCTTTGGCCAAGAAGATATCGAAAAGAAATTATTTCTCGCTCGCGCTAATCATACGTGGCGCGCTTCACGCCGCCTTCTACGAGTCAGTATGGTCAATGACATCATAAACAACAGTATGGTTAACGCCCTAGAGGCCATCGCCCTAGTTGTTGCTTTGGTGGTAGCCATTCGTTACCGTACGCCAATTGGCACCATCTACCTCATCATGACCTATACTCTCGGATTGACCCGTCGCCTCTGGGAATTTGGCCGTGTGCTAAGAAACCTCAACCGCGCTTTTGGTGATGCCTATGATATGACACAGATCATGCAGATAAAACCAGAAATCCAAGAGCCAGCAACACCACAACCTGCACGCTTTACCCGAGGTGCTATCTCCTTCAATAACGTCGCGTTCCGCTATCTAGAAGACGGTGTAGAAACAAGCACCCTCTTTGAAGGACTAAACCTCGACATACAGGCTGGCGAAAAGGTTGGGCTGGTGGGCCCAAGTGGTGGTGGCAAAACTACTATCACAAACCTTATCCTCCGCTACATGGACATACAGTCGGGCGAGATAAGCATTGATGGCCAAAACATCGCAGATGTACGTCAGCAAGACCTCCGACACCACATTTCATACGTGCCGCAGGAACCTATTTTGTTCCACCGTAGCATTGCCGAGAACATTGCGTATGGCAAACCAGATGCCACGCCCGAAGAAATTCAGCATATTGCTAAACTTGCCCACGCACATGAATTTATCGAGGCCCTACCTCATGGCTACGACACGCTCGTGGGTGAACGCGGTGTTAAGCTGAGCGGTGGTCAGCGGCAACGCGTTGCTATTGCGCGCGCTATGCTAAAAGACGCACCGATACTTATCCTGGACGAGGCAACCAGTGCCCTAGACTCCGAAAGCGAGAAACTAATTCAGGATGCGTTGTGGAAACTTATGGAAGGTCGTACAACTATTGTCATTGCCCACCGCCTCAGTACTATCCAGCACATGGATCGGATTGTAGTGCTCGATAAAGGACAGGTTATGGAACAAGGCTCACACAAACAGCTGCTCAGCAACAAAGCTAAGTACGCCGAGCTATGGGCTCACCAGTCTGGTGGCTTCCTAGAAGACTAGCTATTCTTTGCTAGCGTCTTCAGATTTTTCAGACTCAGCAGACTCATCGGTTTTTTCTACGTCTGATTCTTCGGCCTTAGGACCTGCGTCTTCTGCAAGTGATGCGGCTGCAGCGTCGGCTTCAGCAATTTGGTCTTTTGGCATCTCAACTGTCGCAATAGGATGCTCTGGTTCTGTCAGAATAGTTACGCCGGCTGGCACCTCAATATCAGCAACTGTCAGGTGATCACCTACTTCAGCAAGCGTACTAGGATCAACGAACAACTCATCAGGCAAATCTTTTGGTAATGCCTTTACTTCTACGTGGTTAAGTTGTTTTAGCACGAGAAGGCTAACCTTCTCGGCAGGAATATCTACCTCTTTGAGTACAACAGGTACTTCTGCCTCGACGGCTTCGTTCTGTTTAATCGCCTGAAAAACAACGTGCCGCATGCGGTTTTTTACGGGTTCGTAATCAACATCTTTGATGAGTGCTAAGCGATTTGTTGATCCAACCTTGACCTGCACAGGGTGGTGCTTCCCTGCGGCAGCATACGCTTTTGTCAGCAGTACGTAATCACCCATAACGTGAGATGACTCTTTACCATGATCATGTATTACGGCCGGCACTTTGCCTTCAGACCGCAAATGCCGCAAGCCTTTGCCGACAACCTCGCGTTTTTCTAGTTCGACCACAATATCACCTGTAGACATAACACTCCTTGATTTATCGTATGTATGGTTACATTATAGCAAAACTGGACGACTTAGCCGAAAAAATATACTCTATGAGAGCATGTTTGATATCCAACATCTCATCCAAAGCGGGGGTATACTCATTATTTCCCTCATTATATTTGCAGAGTCCGGCCTCTTAGTCGGCTTTTTCCTACCTGGTGACACCTTGCTGTTTGGTGCAGGACTAGCGGCCAGCCAAGGGCAGCTATCAATTGTCTGGCTGATGGTAATGGTAGCGGCAGCAGCGATCATTGGCGATAACGTTGGCTATAGTATTGGCCAACATGCCGGCAAGCGGCTTTTTACAAAAAAAGATGGCATACTGTTCCGTCACGAGTACATTCAACGCGCTGAAGATTTTTATGCAAAACATGGTGGGAAAACAATTATTCTCGCACGATTCACGCCCATGGTTCGCACGTTTGCCCCTGTCGTGGCTGGTGCTGGTAAAATGAGTCGCCAGCGATTTATGTTTTTCAATGTCATCGGCGGTATTCTTTGGGGAGCAGGTATGCCTCTTCTCGGATATTTAGTTGGCGATCGTATACCTGGCCTCGACCGTTACATTGAAGTTGTAATAATCGGTGTTGTTGTACTTAGCCTCGGGGTTGCAGCTGGGCATGTATTAAAAGACCCCAAAGCGCGTAAACTCCTTGTCGAGCAAGCGCGAGCAAAAGTTCGCAAACTTCGTCGATCTTAGTTATTCAGCATTCGCTTTAGGAATTGCCCAGTATACGATTTTGCCACGCGCGCGACAGCTTCGGGGGTGCCCTCAGCCACGACTTGGCCACCGCCAGCACCGCCTTCTGGGCCCATATCAATTATCCAGTCAGCGTTTTTTATAACATCAAGATTGTGCTCGATCACCACCATGCTATTCCCGGCATCAACAAGCGCATGCAAGACACCCAGTAGCTTGTTAACATCATCCATGTGAAGCCCTGTGGTTGGCTCATCTAAGATATACAGCGTTCGCCCCGTAGGACGACGTGATAATTCAGTAGCAAGCTTTACGCGTTGGGCTTCGCCACCTGAAAGAGTTGTGGCAGACTGACCAAGTGCGATATATCCAAGGCCAACATCAACAAGTGTTTGGAGCTTGCGCGCAATCGACGGAATATTGCCAAAAAAGTCGAGCGCCGTTTCACAAGTCATTTCTAGAACATCACTAATAGTTTTGCCCTTGTAATGTATCTCAAGTGCTTCGCGATTGTAACGCTTGCCTTTACAAACCTCGCACGTCACGTACACATCTGGCAAAAAGTGCATTTCGATTTTAATGATGCCATCTCCGGCACAGTTTTCACAGCGTCCGCCCTTGACGTTAAAACTGAACCGACCAGGGCCATAGCCGCGAAGTTTAGCTTCTGGGACACCAGCAAACAGTTCACGAATTGGCGTAAAGAGTCCTGTATACGTTGCGGAGTTAGACCGTGGCGTCCTGCCAATTGGAGACTGGTCGATGATAATAGCCTTGTCGAGATGTTTGATACCTTCGATGTCTTCATGGCGGCCAGGAACAGTATTAGCCCGCATGAGCCTTGCGGAAAGTTCTTTTGCCAAGATGTCGTTAATAAGGCTAGACTTGCCCGATCCCGAAACCCCACTGACTACTACCAGACGACCGAGTGGGACCGAAACGGTGATGTCTTTGAGGTTATTCTCTTTTGCGCCCTTAATAACTAGTTCTTTGCCGTTACCTTGTCGATGTTTTTTGGGAGTTGGTATTATTTTGTTGCCCTGTAAATATGCACCCGTGACACTATCGGGATTTTTGGCAACCTCATCGGGTGTACCGGCGGCTACGACTTTTCCTCCATGAATACCGGCACCAGGACCTATGTCGAGCAAGTAGTCGGCAGTGCGAATAGTGTCTTCGTCGTGTTCTACCACCAGTACGGTGTTACCTAGATCTCTGAGATGTTTAAGTGTACGTATAAGCCTTGCGTTGTCGCGCTGGTGTAGGCCAATCGAAGGCTCATCAAGCACATACAACACACCCATAAGCCCGGAGCCAATCTGTGTAGCCAGACGGATTCGCTGCGCTTCGCCTCCTGACAACGTTACCGCACTACGTAAAAGACTGAGGTAATTGAGACCGACATCCTGCATGAATTTTAGCCGAGCATTTATCTCTTTTAGTATTTGCTTGCCAATTTGGCTCTCTTTTTCATTTAGTTTTAGATCGGCAAAAAATGTTATGGCATCATCAATCGATAACCCACATATATCCATAATCGACTGTCCGCCGACTGTGATGGCCAACACCTCCGGCTTAAGTCGTAGGCCATGGCACGCATGGCACGGACGTTCACGCATGAACCGTTCGATGTCACGACGCATAAAATCACTCTCGGTTTCTTTGTGACGTCGTTCAAGATTTGGGATAACCCCCTCATACGTCGTCTCAAAGTTGCGTCCTGAACCAAGATTGACTTTGTACCGTTCATCGCGAGTTCCATACAAAATACGCTCGAGGTCTGCTGGTTTGAGCTGACTCGTTGGTACATGCAAACTAAACCCATACCGATCCGCCACAGCTTGCATTTTCTTGGAATACCACGCATCAGCATTTATACGGTTAAAGGGACGAATGGCTCCCTCGGCAATAGTTAATCGTCCGTTTGGAATCACGAGTTCGGGATCAACTTCCAAACGAGACCCCAATCCTGTGCAAACGGGGCATGCGCCAAATGGGCTATTGAAGCTAAATGTTCGAGGCTCCAGCTCGGGAATGGCAACTTCCGGATGGTCAACACACGCATACATGAGACTAAACTCATGCAGCTCCTCCGTGTCGGCATTGAGTACACGCAAGCGGCCATCTGCAAGCTCGAGCGCCTGCTCTATACTCTGCGTCAGACGACCCTTACTTTCTTCGTTGTTGACTAACCTATCAACGACAACTTCAATGGTGTGCTTATATTTTTTATCAAGCTCCGGGAACTCATCGAGTGCATAGACGACCCCATCGATACGCGCACGTGCGAAACCCGCTCGCTGGAACTGTTCCGGAATATGTTCAAAAGCACCTTTTTTATCAATGACGACTGGGGCCAATACCATCAGTTTGGCTCCTGATGACATACCAACTACCTGATCGACAATGGCAGTTGATGTCTGACGCTCGACGGGCTTGCCGCACACTGGACAGTGTGGGATACCTACACGAGCAAATAGTAGACGCAAGTAATCATAAATCTCTGTAACAGTTGCTACTGTCGAGCGCGGGTTTCGACTAGTTGATTTCTGGTCAATACTGATTGCTGGGCTCAATCCATCTATCTGGTCGACATCCGGTTTTTCCATCAGACCCAAGAATTGTCGAGCGTAGGCGCTGAGTGATTCTACATACCGCCGCTGACCTTCCGCATAAATAGTATCGAAAGCCAAGCTTGATTTACCAGATCCTGAGAGACCAGTAATAACTACCATTTTGCCTCGGGGGATGGTAACAGAAATGTTCTTTAGATTGTGCTCGCGAGCACCTTTAACAACAATTGTATCCATGGACACCTCTCACTCCACTTCGATTCAAGTCGCCTGATTATACCGAAAAAAGCCTACTTTTACCAGTCCCTGACCTAGAGTATGTGTTTGAAGGTTTCGAACGCAGCGGTTCCAAAAAAAGCAATTAGGCCAACGCCAGCCGCTCCGATGCAGCAACCCACAAGAAATACCAAAACGTCTCCCAGAATCAAAGAAAGCGCGATAGCCACCACACCGAGTGCTGGTAATGTATCCATACCAGAAAATGGTGGCGCCACAAAAGCAGCAACAATCAAAACCAGCATGAGCAACCCGGCAAAGCGTGCAAACATTTGATGCTGCAGTACACTCTTGCCACGCTGTTTAGCAAAGCGCTCGAACCACGCAATTCGTCGCTGCATAAATGGCAGCCCCTTCTCTAACATCCGTGATCCTAGCTCCATATTCCGCCATCGTTTTGGCAGCCATATTGAGTGCAACCCGATAATCATCTCTATCGTCAGTAGTGCCGCAATTATCTCAAAAACATGCGTGATGCCACCTGTAGGAAGAGGCAGAGCTGGGATAAACATCAGCAGAAAAATGGCTATGGCAAAGCTTCGCTCTTGAAACACACGTTCAATATTCCCAAACGTTTTTGGTTCTTTTGATGCCAACCAAGCTGCAAGTTCTTCGCTGAATAGTGTCACACATCTATGGTAGACCACCGTGGCCAAAGAACAAAGAAACATAAGCATAAAGTAATATTATTGCTTTATTGGCAAAATTATGTAAAATACAAGTCAAATCGTAATCACAAAGGTGGCGAAATGCTAGAATTTATCGTCCTCGGTTTAATACCCGGTACAAATGTCTCTATTTCACTCGGCAGTCTATTGCTGGGTATCGCTTTTATTTGTGGTATTGCACAAGCTCATCGGACACTGCAACGAATAGCCAGAGTCCGACAGAACAACGAAATAGCGCCAAGCCTTTAAGATAGTTCTGTATCTTCCGGAAGAATACTTTGCCCATACAGCTGCAGCTCTTCAAGTAAAAAACGTTTTTCACCCATACTCACCTGTTCCGCCAACTCACCCAAACGCCGGAAAAACTTAGCCAGTCGGCTCTCCTGTTTACCACCGAGCAGTCTACGATGCCGGAAAACCTCCCACTGTTGACGTTGCTCACTCGTGAGACTATTGGGATAATTTCGTGCTTGGTACAGCGGCAGTAACGCTTGTAGCCGTTCGTCTTTGAGCTTAGTGGCGTACTCGGCTAGTTCAGTGGCTTGGGCGACACGAACGGCACGCATGACATTTTTGTCCTGATTAGCAAAAAAGCTATCATAAAGTTTCGTATCGGCTTCCTGGGAATCGACTACCAATTGCACCTGACGCTGCTTTTCGAGCATGGCGAGAGCTTCAAGAACTGGTTCTGCCAAGTTTGCCTTTTGGAGTGTCTGGTAGTGCTTTTCTATTACTTTTATGGGCAGCTTGAGACGCTTTTGACTTTCAGCGTCGAAAACGCCCAAAGGAGCGATTGCTGGGCACCGGTTAAACTGTAACGTTTTAATCGGCAGCCTCGGCTCAGGATCATCCCAGCGACGCTGCCAAGCTGCTGCCAGCTCTGTTGCCGATTTGCCCGCCCAGGCTGCAGGATCTTCCCGTAAATCATAGACCAACACGCCTCTCTTAGGATGCTCAGCAATAGTGGCGACCACCGTCGTTTTCTCCCATTCACTACTGTATTTGCCAGAGGAATAAACAAATGGCTGCCCCGACTCCGCCAGTGCACACACACTTGCCTTATTGCGCATGCCAAGTAAATAACCAAATAGTTTGGGCTGTTTTTGTTGCATGAGTTTTGCCAAGGCAATGAGCGCTACAACGTCGCTTAATGCGTCGTGGGCTTGCCCATGTTCTATTTTGTTTACACTTGTTAGTAGCTCTAGACGATTGCTAGGTTTGCCAGCACTATCGAATGGCCACTGAATACCGTCTGGGCGTAGTGCGCGCATCATTCGCACGACATCGAGCAAATCCCACCGACTTTTGCCATCTTGCCACTGCCACTCGTAGGGGTCATAAAAATTACGATAGTGGAGATAGCGCATAAACTCATCATCAAATCGGACACTGTTATAGCCAACAAAGATGGTATCGGGTGTGGCTATCTGCTCATGAAATTGCTGCAAAAATTCCGCTTCAGTTACGCCATCGGCGATTGCCTTCTGTGGTGTAATACCGGTGATTAGCACAGCGTCCGGATCGGGTACAACATCATCAGTCATCTTAATCAGGATGTTGTGTGGCTCCCCGATTAGGTTCATCTGCAAGTCCGTCCTTTGGCCCGCAAACTGCATAATGCGCGCATCGCGCGGGTTAAACCCACTTGTTTCCAAATCGTAAAAATAAAAAGTTTGTGCCACCTAGTACTCCAGGCTGCCGATACTACCAATAGTGATGTGTTGCCCTGGCTCAACGCCCTTGCGTTCCAGTTCTCGCATAATGCCCATCTTTTTCATGATGTCTCGAAGGCGTTGGACGCCTTGAGGGTTAGTAAAGTCTGTACGCATGGCAAATCGTTCTATCTTACGACCAGTCACCTTGTAGCCGTCTTTGGTTGGCGTGACCTTCCAGGCCACATCTTCTGTCAGCCGAATGACTGGCAATGCGGGCTTACTGTTCTTCTGCTGCTTTTTACGCTCTTTGTCGACAACTTTCTGCACTGCATAAAGGAGCTCGCTGATACCCTGCTTGCTCTGGGACGAAATGGCTACTATGGTGGTGCCTTTTGGTACAACAGCACGAAGTTCGGCTATCCTGTCGGTAATAATTTCTTCATCAAGTCCTTCCACTTTGGTCAGCGCTACCAGCTGTGGCCGCTTTGTGAGATCAATCTTATACGCCTTGAGTTCTGATTGTATAGTCTGATAGGCCCCCGCGATATCGTCTTGATATGCATCAACCAAGTGCAACAAAACTGCGGTGCGCTCTACATGGCGCAGGAATTCATCGCCCAAACCTTTGCCATGACTGGCTCCCTCGATAAGTCCCGGGATATCGGCAAACAAAAGACTGTGTTCTTTGTCGATATCTACGACACCCAAATTTGGCGTTAGTGTTGTGAAGGGGTAGTCAGCTATCTCTGGTCGAGCGTTACTGATACTTGCCAGCAGCGTTGATTTGCCAGCATTTGGCAGTCCAACCAGCCCCACATCAGCGATCATCCGTAGCTCCAGCACGGCTGATAGCTCGTCACCCTTTTCGCCTTTTTCTGCAACTCGCGGGGCCTGACGCGTCGATGATACAAAGTGAGCGTTGCCAAAGCCACCCTTTCCGCCCGCGGCAACGATTGCTCGCTGCCCATCTTCTGTCAGATCAGCTATAACCTCACCCTCGTTAGAAACAAGTGTCGTCCCCACAGGAACCGGCACCACAAGATCGTCGCCACTTTTGCCATGCTTGCGCTGCTTAAAGCCAGGGCTGCCCGGTTCGGCCGTTAGACGTTTCTGATAGCGGAAGGCCGCTAGCGTATTCTGATTCCGGCTGGCCAGCAGCACAATGTCGCCGCCATCGCCGCCGTCGCCGCCGTCGGGACCACCTTTATCAACAAACTTCTCATGCCGAAAACTGACGTAGCCGTCACCGCCATCGCCTGCTTTGATTACAACCTCTGCTTTATCAACAAACATATTGCCTGTAAGTATACCGTATTAACAGATAGAGTAACACTAGTAGACGAACTTCAAGTTTCCGGCAGAACCGTACATCTTCCAGTCAATGCGGTTCCAGCCCCCAGCAGGTGTCGAATCGGTCATGCTCACCTGGCCATGTGAGTTCATCTCAGAAACCCAGAAACTGCCATCATCATTAACTGCCTCGACAACCGAAACGTGGTTTCCGCCTTCATTCACAGCAACCGCACCTACCTGAGGAGTAAGGCCAGTTGGGATTCCTGCCCGCTGAGCGAGACGATACCAGCTGTACGCGTTACCTAAATTACTCGGAACAGGTCGACCAATCTGTGCACGGCGTAAAGCGGCATAGTAAGTACACCAACCATAATCATAGCCGTTACTGGAGTACACCGCAGTATAACCACCCCAAGCAAAGCCACCGAATACCGCAGCACCTGTGCTCCGCGCAGCTGGTTGTGTACCACCAGGAATAACAATCTTTTCACCCACCGGTAAACCACTTACCTCTGCATCGTTAAACGCGATAATCGCGTCCTTGCTTGCACGGTACTTATCGGCAAGTGATTGTGGCGTATCGCCACTCACAACGCTATAGACAATACCGTCACTAATCGGTGATATCCACAGGACCTTATTGGCTGCCAGTGAGTCCGTGGTTAAACCATTTGACCATTTAATACTGTCGGACGTGACACTAAACTTTGCAGCCAACGAACCAACAGTATCACCACTCTGGGTAACATATCGGATGATATCTTTTCGTGTTTTGGTGCTGGTATTTACCACCTGTGGCTTCGCAATAACTCTGTTATCAGCCGGCGCAACTGCCAGCTGATCATTGACACTGTCTGCTTGGTTAGATACTGATACAGCTTCATCCATGCGAGTCATAAGCGCCACATGCGCAGCAATATCCGCCGAGGATAATTCATCAAGTGGGTTAGTTGTCACACTGGAAGAACCAAGGGCACTCTGCTTAGTACCAGCTACACCGCTTGGGTTATTGACCACAAATGCAACAACCGCAACCAGTACGATTACGTTCAAACTAAGCAAACCGTAACGAATAGCTCGCTTACGGGTTTTTGACTTCCGCAACATCTTGTTCCAGCCAATACGACTGATAAGACTCGTTGGACGACTACTCAACCTTTGGCTAAGTGTCTGATTGGTTGTACGAATATTCTTCTCCGGGCATCTACTGACGCCAATCGCACTGCTGGTTCTTACTTGCCTTGCAGGAGAGTTCGACCACTCCTGTTATATGTATTCGACAACAGTGGAGCGCAGATCCCACTCACCCCTGTTACTCCAGAGGTAAACTGCACGACATTAGTATAGCAAAAAACAATACGTCGAACAACTGCCAGAAGCATCACCCACCCCTGTCAGATTACTGGCTACAAAGCTTTTTGCAGTGAGCTGCCACCGCGGCATTGTGCTCGTTGAGTGTGTTCGAGAAATAAGTCACTCCATCATCCCCGCTCACAAAGTACAAGTAGTCGGTACTCGCCGGGTGACCCACTGCATTTAGAGAAACCTGTGAAACATTACTGATGGGCCCGGGTGGAAGCCCCGCATGTAAGTGGGTATTGTATGGCGAGTCATACGTGAGGTCATTTGTCCCTTTAGCCACCAACGAACCATATAGCACCGTCACGTCAGACCCAAGCACCATACCCGTGCGCAACCGCTTGTAAAAGACCTGCGCCACAATGGCACGATCTTCGGGCTTCGAGACCTCTTTCTCGACAATAGAAGCCAAAATTATACCTTGGTAAACCGGGAGCCCTTGGCTCGTAATCGCACTACGCACATCTGGTGTCAGCTTCTTTGCCATTTCATCAAGCGAAGCCTTGATGATAGCAGTTGGTTTCGTGTCTGCCGTTTTTTCAAATGATTCGGGGTAGAGATAGCCCTCGAGACTTGCACCTGCGGGCTTATCGACAAGAGCGGGATGACCTTTGTACTGGTCGGGCTGCAGTGCGGCATCTACTTCTGTGGCCGTATAACCACTACTGACGAGACGATCGCGAATTTGGCTTAGTCGCTGGGCTGGCAAAATCGTAAATAAATCTTTAGCGATACGACCTTGGGTAAGGACATCTACAATCTCCTGTACGCTCTGGCTGGGGCGAAGTTCATAGGTACCTGCTTGCAAGTTATCTCGAACTTCTTTGCTGCGCACGTACCATTCAAATGCCCAAGAGCTACGGATGAGATTCTGTTTCTGCAGCAGTAAAGTTATATCGTGCAGGGTTGCACCACGCGGAACCGTAATGGTAACGGTGCGCTGCGAGGCATTCACTGGTTTTAGGTTGCGAATATATACCTGTCTGACGGTTACACCAGCTATTAAGATAGCTGCAAATACCGCCACACAAACAGATACAATCGCCCATGGCAAACTTCGCTTTTTGGGCACATTGCTCATAGCGCGCCTCCTGCATGTTGATCGAGGTAATCCTGCAGTATGTACGTTGCTGCTAACGCATCAATGTCGCCCTTGGTATATGGTTTTTTTCGCGCCATCAGTTCCGACTCCGCCTTTCGGCTGGTTTCTGCCTCATCCTGAAATTCTACCGCAATTGTGCGAATTTCGCGCCGTAATCCCTCGGCAAAGCGTCGCACGTACGCCGTTTGCGCCGTATCTTGGTCATGCATGTTGCGGGGTAGTCCGACCACCACACGGTTAACTTCCTGCTGGTCCAGAATATCGCGAATTTTTTGATATATATCTTCTGTGTGATCAAGCGTCGTGAATGGAGAAGCAAGCCGTGCACGCGACGTTGCCAACGCAACGCCAATGCGGCGCTCCCCAACATCAAGTGCTAAAAGATTATTGGCTGCCATCGGCCTTCTCAAACACCACCGTTATCTTGCTTGCTTTCTTTGGTGTAGAGAATACCCAGAACGGACTGTACTGAATGTCAGCATCTTTGATACCCGGTCGCTTACGCAACGTCTCGAGCGCTACGCCCTTCTTTTTGCCCATTATCTCTTTCTTGATCGCCTCAGTATCCTGCTTGGCTCCAGCGGAAACCTGTACTTGGATGTTAACCGGAATATCACCGTTGGATTTCTTTTCCTGCGTCTTTATGGTTGCTTTGCTCAGGCCGTCGTCTTCTTCAAGAATTTGCTGGGTTGAGGTATCTATCTTTTGCTTAACGTCTGCCTCGACAAGCTGTTTGACATCGTCCTTGTTCATGCCAAACATGGTGTAGGTTAGCTTGGCCGTGACCGTCGTCTCCTCAGCTTCATCGCCAATATTAGGCGCTGCAGTCACTGCTTGGTCGGTTAGCTTCATGGTGTCGGCCATAACGACTAGGTTTGCTGATGATAACTGCATCTTGAGATCGGCCACCCCCGCTTCGTTGGCCTTGTCCATTAGCTGCTGCTTGGCTGCATCAAAATCTTGCTGACTCACTACTTTAACGAGTTTATTCGTACCGCCAGTCATAGCCGAACCGCTAGCACTAACATTACTAGCTCCGCCCACAACGTATGAACGAGCACTAAGATTATACTGATCTCCGCCATTTTGCGCCGTCACGCTAACACTGGCTGAAGCATCACTGTCATTACTGCATTTTCCACCTTTGATGGTGCTAACCATGGTAGCGCTCGCTTGTGTTATGAAACTCAGATTATTAGACGATACCGCCGTGCCTGAAGGAACGGTTACTTGAGCCTGCGAACAATCTGTCAGTGTTAGTGTTACTGTACCCGTCGCCTTATTGCCTACGTTTTTCTGGCCAGTTGCTGCTACTTTCTGTGTATCAGTTTTTTGGTACTGCTTGCTCTCTGCGCGCACTATTGGCTTGTCCTTATCGAGTGATTTGGCACTCGGGCTAGCCGTAATATCGAGGGTGCTGGTTACGTCTGACGCGTCCGTCTTTAACACCACTTTGGCCCTGGGGGCAATGTAAAACGCCCAGATGGAACCAATCAAAATAACCAACAGTGCTACACCGCCCAAAATAATCCATAATCGGAACCGTTCAAAGTTTGGCACTTTGAGTTTCTTGTTGGGGGCTTTTTCTTTACCTTTCTTCTTGGTTGGTTGGTCTTCACTATTGTCATCGTAGTCTACGTCGATAGTTTCTTCCGGCTCATTGTCTTCCATACCGGCCAGCTTGCCGATAGGTGCGGCTGGATCAAGTGGTTCATCAGTTTCGGCTTCTTCATCATTTATCGTCAGAGTAGATGTCTTTGTTTCTGGCGCGGGTGGAATGGTTGGCTTGCTTTGCAATGACTTCGATACATGCACCCCTACTGCGCCTGCCAATGGCAGAATCGCCGCTTCAGAAGTAATAAGGACCAGGCTCTTTTTTGCCTGGTGGGCAGCTCGCTTGAGAAGGCGCATATTGACCGTGCTCTGCAGTACAGCTGCGCGCTTCGGTAAAACCAACGCAACAATCTTGCCTTTACTGTCTTGTACTTTCTCAACGATGGCGGTTATTTCGTCATCAACGTCGATGTAAACAGTGTCTTTCTTTGGTGCTGTCATGTGCGTAACATCCTATCAATCTTTTCCCGGAACGAGCCTGATGGCTGACTGTCTTCTTGTTGTAATGTATCGAGTCCTACCCTCAGTAAACCCATTGCGGTTATGAAAGTATGATCGGTAACGGACGCCGTTTTGTCAACAATGCCAACTACCTGCTCAGGGCGAATATGCTGGATAACCGGCTTTCGCGTAAACGGCAGTTTGGTATACCAGGACGTTTGCTCTAGCTTATCGACCAGCATATCGAGGCTCGAACCACCACCACACAATAGAATGCGATGCGGGAGATGATCGAGACTGGTGAATTCGCTCAACGCCAACTCAATACCGCTCAACCATACTTCCAGTGTTTTATCGAGCGCTTTTTCTATAATAGGAACCTTGTTCGATGGCAATTTGTTGGTGCCGAGCGCCAGTTTTACTTCTTCGGCCTGCGTGAAGCTCACGTTCAATGCCCGCTCTATCGAACGCGTAAAGGCCCGACCGCCAATGCCGAACATTTTTGTACCCTGTACACCACCCTCATTGACCACTGCGATGTCAGTCGTACCTCCACCAACGTCCATCAAAATAGCACTCATCGTAGCGTTTGGATCATCACCAATAACAGATCGAGACACGGCAAACGGTTCTGCGGCCACTGCCAACAAATCAAGGTCAAGCTCGGTCGCCGTCCGCTCTAACGCACCGATGTGGATCATGGGCGCAAAAGCCGTGTAGAGCTGCACCACGACTTCTTTACCCTGGAAACCGATGGGGTTGGTGACCGCGTAGCCATCAATCTCGATGCTCACCAGCGCACTGTTTACCAAACGGATATCGATTTCTTTACCCCCAAGCTCCCATGCAAGTTGCTGCTTGGCTTTGGTCTCGGCGCGCTCCTGGACTCGCCCAATAATATGTTCAACTTCAGCTATGTCGAGTGCCTTTTCGGCGTTTTTGCGGTTGAATTTTACGGTGGTAGTTGTGCCCTTTACTAATTCGCCAGCAATCCCCAGTACGGCAGTACGCGCACTAATGCCCGCCTGCTGCTCGGCCTTGTTAAGTGCGGCATTACAATTTGCCACCACCGCAGCAATGTCTGCAATCGCACCAGCTTGCATGTCATTATAATCTTGGTGCACTCGGCCGACACCCACCACTTCCATACGATCGCCCTGCACTTTTGCCACCAATGCCTTCACAAACTCGGTACCAATATCGAGGCCCACCAAATACTGCGCCTTGGCATTTGTTTTGGTTTTTGAGCCCGCAAGAGAGCTAGATAGGTCTTTTAGTTTTTTGAGCATAAGTGCTTTGATTATAGCACAATTTGAGGAGTAATCTTACTGCAGGACGGCCTTGATTCGGCGTATCCCGGCACTTGAAGCTTCTTCTTTCAGGATTTTGAATTTCTTGCCGTCTTCAGCAAGTTGCAGTGTGTGGTCGACATGCGGGCCGCCACATATCTCAAAACTAAACGGTTTATCTTCGCCTTTTGCCTGCATGTTATACACCTTTACCGTGTCGCCGTAGCGGTCGCCAAACTGGCCAAGCGCGTGTTTTTCTTCGATAGCTACTTTGGTCGGATACTCTTTCCAGGTGACGATTAAATCTTTCTGAATCTGTTCATTCACGATGTCTTCCACTTGCTTGAGCTGCTCTGGCGTCACTTTTTCGGGATGACTAAAGTCAAAACGTAAACGCTCTTCAGTGATGTTGCTGCCGCGCTGAATGACATGATCACCCAGCACATCGCGCAGTGCTTGGTACATCAAGTGTGTGGCAGTGTGATACTTCTTGTGCTGCAATGTCTGGCCACCCAGACCACCTTTGAAAGTACCTTTTGCTGCCGTCTGGCTACGTAGCCGCTGCTCTGTCATCTTGGCGTCAAACTCTTTCTGCCACGAATCACTCAATGGATAATTCTGAATTGCTGCCTCTTCGGTGCTCAGTTCCACGGGGAACCCATACGTGTCATACAGCGTAAAAATATCGTCACCCGTGATTTGCCCGTTTTGCCCAATCTTTTGTAATTCACGGACACCTTTGCGCAGTGTCTGGCGGAAGATTTTTTCTTCCTTCATGAGCGTTTCAATTACTTCCTGGCGTTTGGCAGCAACTTCAGGAAAGTCTTTTTCATATAAGTCTGCGATGACCGGCACTACAAACTCTAAGAAGTTTTGTTCGATGCCCAGCTCAAAAGCAAACCGAATAGCCCGACGGACCAGGCGGCGCATCACATAACCCTGTTCTTTATTGCTTGGCGTAACGCCATCAACAGCTAAGAAGGTAGCAGCACGCAGGTGGTCAGCAATGACACGCATGCTTTCGGTGTGACTATCGTAGTTCTTGCCACTACGCTTTTCGAGCTCTTCGATAATTGGCCAGACGATACTTATCTTGAACACGTCAGGGCTATTCAGTGCAGCTGCGGCAATACGCTCCAGCCCGCCTCCAAAGTCCACATTTTGCTTGGGCAGCCTGTCAAAACCTTTGTCAGTTTTGACATACTCCATAAACACACTGTTGCCAATCTCCATAAAGCGGCCACAGTCGCAATTTGGATGACAATGCTCCCCCCACTTTTTATCGTGCTGGATAAAGTCAAACTCGTAGAATACTTCGCTGTCAGGACCACCCGGCTCCCCAGCTGGCATATCAGCAATTTTGCCGGCACGGCACCACCAGTTTTTACTGGCATCATAGTAAAAGATTCGCTCGCCCGGCTTGATACCTTTTTTGTACCCAGCTTCCTCGCTACCGATTTTGGCCTCTTTTGCCTCCACTCCCTTGGCTTCAAAAAGCTTCTTCCAGATAGCCGCACTTTCCGTGTCTTGTGGAATATCATTTGCTTTGTCACCAATGAAGCAAGTGACGTATAGCTTGCTTGGATCAAGCCCCACTGTATCCGTTAAAAATTCAAAAAACCACGGCAACTGTTCTGCCTTAAAGTAATCACCCAAACTCCAGTTACCGAGCATTTCAAAAAAGGTGGTGTGACGGTTATCGCCAACTTCATCAATATCTTGAGCCCGCAAACATGTTTGGCTGTCTACGAGTCGATTGCCGCTTTGGTATGGTTCACCTAGTAAATACGGGATAAGAGGCTGCATGCCGCTGCCGGTAAAGAGCGTCGTTGGGTCATTTTGTGGTACCAACAGGGCACGCGGAATAACGCTGTGGCCTTGTTTTACAAAGAAATCAAGGTAGTGTTTTCGAATATCTTGAGCGTCCATCGTGGCTCATTATAACAGAGGTACATCAGATTGACAAAACACCAATATTTGTGTTATTATTTGTGCCGTTCGTCAGTCGGACAACAGATTAGGAGCGTGAAGTTTGCACAACCTAAAGTACCTATCCGGAGCAGACTGGGCAGTGTTGGCCATCGTGACCATCATCGTCCTCACCGTTGCGGGGATCGCGCTGCACCACGCAGCCAAGCCCAGCAAGCACAAGTAGAGAGGAATCCATGACCATCAAGGAAATCGCTGGACTCATCTTGGGCGGCGGTCTCGTCTACGGGAGCACCGTGTGGTCCCAGAAGAGCCGCCGTGCATTGTACGGAACACCGCCGTGCAACCAACGCAAGCCCAAGGCCACCGATCAGCCCAAGTAGTCACCCGAACAAGGAGTGGGGATGTTCAGGAGACGAGTGTACGCCAGCGGCAGTGTCATTCACTTCCCACGGCTCAACGAGCACCACAATCTCCGAGGTGCAACCTGGCAACTGCGGCTTCACCGCCTCGAGCCGGGTTCTACCCTGGAAATACGGTGGGCAAACGGCCACTACATCCGGCTACTGCTGCCAAACGGGTACTTCTACGGTACCAAGAAGGCACTAGAGGCCATCCTGCCGTACAGCTGACAAAGACGAACACTCCCCGAGGGACAAGACGCCATGAGTCGCCACACTTCGCGACAATACTGGGACCCAAGGGGAACAAGCTGCATGCATGTGCACTGACGTTGATCCACTAGGATCATTTCCAGACTCCGTATGCAGCTTTTTCATTTATGAAACAATGCCGCCGCCAAGCACATGGTGACCATCATAAAGCACAGCAGATTGCCCAGGCGTCAAAGCACGCACAGGATTCTCGAGCTTAATAAGCGCTTTTTTGTCTTTTATACTAACGCTGCAGTTTTCTAACGACGCACGGTGCCTAGTACGGACCTGCAGTTTTTGCCCATTTCGTGGCGCTTTGTTAATCCAATGAGTACTTGTAATAGTACACTCATCTCGCCATAAATCAGGGTCATCCAGTTTATTCGTGACATATACTTCGTTCTTTTTCATATCTTTACCCGTGACGTAATACGGCAATCCGCCACCAACATCCAGTCCATGTCGCTGACCGATGGTATAGAATATTGCCCCGTCATGTGTGCCAATTACCGCTCCCGTTTGATCAACAATGTTCCCTGGTTTGCTTTTCACAAACCGCTGCAGGAATTCTTTGATACCTACTTTACCAACAAAACAGATGCCCATGCTCTCCTTTTTGGCTGCAGTAACAAGCCCAAACTTCTTGGCCAGATCCCGCACTTCCGGCTTTGTGTAATCACCTAGGGGGAATAGCGTCTTCTCTAACGCTGATTGATCAACCCGGTAGAGAAAATATGTTTGATCCTTATTGCCGTCCTTGGCTGCCAATAGCTGACCATTTTTAGTTTTGGCATAGTGCCCGGTTGCTATCAAATCCGCACCATGTTCCAGTGCCATATCAAGGAATAGTTTGAACTTTATCTCTTGATTACACATGATATCGGGATTCGGTGTAATGCCAACTTTGAAACCCTCAATCATATAATCAACCACTCTGTGCCGATATTCTTTTTCAAAGTCGAACATCATAAACGGAATATCAAGCTGGACCGCCACGCGCTTCGCGTCTTGGTAATCTTCTTTCCATAGGCACGGAAAGCCTGGCAGATCTTGGCTCCAGTTTTTCATATAAACGCCCACCACGTCATAGCCCTGCTGCTTGAGCAGAGCAGCCGTCACAGAACTATCAACGCCTCCACTGAGACCTACAAATACTTTTTGAGCCATATAACACTCATTATAGCAAATCTACCCCTGTTTTACTACGCGCATAATGACATAACCATAAACCTCATGCTAAGCTATAAAAAGTATGGCTAAAAATACTAATCGCATTACCAAGCACCTCTACCGTAACAGAATCTGGTACTACGGCTCTTTCTTTGTTATCGCAGTTGGCGTGATAGTATTCAAAAAACTCGCCTAAACGTCGAGGAAAACAATCACCTGATCGGCTTTGACGTGCATAATGCCTTTGTTGATCTGTAGTTTGTCTTGGGTTGTTGCTGTGCGTACTACCACCTCGCACGGATTGAGTAGCGTCATAAAGTTATGGTGCATGGGCAAAATATCAAACGGACCAGTGTCATTCACCGCCGAGATACTCTGCGCAAGACCATCAAAATACACTTTAAACGGCGAGTAGACTTTTACATGCATCTCCGTAGACTGCTGCTGTTGCTGTAGTTTTGCCGCATCTCGTTTCTGGGCAGCAGCGGTTACTTCTTGGGCTGTACGATCGGCCATTAAGCGACAATCTCCTCAATCGATTGGAGGGTTTGCTCACGCGTAGAAAATTCGCCGGGCACACCATTGTGTTTTTCCATAACATGCATGTTTTGCGTGAAGTTGGCGATGAGCTTCTTGGCCTTTGCATAATCAGCTCTATCGACAGCAGACAGTTCATTTTCACCAATAATGGCAATGATGCTTTTGAGTGATTCGTACTTCTGCAATAGAGCTTGCACCTGGACACTGAGCACGTAGTGCCGGTCACCGACGATTTCTGGTGTTAAAAGCGAAGACGTCGTCTTAGTCAAATCAACAGCCGGCCGGATACCCTGCTCTGCAACTTTACGAGAAAGCACAACGATAGAATCAAGCTCATGCTGAATCATCTGTACGGCAGGATCACTGAGGTCGTCGGCTGGTACATAAATAGTTTGCACAGAAGTAATGGAGCCTTTTTCGTTGGAGCTCAGGCGATCTTGCAAGACCTTAATATCCGAGAATACAGTAGCCTCGTAGCCACCTTCACTTGGTACTTGATCCAAAATAGTCGCCAACTCGTTCTTCGCCTGTACATATCGATACATATTGTCGGCGAAAAACAGAATGTCTTTGTTACGCTCATCCCTGAAGTACTCTGCCTCGGCGACTGCCGCAATCGCAATTAACGCACGTTGGATAGGGTTTTCATTCATTTGGCCAAAGAACATACAAGTATTCTTCAGCAGGTCGTTTTCTTTAAGTGTTTGATACAGCTCATGGCCCTCACGGATACGCTCTCCAATACCAGCAAAGAATGATAGGCCGCCACCACTCTGGGCAATGTTATTGATGAGCTCCATGGTGAGCACGGTCTTCCCCACACCAGCACCACCAATAATGCCGATCTTACGGCCTTTGACGAACGGCGTGAAGAAGTCAATAACCTTGATCCCTGTTTCTAAAATCTCGGGTTTGGCCATAGTGAAGTTTGTCGTTCTGCCTGGTATGTGCATGATCTCTTTATACTCAACATCGTCACCGCTGACCGGTGGGAGATCATCCATTGGTGCGCCCATGGCGTCAAAAATTCGACCAATAACCTTTTCGCCAACGGGTATCTCAATACCACGCTTTGTTCGCTTTACAGTCATGCCTTTTTGTACCTGTCGAACAGTACGAATATTGAGACAGAGCGCTATGCCATTAGGCTCGAGATGATCTACAAGCAAGAGTGTCTGCAGCCCATTTTCAACAACCAGTAACTCACCTACACGAGGAGCATCTTCATCAAACTGCACGCGCACAATCAGGTCACGAATGGATACAACAACGCCATTCATGCTGCCGACCCCGCCTTGCGCAAACCGTTGATTATCTCTTTCAGCCGCTCGTCTTTAACAGCCCGTTTGGCACGGTTGAATGACAAATGGATTTCATTGCGGCTTTCTTCTGATTTTTCGTGAGCCGCTGACATCGCCTTAAAACGAGAGGCGTACTGCGCTAGCTTCGACTCCAAAATAACCTGAGAAATAGCAATTTGCATCATCGAGTTCTCCAAGTGATCAACCACCGCACGTGTACTCGGCTCAAAAATATAGTTTGATTCGGTGATAACCTCGTCCGTTGCCGTTACTTTCTGACCACGTTCCTGCACAGCGGCGGACAGAGCAATATGTTTAACTTCTTGAACCAATAAGGAAACGTATTGCTGGTAAAACACCTGCGTAGACTGGTAATGCCGTACTTCTTCGGTGATGGGTGTAACATTTATATTCTGGTCTTTAACGGGTAGTTTGTAATACTTCTTGAACGGCACACCATGCTGGGCCAACTGCAATGCACCGTGATGCCCAACTACCACAACGTCATGTTTAGAACGATCGTATGATTTGAGCATGAGTTCTACAAGGCGCTGGTCAATATCCCCACTAAATCCACCCTCAGAGGTTATAATCAAAAACAATTCGCGATCACTAACCTGCATCTTGTTAGCACTGCGACCAAAGTGAAAGCTCTCATCCACACGGATTTGAGAATAGATATGCCACAGTTCGTGGAAAAACTGCGTCGACTGAAGTACCTGATTGCGTATTTGAGCAATGCGCATACTTGCGATACCTTCAAACACACTCGTCAGTTCTACAAGTGTTGCAACCGCCTTCTCTTGCCGCTCGAGTTCATTTGGCCTAAGCATGTGGCGCCTCCTGCTTTTGCTCTGCTGGTGGCTGCCCCGCAGCTTGTGCCACCACCTTTTCGGACGACCCCATCAGGGATTTCTTGAGCAGTTCTGCACGTATTTTGTCATAATCCTC
>OMJO01000035.1 GCA_900299395.1 bacterium
GCGGCCAGTAACTCAACGCCTTCGATACGACGAACAAAGTTTGCAACTTGTTTTCCTACGGCGATAACCTTGGCGTTCACACCATTTTTTTCGTCTTGCAAGATCGCCCGAGACAGCAAGCGAATGATATTTGAATTGTACGCACCCGCTAGCCCGCGGTTACTAGTAATCACAACATATACTCGTGTTTTTACTGGGCGTTTTACAAACAAGGGGTGCTGGTCGACATCAGTAATCGTACTCAGTCGTGTTAGCAAAGAATGAGCGGCTTCACGATATTCACGACCATGAATAGCGTGCTCTTGTGCCTTACGCATTTTACTAGCCGCCACTAACTCCATAGCTTTGGTAATCTGCTTGGTGTTCTTGACGGAAGTAATCCGACGTTTAAGCGTAATGGTGTTGGCCATAACTATTTCTTAGCTTCTGCCTTTTCTTCTACTTTATAGCTTTCGGCAATCTTGGTGGCGAGATCGGTAATCTTTTTTTGGATTTTCTCGTCGGGTGCTGCACCAGTATTAATAGTATCCATGTCCTTACCATGCTCGTGCTTGAGTTCGCGCAAAAGGTTGGCTTCAACCGTCTTAATCTTGTCGACAGGGACTTTATCGAAACAACCCTTAGTGGCAGCTAACAGCAGTGCATACATCTGCCAGATAGCGTATGGGCTGTACTGTGGTTGTTTCAATAACTCAGTAAGGCGCTGGCCACGCTCGATACGATGCCTCGTTTCGGCGTCTAGGTCAGTAGAGAACTGAGAAAATGCGGCCAATTCACGGAACTGGGCCAAGTCTAGACGTAAGCTTCCGGCAACACTTTTCACGGCCTTCGTCTGTGCGCTACCACCAACACGTGAGACGGACAGACCAACTGAGATAGCCGGGCGAATACCCTGATAGAACAGGTCAGTTTCCATGAAGATCTGACCGTCGGTGATAGAAATCACGTTAGTAGGGATGTAAGCACTAATGTCACCCGCCTGCGTTTCAATGATGGGCAAGGCCGTCAATGAACCAGCCCCGAGGTCGTCGTTCAACTTCGCAGCTCGCTCAAGTAATCGAGAGTGCAAGTAGAAGACATCACCAGGATAGGCTTCGCGGCCTGGGGGACGGCGGAGCAACAGACTCATTTGTCGGTACGCAGCAGCGTGCTTGGACAAGTCATCGTAAATGATCAGGGCGTGTTGTTTGTTGTCACGGAAATATTCGCCCATCGCGGCACCGGCGTATGGCGCCAAATACTGCATACTTGCAGGGTCGGCGGCACTGGTGGCAACCACAATGGTTTGATCCATCACGCCTTCGCGCTTCAATCGCTCAACCAAACGTGCAATCTTGCTCAGCTTCTGGCCCACCGCCACGTAGATGTTCACCACGCCCGTGTTCTGCCGGTGCTGATTAATCATGGTGTCGAGCGCTACTGCCGTTTTACCGGTCTGGCGGTCACCAATAATCAACTCACGCTGACCACGACCGATAGGCACCATGGCGTCAATGGCCGTAATACCAGTCATCATTGGCTCATGGACACCTTTTCGAGCAAGCACGCCAGGAGCAGCTTTTTCAACCGGGCTGGTTTGGGCGGCTTTGATCTCACCCTTGCCGTCGATTGGTTCTCCAAGCGGATTAACCACACGACCAACGAGTTCAGGGCCAACGGGGACTTCCAGAATTTTACCGGTAAGGTGCGCGTGTGCACCGGCCTTAACCTGCGTGTCATCGCCAAGTAGTACGGCACCAATCTCGTCTTCACCCAGGTTAAAGGCGAAGGCTGTCATAGCACTGCCGTCGATGGCGTCAATTTCAATCATTTCGTTATAACCACAGTTGGTTAGGCCATAAATCCAGGCCACACCGTCACCCACGCGGGTAACAACACCGACTTTTTCAATGTCGGGACGATCTTTGAGCTCGGCAATTGCGGCTCGAATTTCTTCTGATAAATCACGAATGGAGATGTCGTTCACTAGTATTCCTTTCCGGCTCCCGTTAATCGTTTGAACTTGTTCAGTTTGGCTCGTGTCGTCAGATCAAGTTGCTCATTAGCTTGGTCAATCCGAACGCCACCGACCACACGCGGGTCAATGTGTTGATTGATAGTTACGTGCTTGGCATGCGGATACTCATCGTGGAGTAACCGCTTGATATCCGCTACCACTGTTTTGTCGAGTTCATGACTACTTACAGCTGTCACCTCAACCACGCCGTGGTCAGCACGGTACTGCATAATGTCTCTCACCAGCGAGTCAAGGTCAGCGGTGTGGCCGTCGTGCAATAAGTAAGCTGCCACCTCTTGGGCTAATTTCTTGGTGTTGCTTGCCTTAAGACTTCTCTCGGCAATAACCTCAGCAAGATGATGGCGTGACTTACTCATTATTTCTTCTTGTTCAAACCTTTCATGACGCGATCGACAAGCTCTGCGTCTTTCTTGGCATCAAGCTTTTCACCCACAATGGCTTCAGTTGCCTCAGAAATCAGACCAACCAGGTCTTTTTCGAGCTTGCGACGTGAGTGCTCAACTTCTTCTGCAATGCGCGCTTCAGTATCGGCCAGCATGGCGTCACCTTTGCGTTGAGCTGTTTTTTCAGCTTCGCGGATAACTTCACGAGCCTCTTTGTGGGCGTTCGCAATAATCTTGTCAGCTTCGTGACGAGCATCACGCATGGTTGCGGCAATATCGTCTTCGAGCTTAGTTTTTTGCTTTTCCATCTGAAGGCCCATTTTGACACCGGCATCGATTGTCTTACGACGCTCAGCAAGCAATTTGCTGATAGGTCCAAAAGCAAAGCGCTTGAGTAGTAAGAAAACAAGCACGAAGGTAACAATCTGAAACAGAAAACTCTTCAGATCAACTCCAAGTGCAGCCAGCGGTGAACCCGACTCAGCAGCAGCTTCAGATGCGAACAGTAAATGGATCATGTGTCGTTGCTCTTTCTTATTACTTGATGATGAAAACTGATGCGAACACCAATAGAGCCATCAACTCAACGATGGCGATGATGACCAGGATCTGGCCAAGGTATTTGCTAGCTTCTGGGT
Source organism: bacterium (assembly GCA_900299395.1). Lineage (GTDB taxonomy): Bacteria > Patescibacteriota > Saccharimonadia > Saccharimonadales > OMJO01 > OMJO01. The sequence continues at coordinate 3,039 of OMJO01000035.1, forward strand.
TGCGACCAACCGCGTTCATGAAGCTACTACCGATCAGACCGATACCAATTGCTGGGCCAAGCATACCGAAGCCCATCATGATACCTTTTGCCAGTACGCTCATGTTCAGAGCCTCTGCGAATGTAAACATTATTATTTCTCCTTACTTTTACTTACTAATTTGTACTCTTACCACCAACTTCTGCCTCGACTAACTCTTTGACAGTCAGGTGATCTGATTCATGCTCACCATGATCGGCGTGCTTCACGGCAACCGCTAGATACATGATGGACAACATAACAAAAATGTAGGCCTGCAACGCACCAACTAGCAGTTCCAGGATGGTAAAGGGCAGGGCAGTAATAGGTGCAGCCAGGCCACCAAGTGCGGAAAAGACGGCGATGATAATCTCACCAATGGCGACGTTCAAGAATAATCGCAGGGCCAAACTGGCAATACGTGTGGTGTCACTAAACATCTCAAAAATACCCAACAGCAGGGTAATAGGGTTTTTCATACTGCCATTGAAGTAGTGCTTCAAGTGATTGAGCACGCCAGATTCTTTGATGGCAAAATACTGCACCAGCAGCCACGTCACAGTGGCAGCTGCAAGAGTACCGTTCAAGTCAGCTGTAAAAGGACGCGCAAGGGGTGCTTCGTGAATACGAAAGGCCTCGCCAACTCCCGGCAGCAAGCCTAGCCAGTTGCTAAACAGAATGAAGAAAAATATAGAAACGAAGTACGGTGCATATTTCACCGCTTTTTCCTCGCTGTCGAGGGCACTTTTCAGCAAGTTTGTAATAAAGTCCGTGCCGAGCTCGACAATTTGGATAAGCCCACCTTTTGGCCGCAAGGTCATACGACGAGCTGTAATAATCAAAATTGTAACGGTAAGAATGGCGCAGATAACACCGTAAAGCATGGAGTTTGTGATGGCAATACCATTGATTTTGAAAAGCTCCAAAGGGGTAATGTGAATAACAGGGTCGATGGCAAACCGGGTTAGAAATTGACTACTCAACGCGTGACTCCTTCTTTGACTTTTCCTGCGAGGCTTGCTCGTGGTTTACTTCTTTGATGGTACTCCAGACTGCGGCCGAACCAGCGGCTGCAGCAATCATAATGCCTGCCAGTGTGTATGAAGGCATGGAGTGAAAGTGATCATCTAGTTTTACCCCAGCAACTATCGGCACCAGCACCGTAATGGCAAGCCTCCAGCTCATGTTCGCTGTCGCGCCCAAAAACATTCGCTTGGCATTCAGTGCGTCCATATAACCCTGCACCTCATCCTCAGCAGTCGTCGTCTTCTTCTTGGCGGCGGCTTTACTCATTCGCTGGCAGTATAACAACAGAGGCCATTCTCTGCAAGACAAAAACCTATTCCATCATGGATTTTTTCATACGCTGCCATGTCGTGAGCTCGTGACCACCACTACAAGCACCAGGGTCGTGCTTAATGTTAGCCTCATGGGCATCGTTCGGGACCGTTTTAAAGCGCTGATCGAGCACCGCTTGCTTGTCATCACCATAATTAATCAAAAGCCTGTCTTCGCTTTGAATGACCCGGTTAGCAATGGCCCCCGTTGGCTTACCGTTCAATATAAAACTCAACCGTTTGCCATCTTGACCATTCACGAAAGCACCTTTGTCGGTCTGGATCATGGTGTCTGTCAAACCATAGCCCAGGTTGCTAAAAAACTGTGCCCATGTGACACCACTGGCGTGCACATGAATTAGCCCACTGTTTTGGTCATGCATATGTACGCGGGTTTTGGGATCAACTTTATTGTCAGTCATGCACGCCTGAACTTCTTCGTAAAACGTAAAGCTTTTAAACGGGTCTCGTTCGCCGTTTATGTAGAGCGCAAAGTTTGCGTGATAGTGAACGTCCGTATCTTTAAATGCCGCAAAACGAAAGGCGACGACAGCAATGACGCCAACCAATATACCTGCCATTAAAATGAAAAATCTACTCTTTAAAAATCGATGTACAGTCATAGATTTAGCATAGCAAAAATGCTAGAATATAGGTATGGTAACAGTTTATTCAACAACTTGGTGCGGATTCTGCCACATGGCAAAAGCATATTTCGACAAGCTCGGCGTCAAGTATAAAGACGTGGATGTAGAGCGTGATATCAGTGCTGCTAAAGAGGCAGTAGAGAAGTCTGGGCAAATGGGTGTACCAGTCATCGACATTGATGGAACGGTTATTGTTGGCTTTGATCGACCACGAATTGACACTACCCTGCGCGACAAAAAGCTTGTATAGCGTTTTCTGCTTTATTTTTGCCCCCATATATGGTAGGCTTACCGATGTAAGCAGGAGGCGACATGGACGCAGCCGCGCAAAGACCAGAATTTATCATCGATCCCGAGGCGCCAACAGAGGCGCAGGAGTTATTGCGCGAGCTTGAACAAGCCATCGCCACCGATCCTGAACTCTTAGGTGACGCCTTTCTTGTAGAAGTGGCCGAACGCAATCCGTTCAATGCCAGTAAGACAACGGAAGAACTTGCTACTTTCATAAAAGCAACTAGTGATCCTGATTCTATTCAGGCTGTATTAGAGCTATGGCAAAGATACGAGGACGAGGAACTGTGGCGATATCTACATGGTTTTGACACAGATACTGAAGCCCTCATCTCACAAAACGATATATATCGAAATTTAGTCTCAAGCCTCAGACGACCTGACGTACGCAACAAAGAGCTGATACGAGAACGAATCCGCTCTGTTCGCGTAGCCATGTACGTAAGCCACGTCATCGATCTCCGCGCCCCACACTAGTAAAACTGCGCTATACTAGAACGACAATGGCATTTGAGGATTACAAAACAAAACCATCGGTTGTGATTGTCTATACCGGCGAAGGGAAAGGCAAAACCAGTGCCAGTTTGGGATTATTGGGCCGTGCGCTGGGTAACCGCAATAAAGTAGCCTTCATTCAGTTCATTAAATACTGGGGCGTAAGCGAGCACGTATTTATCAGAGACATACTGCCCCTGTTCAAAGATCAACTGTACTTCTATAAGGGTGGTAAGGGTTTTTACAAGGCGGGCGATCTGAGTGAGCAGCATATCACCGACGACCAACATCACAAAGCTGCGCTTGATACATATAAAAAAGCACTATCCTGTGCCTCCAGCGGAGACTATGACATTGTAATCTGCGACGAGATAAATAACGCCGTACATGACGGCCTACTGACAGACAAACAGCTCGAAGACTTAATCAAAAAACGAGCAACGTCAACCAGCTTATGTCTCACGGGGAGAAACTTTCCGGAAAAGCTGCTCAAACACGCTGATATCGTGACAAACATGACTAAAGTTAAGCACCACTTCGACGAACAGTACTTGGCCAATAAAGGCATTGATTTTTAGTCTAATTTGTGATTTAATATATTACCTATGGCCGACTTACCAGAAATGAGCTATTTCGTTGGCGAGCAGCTGCACGGTGAGGTGTATTTGCCCGATGGCCAACGTATCCTTGCACCGTACCAGACTACGGCGGCAGATTATGAATGTATGGCTATTGCGGTAGAGGAAGCAAGTCTTGCATTAGAGACAGGCAATATGCCGGTCGGTGCCGTTCTTGTAAACTCCAAGGGTGATATATGGCGGGGGCATGCCGACGAGCATAGCTCACACCGACTTAACGGCCACGCTGAACGTAACGTTATAGAGAAATACAATCTTGATACTGGCATTTTATCCATCCAAGGGCTAACTATGTATACCACCTTGGTGCCTTGCGTGGGTTGCGCACACGTTCTTGACCAGGGTGAGCTCAGCACGATGCATTTCGCTGCGGACAGGCAAGATGTAAAACACGTAACTGATGACGGTAATGGCAATGGTGCGGTCCGGGAGCGCGCTATCAACATGCCAGACATCCTCGTCGAAAGTCCACGAACAATGTTGGTGGTAAGTGGCCTCATGAAAGCATCAGCACTTGAGCTATTTAAACGACGTAGCGAACGAAAGGTAGCAGAACAAGAGGCCCTCCGAGTCGAACGGCGCCGCAGTTATTAGTAAAATAACCTGTGTACTTTACTCCTGTTCGGCGCTAGACTACTAGTGTGAAACAGACTCTCTATCTCATGCTAGGTTACCCAGGGGCGGGCAAAACCACCACCGCCAAGATTATCCATACCATTACAGGAGCAACCCATGTCTGGGCAGACCACGAAAGACGCCAAAAGTTTGATACCCCCACGTACACCCATCAAGAAAACCTCAACCTATACAATCAGCTCAATCAGCATGTGGATCAGCTATTAGCCTCGGGTAAAAGCGTCATTTTTGATACAAATTTTAACTTTTATAAAGACAGGGAGCATTTGCACAGTATTGCCGCCCGACATCACGCCAAGACAATTGTCATATGGGTCACCACACCTAAGGAAATCGCACGTGCCCGCGCTACCGATAATGCGCACCTGCAGACCACCCGCGTACTGGGTAATATGCCGCACGAAACGTTCGACCGCATGAGCCGCAATCTAGAAGAACCACACCCCGACGAAATAGTTATTAAACTTGACGGCACCAGAATTTCTGAAGATTACCTCCGCGAAAAACTTACTGAACTGCAGTAATGGCTACCGTATCGCCACGGCCGTTCCGTTTGCGCAAGCGTACTAAACGAGCCATGCTACTGGCTTTAACCACTGTGCTGCTGGCATTAGGAACCCGCATGGGGTGGTTTCAGTCAGCCCAGCAGAAACTTGAGCAAACACAGCCTGGCCAGTACCGTGTTGTCCGGTTTGATGATGGTGACACCATAGCCGTGGATATGAACGGGACATCTGAAACCATACGCTTCATCGGTGTAGACACACCTGAAACACATGACCCACGTAAAGCCGTGCATTGTTTTGGCCAAGCTGCAGCTCAATTTACCAAACAAACAATCGGCACCAGCACAGTCCGACTCGAATCAGACCCACTCTCTAGTAATCGTGACCGCTACAAACGACTGTTACGTTATGTGTATCTACCAGACGGCCGACTGCTCAATCTTGAGATTATCAGCCAGGGATACGGCTTTGCATATACCGGGTTTCCGTTTACCAAATCAGAGCAGTTTACTGCAGCGCAAACAGCAGCCCGGGAAGCAAAAAGAGGCTTATGGAATTCGTGTACGCCATCAGTTAACCAGTACGGGGGCTACACATCTAACGACGCACAGTAAGCACCATGCGCCCAACAACAGAACGCAGAAGCCACAGATAACGATCTATTACCGCAAATGGTGTTAGCACAATCATGGTGTACCATGCAAAAAACAGGGCACTCGTTTTTAGGCGACCACGGTGCAGTCTAAAAGTACGAATATGTCGGAACTGATATTCCAGTTGCTTTGGGACAGACTGGTGACCGGCGCGAAAAGAGCAGGTGACGCCCATGGCTTTGTCAAAAACAATGGCGCCGATTGCGGCAAGATGAAACGACAGGTCGTAATCTTCCCAGATATTGCGCTGCATATGAAGCCCGTTTTTTACGCGATTCCACGCGCTTGAACGCATTGCAAAGTTGGCACCCCACAACATTTGATGGCCTGAAAATATGCGCGCCACCGTATTGTGATAAAAGTTAAAGACTGCGCTGCCGGCACGATGCATGGGCACGTCATAGGGGACTCCTGGACCGGTCACTGCTACTGTGTGCTCGTCGTCAAAGTTGTCCAGAACTGAAGCCACCCAGTTTTTAGGAATAATCGTATCTGCATCTATGCGCCCCAAAATAGCACCGTTGGCATAATTAAAGCCTTTGGCCTGGGCAAAGACCTGCCCCTGCTTCTTCTCGCGTAAAACTGTCACAAACGAATAATGGCTCACAACCTCTAATGTGTCGTCAGAACAGTTATTGTCCACGATTATCACTTCGAGGGGTGCGACAGTTTGTGCAGCAATAGCATCAAGACACGGCCCGATGTAGCTCTCTTCATTGTAAACTGGTATAACTATAGATACCGTTAATGCTTTTTTTGCCATGTAAAACGATAGTATCAAATGCCCAGACATATACGAAATAAGAAACCTGCTACAGCCTTATCCAACCCTTTAAGAAGGTGGTGGGGTGCAAGCGCCTGGCACAAGTTTTGGGCCATAGTTATTGCTCTTATTGTCTTTTGTGTGGGAAGTATGTACGGCATTGCCCAGTGGTACATCGCCTCGAGCCGTCAGCAACCATTACAACTCGGCGCTACCTTTATACCTGATTACGCTGAATCATTCGGCCTTGACCCGCAAGACACTTTGAAGGCAACTATTACCGACTTGGGCGTGAAGCGCTTGCGCCTTGTCAGCTACTGGGAAAACGGCGAAACCAAACGTGGTACATATGACTTCTCGTTTCTAGACTGGCAATTCAAAATGGCCCAAGAGCATGGGGTAAAAGTATCACTTGCCATCGGGCTGCGCCAACCACGTTGGCCAGAGTGTCATATACCAGCTTGGGCAGAGAAAATCCCCAAAAGTCAGTGGGAACCTGAGCTTATGAAATACATAGCCGCCGTTGTGGATCGATACAAAAACAATCCAGCTCTCGATAGCTACCAGCTCGAGAATGAATTCTTTTTAAAGGTCTTTGGCATTTGCCCCGACTTTAGTCGAGATCGCCTAGTGGCCGAATACAATTTGGTAAAGCAGCACGACCCGCATCACACGCTCGTCGTCAGCATGAGCAACAACGCTATTGGCACACCAGTAGGGCAGCCAACCCCGGATATGTGGGCGATATCTGTTTACAAACGTGTCTGGGACAAAACAATTACTAAGCGTTACTTTGAATATCCCATACCGGCCTGGTACTACGCTTTTCGTGCGGGCTGGGTCAAGATAACACGAGGTCATGATTCGTTTATTCACGAGCTCCAAGCTGAGGCCTGGCCAGCTGCCGATATGGCCATTCAGGACGCCCCAATTGCCGAACAAAACAAATCACTCGACGCCAAGCGCCTCAAAGACCGATTTAAATATGGCCGAGCAACTGGGATGCGTACGATTGATCTCTGGGGTGTTGAATGGTGGTACTGGCGAAAGGTCAAGCTGAATGACCCAAGTCTGTGGGATGTCGCTAAAGATGCCTACAGCCAAGCAAACTCTGTACAATAGATACTATGAAAAAGCAGGCCACAACCAAGCGCATAACCAATCGCCGCGCCAGCCACGACTATCAGCTGGATGACGGATTGTTGGTGGGTGTTGAGCTATCAGGCGCAGAGGTCAAGGCTCTACGGCAAGGCCACGGGCATTTGCGAGGATCATATGTAACCATCAAAGACGGTGAGCTGTGGCTACTTAATGCCACCATTACCGGCACTACGAGTGCACCCCTTGAAGAATCAGAGCAAACACGTTCCCGCCGACTACTGGCCAAACGCCGTGAAATTGCCGCTTTTGAAGAAGCCAAAAAGCAAGGCAAGACTATTGTTCCGCTTGAACTACTCACCAATACCCGCTACATCAAGCTGCGAATTGCCTCCGGTCGAGGTAAGCGTCAGTACGACAAGCGAGCCGCACTCAAAGCACGCGACGAACAACGCGACATCAACCGTCGCATTCGTAACGCAAACTAGGGTTTGCGACAGCGGTCTATCTTCGATATAATGCTTCCGTCCTCCACTAAGGAGTGTTGTTCCGGGGTAGCTCAGCGGTAGAGCGGGTGGCTGTTAACCACTAGGTCGGAGGTTCGAACCCTCTCCCCGGAGCCAAGTTGAATGCTATTTTGCAGAGGCTTACAGCCTCTGTTTTCATTCTGGGGTATAATCCCTAAGGTAAAAAGGAGGGTAGTATGTCCAAAATAACACCAAATTTATGGTTTGATGGTAACGCCAAAGAAGCAGTGGACTTCTACGTATCTGTGTTCCCTGACGGCAAGATTTTGTCTACCGCGCACTACCCGGAAAGCACCGAAGAGGGGCTTGCCGATTTTCAGAAAGATTTAGCAGGCAAAGTCCTCACAGTGGAATTTGAACTAGCCGGCAGCCACTTTGTGGCAATTAATGCTGGACCAGAGTTCAAGTTTAATGAAGCGGTGTCGTTTTCCATAGCCTGTAAAGATCAGGAAGAAATTGATTACTACTGGGAGAAGCTCTCGAGTGTTCCAGAGTCTGAGCAGTGCGGCTGGTGTAAGGATAAATACGGTTTGAGCTGGCAGATTGTGCCTGCCAATATGGAAGAACTCATGCAGAAACCTGATGCCTTCAAGACACTCATGCAGCAAAAGAAAATCATCATAGCTGAATACTAGTGTTATTCCTCTTTCGCTAAACATCAAAATACGGTATAATTACAGATATGAAAGCAGGCGCTTTTCAAAGGGCGCCTTTTTGATTGATGCAAGCAACCCAAGACCCTACCAAAATACGCAACATAGCTATCATCGCGCATGTCGACCACGGCAAGACGACACTGGTTGATGGCTTATTGAAGCAATCCCAGACTTTCCGTAATCACCAGGCAGAAATGAGCCAAGAGCTGATTATGGACTCTGGTGATCAGGAAAAAGAGCGGGGCATTACCATCACCGCCAAGGTAACTGCTGTGCAACATGGCGATTACCGCATCAATATCATCGACACACCAGGCCACGCTGACTTTAGCGGGGAAGTCGAGCGAACTCTCAATATGGCTGATGGCTGCATTTTGATCGTCGACGCCCAAGAGGGTCCCATGCCGCAAACCAAGTTTGTGCTGGGTAAAGCACTGGCTGCGGAGCTTAAACCAATCGTCATCATCAACAAGATAGACAAAAACGGCTCGCGCATCAAAGAAGTCGAAGACGAACTGGCTGATTTGTTCCTAGAACTGGCTGTACACGAAGACCAACTACACTATCCGGTCTACTACGCGATTGGTCGGGCCGGCAAAGCGTGGGTGAGCCCTCCTGATGACCCCGAAGTCAGCGCCAACCTTGACCCAATCTTTGAAGCCATCCAAAGTCACGTACCAGCCCCAGAAGTAGATACTACCAAGCCTTTCCAGATGCTTGTTACTGCACTGTCGCATGACAGTTTTAAGGGCAAGTACGCTATTGGGCGCATCACGCGTGGCAATATAAAGGCCGGGCAGCAAGTTGCCTTATGCAAGAAAGATGGCGCCGTAGTCAAAGCCAAGATTGACAGCGTTTTCATGAGCCACGGTGTCAGTAAATTTGAGGTTGCTCAAGGCATTGCTGGCGACATCGTACAGCTAACGGGCATTGCGGACGCCCAGATCGGCGAAACTATCGCCGATGCCGACCAACCAGAAGCGTTGCCAACTATTGAAGTTGAGGCGCCGACTTTGCGCATTTACCTCGGACCCAACACTAGCCCGTTCAAAGGTCAGGAAGGGGAGTTTAATACTTCCCGACAGATTGCTGAACGACTCAAAAAAGAGCTCGAAACCAACGTTGGCTTGCAAGTGGAAGAAAATGGCATCGGCTTTACGGTAGCCGGTCGCGGCGAACTACACTTGGGCGTACTTATCGAAACCATGCGCCGTGAGGGCTACGAATTTGAGGTTGGACGACCGCAAGTAGTGACGCATGAAGAGAATGGCCAGACAGTCGAACCGGTCGAGGAAGTTATCATTGAAGTCCCAGCCGAGCATGTTGGTACAGTACAGATGGAATTGGGCCAACGCCGTGCCATCCTCAAGGAGCAGTTTGCGAGCCCCAAAGGCGTGACGAAACTTATCTACGAAATGCCGACCCGCACGTTACTTGGTATGCGCAACATTCTACTAACCAGCACCAAGGGCACGATTGTCATGAACAGCCTGGTTGTTGGCTTCCAACCAGTGGGCACAGCATTACAGCAGATCCGTAACGGGGTACTGATCGCGTTTGAGACGGGCACGACAACGCCGTATTCTTTACAAACCGCTGAAGCCCGTGGCACGCTGTATGTAGGCCCTGCAGAAAAGGTCTATGCTGGTCAAATTATTGGCCTCAGCACTCGCCAGGAAGACATGGAGATTAACGTTTGTAAGGCCAAACATCTGACCAACATGCGTTCATCATCCTCTGACGGCGTGGTCCAACTGACACCACCGATAATCTTGAGCCTTGAACAGTGCCTGGACTTTATTGAAAATGACGAATTACTGGAAGTAACGCCGAAGAATTTGCGATTACGCAAAAGAGAACTCGACCCTAATAAGCGTAAACGCCAAAACAAGACCTAAGCTTTTGACTGTTTGCTGAGAGCCCACTTAACTGAAGGGCTTAGGGCTTTATCGGTGCGGTGAATACAACCAATCCAGCAACAGGGCCGGCGTTTACCTTGCTGCAGCTCTACCACCACTCGCTTTACATGCTCGTCACGGGTTTTCTGCTGCTTGACGGTAACCGTCCAACAAATCCACTCATTACGCGCTAAGGGCGTCAAATCTTCCCATCGCTCCCGCACGGTATTATCCTTAGTCAATGCTTTGTATAAATCATCCGGTACTCTATGCACCGTACCATCCGAAAGTTCAGATTTATTCATAACACTATCTTACGCTGTAATAGGGCATTCTACTACCTCATGTGCAGTCTATTTAAGGGTTTGTAGTACACCTTTTGAGATAGCTATTTGCAGCGTTATGAAGCCCGGGACAATAGGCAACCAGAAGGTGATAAGTCGAAAGAGTAAGGCGGTCGATAATGCCTGTTGAGCGTTGACTCCCATACTCGCTAAGGCAGCCGTCAGCCCAAGTTCGGCGCCACCAACACCACCAGGTGTAGGGGTAACCGCTAAAGCCATAACGGTAGCGGTCAGTGCAAGGAAAATCTGTAAAAATGAGATGTGCACGTTAACCGCAAGTGTTGCACAATACAAGATTAGTGCATAACTCAGTGTCGTTGCCATTGAGAATAAAAGCGCAGCCAACAAGCGCTGCGGACGCCCAATAACGTTGCGAACATCACGAAAACTACGAAGCACATACCGACTCACCTGATGTCCATACACTACACTGACAACCAGGCCGATAACGATAAAACCACCCAGAACAATAGCCAAAGCTCGCACTGCTTGCCCATTAACAGAGAACGCGACGTCTGACTTAAACCCCTGAAATGCTAACAGCACGACAAGCACTATGACGTGGCCAAAAAAACCGAGGAGGTTATTGACCGTTACCACGAGCGCAGCCTGCGATTTAGTGTGTCGTTGCCACGCCAAATACAGAACGTTGGTTGCAACACCACCCAGACTAGCTGGCAACAAGCGGTTCGTAAAACCATCTGCTATCTGCACCAACAGCGTTGTATTGAACCGCACTGGACGAAATGCCAGCCAAACGTAAGCTGCTGCAGCTGTGCAATACGACAGCAACAACCCCACAATGCCAAGACCTATGTATGCCTTATCAGAGGTTACTAGCGTACGCACAGCGTCGCCCAAAATACCCACTTGCGAGGGCAGCACAACAGCCGCAAGCGCCAGTACTCCTATTAGCCCCACCATACGAGTAAGTACCCTGCGATATACTTGTGATTCTTTCATAGCCGTTATGGTTTTATAATACTCTGCCATTTATGTTACGTCTGCTGTTTGCTACACTTAGCTTCAGCATGTCAGACAATACACAACCTCGCTTTAGCGTGGTGATCCCCGCTTACAATGAGTCGCAATATATAGCCAAAACACTGGAATCCCTACACGATCAAGACTTCGCAGGGGACTTCGAAGTTATTGTTGTTGATAATAATAGTACCGACGCTACCCGTGATGTGGCTGAAGGACTAGGAGCTACAGTTATCTTCGAGAAACGGGCAGGTGTGTGTTTCGCCCGACAAGCAGGTACGGAGGCGGCTCGCGGGGAAATTGTCATATCAACTGATGCCGACACGTATTTTAGTCAAAACTGGCTCAGCACAATTGATAAAAGCTTCAAGAAAAACGACAAGATCGTGTCCGTAACTGGACCTTGCCGGTACGTGGAAGGACCGATCTGGGCAACCGTTTACCCATACGTGCTTTTTGGCCTCGTCTCTGCAATTTATCGCTTAACGGGCCGTACCATCTACGCCTCGGCAACAAACATAGCGTTCAAGAAATCAGCGTGGCGAGGCTATAACACCCTCCTAACCCAAGGTGGTGACGAACTCGACCTCATCCACAACCTGCGAAAAGAAGGCAGAGTCGTCTTCAACAATGGTAACCCGACATTTACGTCAGCCAGACGGCAAGCCAGAGGGTTTATCTATAACTTTTTCGTGACGTTCTTGTTCTATTACATTCTTGAGTACTATTTGAACAAAATATTCAAACGACGTGTTCTTGGCTCGGCACCAAAATTTCGGAACGATTATAGCCCCAAGATATTATCACTTCTAAACCTCTCCATCATCAGCGCGCTTATTGCGATTGTTATCATTCAACAAAACGCTTTGCACTATGTGATTCGAGAAAGTGACCGCCTCATCAGAAGCACCACGAACCTGATCGATAGAGACAAACGATGATACCAATACTTATAAGCATCGCCATTTTGGCGTTCTGCTGGGGTGTGTACTGGACACATGCATCCCCGTACTCGCAGTTTTTCGGCAGATTCCCGTACCGAGCCAAGTCAGCGGAAAAGCAAATTGCACTGACGTTTGATGATGGCCCGAACGGAGAATTTACCTCCGCATTACTCGATATATTAAAAACCCAGTCCGTGCCCGCTACTTTCTTTGTGGTAGGTAAGGCGGTCGCTGTGCATCCTGATCTTGCCAAACAAATTGTGCAAGACGGCCATGTCATCGGCAACCATTCGTATGACCACGTGTTTTTAAACTACCTTAAAGCTCCCCGTTTTGAAGAACAGATACAATCAACTCAAGAAATTATCAAAAAAACCACCGACAAAAAGCCGGCACTGTTTCGGCCACCCTGGCTGTATCGCCAGCCTGCTTTGTTTTCCACACTGAAGCGTCTGCACCTGCAACCGGTATCTGGCGTTTTTTGCCACCCATTCGAAGTCGGCCAAATCAGTGCTGAGCGCATTGCCCGTGCAGCTGTTCGTAGAGCACGACCAGGAGGCATACTCATTTTTCATGATGGTCATGATGGTCATGATGGCAACCGGCAGCAAACCATCGAAGCCGTTAGACTTACAATAGAGCAATTAAAACGCCAAGGCTACAAATTCACTACTGTTGATAAATTGCTAGCAGTACCCGCATACCTATAGAGCTTTATTGTGTCGACGGCGCTTTAGATAAAGTGCCAGGAATAAGCTCGAGCCTACAGCCAAACATACAGCATATATAATCCAGGAGCTGTCCTGTTTTTTGATTTGTTGGGGCGTGCTAACGGTACGCAAAGCTGGCTGCTGGAGGTTTTTAAAGGTCAACTCTACCTTTCCCTCATTGATTGATTTGAGAGTGATCTCGATATCATTGTGTTTATCACTTGTAACATCAAAGGCCTCCGACTGACCAATGCGCATGGTGGCTCGTTGCGGGGTAGAACTGACCAGAATAGTGACCGTGTCAGCAGCAACTTCGAGGATAGTTACGCTGTGCTTTTCTTTAAGATTATTCTGGACTACGTAAAAATAAACCACGCCATCTTTTGTCAGTGTTAGCTGTTTGCCACTGTCTGTGAAGTAATCGTCAAAATTATTAAGTATAACTTCTGCGCCGGATGTACTTTGAGATGAATCCTGCTGATTACTCGAGTTGTTATTGGGCGTTGTGGTCGTGGGAGAAGCGGGGACCGAGCTACTAGCAGGGCAATCACGGCTGTACTGGCAATCACTATAATTGCTGCCACCATAAACGTCCGCTTGTACCAGCGGCATACACCATAGCAGCATGGCAACGATTATAGTAATACTGGCAACAAGGCGTTTATATGTCTTCATCTTCTACACTGTTTACAAGCATAATTGTACCATCTATACTGATACCTGATAGGTAATAAATGGAGAGGGTATGTTTGGAAAAACCGAAGAACTAATTATTGTACTTTTGATTATCTTGCTTCTGTTCGGAGCAAAGAAAATCCCAGAATTGGCTCGTAGCATTGGTCAGTCAGCTCGTGAAGTCCGCAAAGGATTCAACGGCGAATACGACGAAGACGACAAGAAGAAATCTGCCAAAAAGTCAGAAAAATAGCCTAACCAAAAAGGAGTGGGGGTGCCTGAAAAGCAAACGTTCCATGAGCACATTGCCGAACTTCGCCGGCGGCTGCTATGGGTATTTTTAGCAGTCGGCGTTAGTGCTACTATTGGCTACAATTTGCGGGCCCCCATTATCAAGCTGCTCCAACAACCCCTTGGGAAGCCGCTATTTTATTCCTCGCCCGCCGGTAGCTTCAATTTTGTTATGGAGATCGCGGCCGTTGTAGGCATTTTCGTGGCCCTACCGGTATTGGTATACCAGCTTCTCCGCTTCATAGAACCCGCGCTACCAAAGCGTATCCGCAAAAAATCAATGTTATCGGTCATTAGTACTTCATTTTTTCTTGCAGTGGCAGGAGCCGCCTTTGCATTTTGGTACATCGTACCGACGTCTCTGAAGTTTTTTGGTGGCTATTCCAGTGAGAACGTTCAGCCACTGATTTCGGCAAATGAGTATTTGCGATTCGTCGTGAACTCATTGGTGACCTTCGCGGTTATCTTCCAGATACCGCTCATCTTTTATTTCATTGACCGTATCAAGCCTATCCCCCCAAAGAAAATATTGAAGTATCAGAAGCACACCATTGCCGGCGCTTTTTTGATAGCCGTTCTACTGCCGTTTACCTATGACCCGATTACCCAATTTATTATTGCTATCCCCATCATTTTTTTGTTTTATTTGTCTGCAGCTATCTTGTGGCAAACCAACCGCAAGCGAGCCAAACAGCTGGCCCAACAGACAGTCACCACTCATCAAACAGTAGCCCAACAACCCCTCATGCCTGCTGCCCCAAGACCTCTGCTCAATGTGACGCCTTCACAACCTCAGGCCCCACCTTTGCGACCACGACTTTCGATTGACGGTTTTGTTGCCGCACGTCCGCAACGCGTCGCACAGGCAACCGTTCAGGTGCAAAGGACTCTTGTAGCACAAACTACTCGACGTCCGATTCAGGAATTTTCGCCGCTGCGGCCACAATTGAAGGCTCGACACCTCTCAATCGACGGCATAAGCCCCTTACTGGGAGCTTCATAACGTTTTTTACCTTGACCAATATAAGCGTTACCGAATATAATTTGTACTAAATCACAAGGGCTTTTAGGCGAGGGTACATGAAGAACGCGTTGGTGCAAAAATTGCTCGAAAAAAAGATGGACCGCAAGGAATTCCTGGCTCATATAGGTGCAGGCGTGTTGACACTCATAGGAATTAGTGGGCTGCTCAAACATCTTGTTAACTACACCTCACACGATCGTGTATATCGAGAAGTAGGATACGGCTCCAATGATTACGGTGGCAAACAAGGGAAACGTTCGTAATGGCAAGACTCCCGGTACCTGGCAGTGATAATGGCACGTGGGGCGATATCCTTAACGAATATCTGGCGGTTGGGCACAATACCGACGGCAGTCTTAAGAACGTGGTGCATGCCACAGGCGACGAATCTATTGGCGGCACCAAAACATTTGTACTCTCACCAAAAGTCCCAACTCCGACTGCCAGCACTGATGCCGCAACCAAAGCTTACGTCGATAGTGTGGCCACCGGCGGTGCCCCCGATGCCACCTCGACAGTCAAGGGGATTATCAAGCTCACTGGGGACCTCGGTGGTACAGCTAGTTCACCAACGGTCCCGGGACTAGCCAGCAAGCAGGCAAGTAGCACCGACCTAACGGCTATTGCAGCCCTCACTCCGACCAACGATGATGTGTTGCAGCGTAAAGCGGGAGCCTGGACGAATCGAACGCCCGCACAGCTAAAGACCGACCTAAGTCTTACCAAGTCAGATGTTGGGTTATCGAATGTAGACAACACTTCAGATGCCAACAAACCTGTATCAACCGCTACCCAAACGGCACTGGACCTTAAACTTGATGATTCACAACTTGATGTTGACGGAACTTTGACGACAAATAGCGACACAAAGATTCCTTCGCAAAAAGCAGTTAAAACATATGTTGATACGGGCCTTGCCACCAAGCAGGCAAGCCTTGGTTATACTGCCGAGAACGCCGCCAACAAAGATACCGACACCACGCTCGCAGCGAATAGCGACACCAAATATCCCAGCCAGAAGGCCATCAAGACATATGTAGACAATAGCGTTACTAGCGCAACCGTACCCGATGCAACGTCACTCGTAAAAGGTAAGGTGCAGCTCACTAACGACTTTGGGGGAACGGCCGCCGCACCAACAGTTGTGGCCACGCACCTTAGTTCCGCACTCCCTGTTGCTCAAGGAGGTACTGGTGCTGCAACCCTGACAGGTCTAGTAAAAGGGAATGGAACCAGTGCCATGACAACCGTGACGGCCCCCAGTGGCACGATTGTTGGTGATACCGACACGCAGACGCTCACCAACAAGACCTTAACAAGTCCTATTATTTCTTCGATTTCAAATACGGGGACTATTACACTCCCAACGTCAACCGACACATTGGTCGGGAAAGCTACTACTGACACTCTCACCAATAAGACACTGACGTCCGCCGTTTTGAATACAGGCGTTTCAGGTACAGCAGTAGATACCGACACTGCATTGACAGCAAACAGTGATACAAAACTAGCAAGCCAGAAGGCTACGAAGACCTACGCCGATACAAAAGCTGCCAAGTCCACCCTCACCACAAAAGGTGATATTTATGTTGCCAGCGCCGCATCAACACCTGCAAGATTAGCGGTCGGGAATAATGGTGAATCCCTTATCGCGGATGCTACTGCGACAAATGGCGTACGTTGGTTTCCTGGCCAGATAAATATCAACCGTATGTTCGTAGGAGGGAACTCCTACACTGATCATTCAGCTGGTACGAGCGAAACGCAAACGTGGGGAACACAGTACAATACCGACCAATCTTTGATTCAACGCATCTATTCCATGCTCGGCGTCAGCGAAAGCCAAGTGAAACACGTTGGCGTCACTTCTTCCAAGCTCACCCAGGCGGCATCACCCGGTGGTTGGCTTACCGTTATCCGGGCCATCAACCCTACAAAATCCCGCGCACCATATACGAATAACATAGGGCTTTGCCTCGGTATTTGGGGAATCAACGACCTAAACACCTACGGATCCAGTTCTCAGTACCGTACCGCCTATCAGCATGCGTTGCGTACAGTCATCTCTCGGTTTCGTGCAGCCGCCGTATTTGAAAATGATGACTCTACCGTCAGTTACAGTGGTAGCGGAGGGTCGCACTGGACGTCAACAGCCAGCACTACTATTAACTCCGGGAACAACTACGCGACCACGTCTACGCTCAACGACACCTTCACGATTTCCGTACCATCCAGTTTTGAGGGGGGCACTATTGCACTTGGCTTTATCGGTCGCTCCGGTACCACTGGCGGAACCGTATCAGTCACTGTTGACGGTAGTGCAGCTGGATCTATCTCAACCTCAAATATTACTGCCGACGGCAACCGTTGCGGTATGGTCTTGCGTCTGACCAGCTTGTCATCTGGAGCGCACACTATTGTTGGTACCGTAACATCACTCGATGCCAGCGGGTCGGTAGAGTTTGACTACTGGACCATCGAAACACCATACCCAAACCCAGTAATCCTTACCAACATTGCCAAGCTCAATAGTTATAGCGGTTCAGGTATTGGAGCATCGGACTCTGAAGTCGTAACCTGGAATGCAGCCATAGCATCAGTGATAGCTGAATTTGCCGGCCCTATAGCTGTCGCTGACATCCAGGATCTTCTGCAGCCAACAGGACGCCTGTCCGCTGACACCATCCACCCAAGTGAAGTTGGTGCTATGTACATAGCTGAAGCAATACGAGCTGCTTACGTCAAAAGTGGGGCGGCAGGGTTGCGCGATTTCTCAACGCCGACCGCATACAATGCTATGAGCTCTCTGCCGGTTTACCCCGTTGCAATCGTAACGGCAACTACCTGGATCGCACAAACTGGACTGCAGGCCGGCACGGCCTTTGCAATGACCCAAGACAAAGCCTACTTTGTGCCTATTACGATCCCTGGACAGTGTGTTTTATCAAATATAAATCTCCTGAACGTTACTGTAGCGGGAGGCACAGGCACCACTATAAGAATGGGGATATTCTATGACTATAAAGGCTCGCCCGTGCATATGCTTGTAGATGCAGGCACTATCGCTGCCACGAGCACGGGTGCTAAGTCTATAACATTTTCAACCGCCGTAAAAATCCAAATCCCAGGACAATACTGGTTAGCAGCCGTAGCAAATACCAGTAGTAGTAGCACTATGCCTACGACGTCATCACTCGCCGGCCATGATCCCCGAATCTACGCACCAACGTTGGCAGGGGTTCTTCGTCCCTCATGTTTTACGCTTACTGGCCAAACGGGCGCATTTGCCACAATCTCAGGGCCAAATGGTGTCGCGTCAGCAGCACCCGAACTGTACGTTACTGTTAGCTCAACTAGTGTCTAGGGGAGGACTGGGGCTGGCGGTGAAACAATAAGATTAGCTAGCGTCTTACCAAACCGATACTCGCCACTCGAGTACGCGTCAGGACAGCTGTAGGGATAGCCTGCATTCAGGCCAGAAGGACACAAGTGAATACCTGCTTGGGTGCCCGTAAGTGTGCGGATGGCAATTTTGCCGTCTGTACCACAATAGCCAGCGCTCACTTCAGTACTAAGACATGTTTTGTAGTCAATGTATTTGCCACTGGCAGACACGGCATTACGTGGACTAGCCGTCACGCTGACACCGTGGTATTGCCCTGCAAGAGTAGTACCGATGGTGTTGAGTTTGTTTACGGCATTGTTCCAGGTCGTGTCTTTCATGGGGATCGCTTTTACGAACAATAGTCGGGCCCCCGATGCAGTTACTTGCGCAAAGAAACTACCCAAGTCCGCGGTATATTTATCAAAATATGCTTGGCTATCTTTTGGCAACACATTACCATTGGCATCGAGCATACATGGACGAGTATTATTACCCTCTGTTTCAATTGCAACAATTGACGGCTGATAGGTGGCAAGGTCACTTTGTAGATTAACCAGCCAATCACATGGTGCCGTGCCGGGGAAGGACTTATTGGTGTATGTCCAGCCTTTTTTGAGCTTGAACTGATTGGCAGTAGCAATACGTGACTCCCAGGTGACCGAGTCACCATAGACTAGGGCTGTCTTTGGGGTAATAGCTACCGCTTGGACTGGCAAAAATGTTGCGGTTGTTACGACTATTAATGCAAAAACGGCGGCTATCTTTCGTATTGTTTGCGGTGAATTGAACATATTAGAGGCATTCCTTCTCAATTAATGTGTTATTAATAGTACATTTTTTCGCTAAAATGCAAATCTGTTTTGTAGGGCTTGCATAACCTTGACCCTTGTTCTATACTGCTTATGTAGCATCAAAAATAAAACAACAAAATGCTCAAACAAAAATTACAAGAACTTCTTGAAAGACCGATGACACGTCGCGAATTCTTACGCAACGTTGGTTTGTTATTATTAGGTATTCTGGGTATCCATAGTGCTCTCAACATTTTAAGCGAGGGACAACCCACACAGGTTATCCACCAACATATTGTCCAACAACCCCGCGGCTTTGGTGGTGGTAAGTTTGGCGTTTAACTTTTGATTCGGTTACATAAGCATTTATAATAAGCACCGTAAGAGGGATCACGGGTATACGGTGTAATGATATTTTCTAGGCAAAATAGTCTGATTTCTGTGAACGGCACAGTCTGCTGTGCTATTGGAGGCTATTGCTAAAATGCCATTCCCGCAAAGACTACCGATAGTAAACGGTGACGATGGCCAATGGGGTGACATCCTTGATCAGTATCTAAAGAAAGAACACTACGATGATGGAACCGACAACGCAGCAAACGGTGGACACAAGACAGTAACCATTCGAGCCGGAACGGCAACCGCTGGGACCGCCCCCTTAAAATTCACATCGGGAACATTACTGAGCACACCAGAGGCTGGTGCCATGGAGTTCTTAAGTGATGCCCTCTACTTTACCGTCACAACAGGGACAACACGCAAAAAAATTGCCCTGTATGACGATAGTAGTGGTGCGACTGGAGACATCTACTACCGTGATGCCTCAGGTAACATAGTACGTCTGGCAATAGGGAGTGCTGGCGATGTATTAAAAGTTAGCAGTGGCCTGCCATCATGGAGCGCCCCTACCACAAGCACACCCGGGGGTTCAAGCGGGCAAGTCCAGTTTAATAGCTCTAGCACCTTTGGAGGGGCCGCTGGATTGACCTACCAATCTGGCGCGAGCCCAAATGTCACTGTCACCGCCCAAAACTCGGCATACACCCCATTAGAAGTGCGCGGTGCTGCCAGCCAAAGCGTTAACTTGCAAGAGTGGAAGACCAGTACACCGACGCTACTTACGGCCGTTGACTCGGCAGGGAAGGTCGTCTTTGGCTCTACTGGCGATACAAACCTTTATCGTTCCGCCGCTAATACGCTGGCGACCGACGATGATGTCAACATCAAAGGCGGCAAAGCCCTCAAAATAGATGGGGCAACCTCTGGAACGGTGAGTATCAATACTGCTGCAACAACTGGCACCTGGACATTTACGGTGCCGAGCGGAACGGGCTCCGCAGGCCAGTTCCTAAAGACTGATGGTGCCGGCGTTGGCAGCTGGTCATACATA
>OMJO01000036.1 GCA_900299395.1 bacterium
CGACGGCGACTTGGCGTGTCGTCTTCCCCTTCTTGTTGCTCTGGGTCGGCCTGAGCCGACTCAGTGGTGCGAGTGGTGCGATCATGGACCACCTCCTGGTATATCGTCCTCCTCGGGCGATAACGCCTATGATAGTCCTATGGCGTGGTAATATCAACTAGCCGCAACGCCGTGTACGCGCAACCACACATCACTCAATAATCGTGTCATGGTAGCGACATCAGCCTTGCCTGGCTCATGCAGCCCAAGTACATCTGCAAACTCTTCGATATCATCCGGCTCATCCAAACCTCCAACCCCCCCAGATTCATCAACATACAACGCTTTGGTGCCGTAAAAGTCTTGTGTCAGACAATACTGAGCCCCACTGTCAGGGTCAACGACCATGACCTGGAAGCGAGGCAGGTCCTGCACCTCGTCTTCGTCAGCAATACCAACAAAATCATGCGCGAGCACCATTACCGTGTCGTCATGCAAAGGACTTGCCTCATGTACGCGTAGACCAACATGGGTATGATCGAGGATCATTTGGCGTAAGAATTGAGCAAGTGCCGTTTTCTCTTCTGTGGCGTCGCTTGGCCAAAACTGACCGGCGACATCAGCTCCAATTTCTGGGGTAAACTGCGCGTTCAGTGAAAAACTCTCTAGGTGATCAAGCAAAGCGCGTTCAGCTTCATCCAAAGTCTCTTCGCCTTTGATTGCTTGTAACACGCGCAAAAATCCGGTGTAGCCCTGATCAACATGAAGAAAGTTAATAATCATCGAGTTGTTTTGGTCGACGCTAAACATAAAGAACGGGTCATCGAGATCACCAGTATTGGCGCTAATGGTAGCGACAAATCTCTCTTCTGGAACGTCTGCTTGTTCAAGCGTAAATAGAATGCCCGCCGTTCCACTTTCGGCAAAATAACCATATGTGTGATGCACGTACGGCACTTCTTGCTCCAAGAACGTTGACGCCAGACGCTCAAGCTGTTCAATCTCTTCGGGTGAAGCAAGTTCTCCATTAAATGATATCTCTGGTTCTTGCGGGTCTTGGTCTCTATACATTCCACGCAATAATAGCAAAGCGACCACTGCCAACCATGACCGCTTCTAGCTTCAATTTTTTAGACTTTTTTTACTAAAAAGAATACGCTTGGACCAAAATAACTTTTGGCAAGTGTAGGTTGTAGCACATTTTCAACCGCCAGCATCACCGGGCGTGGCACTACTTTTTTGAGCCCTGGGCTGCGCAGATTAGAAACAGACAGGGTCTTTTCGACCCTTAAACCCGCATGAGCAAGTTGCTTTATAACCGTCTTGGGGTTGTGGTTAACAAATGGTATTTCGTCTTGCTTTTTATTCACCTCGGAGCGAATATCAACGGGTTGCTCAGGAAGTTTTTTGCCTCGTACAAAATGCTTAAGGCGATTGCGCCCATGCGCGTAATTGGCCACCTCCAAAATCAAATACCCATCGTCGGATAGCGTCCTCGCCAGCTCTGCAAACTCTGGGCTTGGATCGGGCAAATGGTGCATCACTCGAATCATGGTAAACAAATCAATCGAATTATCAGCAAACTTGAGATCATCTGCCTGCATGAGTTTACGATCAACCTCGGGATGATCTTTGAGAAATTCCTTCGCTATATCAAGCTGTTGCTGCGATGGTTCGGCCAACGTCACTTTATCGGCATACTGCTCAAGTAGTAGACACAAGCGGCCATAGCCACCGCCAATATCTACAGCGTGTCGGAAATGCTTGCCCTGCAAGAATCGCTTGATGGCAATCCGTTCACTTTCATTTTCATAGTCACGACCGTCCCAGTAATGCAAATAGTTGTGTGATGGGTCGTTATATTGATCGGCTTTTTTCTTTGTGCGTGGCATAGTTCGAGGGCTAGTATAGCAAGCTTTGTCTATTTCTGCTCGACAATCGCAAAATTATTCTTACCACGCTTGAGGAGATTCGCACCACGTCTAAATGGGTATTCTTCGCTCGGATCAACTTTATTGCCGTTGACTGCAATCGCCCCAGCAGCAATAAATCTGCTCGCTTCGGTGATAGATTTGGCGAGGCCACAGGCTACAACAATACTCGCCAGCCCCTGACCGTTTTTTGCCACCTCATATGGGAGCTCATCTTTCAGCATCTCAAGCTCTTTGCGGCCCAATTTGAGAAAATCTTCTTCGCCAAATAGTGTGGCGGTAACGCGCCGCACAATCTCGGCCCGTTTCTGCCCGTGAACCAATTTGGTCACCTCATACGCCAGAGCCTTCTGAGCAGCACGTGCTCCTCTATCTGCATGAAATCTAGCCATAAGCTCGGTAACTTCTTTCTCGCCAAGCTCAGTAAATATCTTGAGGTAATCTCCGACGCTTTCGTCGTCGACATTGAGCCAAAATTGGTAGAACTTATAGACGCTTGTTTTGTCTGCGTCCAACCAGACGGCGCCATCTTCACTCTTTCCAAATTTTTTGCCCGTTGCTTTGTTAATGATAAGTGGCATGCTGTAGACATGCGCCTCTTGACCGGTTTTCCTGCGAATTAACTCTACGCCAGAAAGGCTGTTGCCCCACTGGTCTGAACCACAAATTTGCAGATTGATGCCGTGCTCTTTGAAAAGGTGATAAAAATCATACCCTTGAATAAGCGTGTAGCTGAACTCCGTATAGCTCATACCACTGCCGCCTTCGCCGATTCGGTTGGCTATGTAATCACGCTGTAATAACGGTGTCATACTAAAGTGTTTGCCAACATCGCGCAAAAACTCTAGAAAACCTACATTACGGAACCAATCGTAATTGTCGACAATATGCACTCTTTGACCAAAAAGCTGATGATACTGTGCGATAATGGCGCGCTTGTTGTGGGACACCTGGTCGAGCGTTAACAAGTTGCGCTCAGCATCTTTGCCGCTAGGATCACCTATCATGCCAGTTGCACCCCCGATAAGTAGTGTAATGTGTTGTCCATGACGAAGAAATGTCTTGACCATCATAGCTGATGCTAAATTGCCCACCGTCATAGAGTCGGAACTTGGGTCAACACCAAAGTATAAGCGAAAAGCCTGCGTATCAAGATCTTTTACGCTCTTTAAGGTAGTTTGATTAACAAAGCCCCGCCACTGGAGTTCTTCAGATAATGTCATATTGCTCATAGATATATGCAGTATACCGTATCCGTTAGATTGGAACGAAATTTGTGATTGTGCACAGCATTATTTTGCTATAATGGGGTCACATGATTGCTGCAATTAACCGTGGAGTGGGAGTCAGGTAATTAGTCTATGAAACAGAGCAAAGGCGGCCGACGCCCTAAAAACACGTACATTACTAAAAGTGGGCAGGCTATTAAGGTTAATCGTTCTCTCAAAGAACGATTAACGGCAAGCAGAAACGCACGCGCCATTCGCAAAGCCCAGCGGCTTGCCGGCTTGCCAAAGTCACGCATCAAGCGGCTTTTCTATCACCTCCAGCCAAGGCGCATGTACAACTACTGGTTCAGCCGTGATGGTGGCATTATGGCGCTCAAAATTGCTGGTATTGGCTTCGTTGTTGGTTTTATCTTCTTAGTTGGTCTGTTCGCTTATTTCCGAAAAGATCTACCTAACATTACCGACATCTCTGGCAATAATATAGGTGGAAGCGTTCTCTATTATGACCGCACTGGCCAAACACTGTTATGGGAAGATGTCGATGGGGTAAAGCGCATTCCCGTCAAAGACAGCGATATTTCAAACTTTATTAAACAAGCTACTGTTGCCGTAGAAGACAAGGATTTCTTTAAACATGGTGGGTTCGATGTTCGCGGTATTGCTCGCGCTGGTGTCAATGATGTCTTTAATAAAGGGGGCGCCCGTCAGGGTGGTTCGACAATCACCCAGCAGCTGGTTCGTTTGACGCAAGCAGGTGTCGGCAACCAACAAACCTTTACCCGCAAGATAAAAGAGCTCGTGCTCGCTGTCGAGCTCGAGCGTTCCTATAATAAGCAGGAGATCCTCACCGGCTACCTGAACGCAGCACCATATGGCGGTATCGAGTACGGTGTTGAAGCAGCAGCCCGTGACTACTTCCAAAAATCTGCCAAGGATTTGACGCTGGACGAGGCAGCAATGCTCGCAGCTATACCAAAATCACCAAGTATTTACTCGAAATACAGTGATAACTTTGACCAAAAAGCTCTGGTTGGTCGACAGAAATACATCCTCGATCAAATGGTCGATCAGCGCATGATCACCAAAGAGCAGGCTGACGCTGCAAAGAAAGTAGATACTGTCGTCAAGATTAAAGACCGCCAGACACGTTACGAAGGCATTAAAGCACCATACTTCGTCCTCGCCGCTAAAGACGAGCTACAAAATCAGTTTGGCTCCACCACCACTAAGCGTGGAGGCTGGAAAGTCATCACGACCTTAGACATGAGTTTACAAACCAAGGCAGAAGAACTTGTGCGAGACAACGTAAAGAATGCTTCAAGTCATAATGCGGACTCACAAGCACTGGTTGCAGAGGATGTACAGACTGGACAGATTGTCTCCCTGGTAGGTGGAAGCGATTTTGCCAATAATACCTACGGGAAAATCAATTACGCACATAGCGCCTTCATTCCGCCAGGTTCAAGCTTTAAGCCATATGACTATTTGACCTTTATTGAGAATAACAACGCTGGCGCCGGGTCAGTACTGTTTGACTCACAAATGCCACTACCTGGTTATCCATGTACAAAAAAGGGCTTACCACCACCACGTGGCGACAGCAACTGTTTGCAGAACTATGACTTCAAAAACCCTGGGCCTGAAACATTGCGATACGCGCTTGGTGGATCTCGAAACATCCCTGCGGTAAAATCGATGCTTTCTGCTGTGCCTAACGACAAAAGTAATGGTCGCGTGGATTCTGTAAATAAAGTTATCAACACTGCTAGTTCACTGATGGCTAACCCTTACAACAAAAGAGCCTACAAGTGTTACACCCCCGGCATTAACATCAACGATGCAACACCGGCGGACGAGACACAGTGTTACGGTGCTGCAGCTATTGGTGACGGTGCGTTCCTGCACTTAGACGATCACGTCAATGGTATTTCATCAATTGCTCGCCTAGGTTCAGCTATCCCCCGCACCTACATCCTTAAAATTACTGATGCAGGCGGCAAAACGGTTTCGCAGTGGTCGCAACCAAAAGGCACGCAAGTCGTTCGTCCCGATGCGGCCTATATCATCAACGACATGGCCAGCGACGCCAACGCCAGCTACTTGCCTGCCGGCTACTACAAGTTTCACAACCAAAAGAACGGCTGGAAGTTCGCTGTTAAAACCGGTACCACCAACAATAACTTTGATGGTCTGATGACATCATGGTCAACCAAGTACGCCGTTGTTACATGGGTGGGTAACCATACGCGTAACGTAGAACTACGCAACACAACTATGGAGGTTCTAACCGCACCATTGGCCAAGGGATGGATGGAATATGCCCACAAAGATCTGAAGCCAGTTGCGTGGGTCCGTCCTGCAGGTGTCAAAACTGCACCAGCGTATGTTATCCGCAACCACATTGGCATCGGCTCGGTCGAGCCAAGTCCCGCAACTGATCTGTATCCTTCGTGGTATACACCAAAAACTGGCAACAACGCCAACCAAACCATTGATATTGTATCTAACAAGTTAGCGACGAGCTGTACGCCTGACCGCGCCAAGAAAAACACGTCTGGTGGAGACGCTACCGTATTCTCAGTTGACGTATTTGTCACCGGCACCACGGGAGATACCAGCAGCAGTGACGATGTCCATAAATGTGATGACGGACCGCCAAGCATTAGCATCACCGGAAACGATAGTAGCTGTAATGCATCTTGTACTATTACTGTGAGCACAAGCGCAGGACGTCGTGCTGATGGAAGCAGTATTCCACTCTCGGCAGACGGGCGCGGGACAATCAACGTGGTGATAGATGGCCAAGTTGTCCAATCATTCGATGCAAACAGTAGCAGCCTCAGCTTTAGCTACTCTGGAACGGGTCAAAAGGATGTTCTAGTAGAGCTAATCGACAGTCTTTACTACTACGCAAGTGATACCACAAAAATAAACTTCAGCGGTGGTGTCTCATTAGATTCGGCGAAGGTTACCGGTAGCAACACAAAATTCTCGTGGTCTGGCGGCACTGGTCCATACACGGTGTACAGAAGTAGCAATAATTCTTCTTTGTGCAGTTCAAGTAATTATAGCTGCACATACCCGAGTGCCCTACCTGTTGGCACAGCCGTTTATGTTAAAGATAGCTCTGGCGCAACAGCAAACGCGAATGTAACCTCCTAGGAAAATGCTTAGTCTTTTTCCAAAAACGTATTGAGCGCAGCACGCACATCTTTGACACCCACATATTTTGAGGGGCTTTTCGCTCCCTTCAATACTGGTCCGATTGCGGCTTCAAACCCCAGCTTCTTTGCTTCAGCAACTCGTTTGTCAATAAATGGCACATGCCGGATTTCGCCTGACAACCCTACTTCACCAAATACAACGGCATTAGCCTTCAGTTGCATACCCCTTGCAGCCGAAGCTATAGCCATACAAATTGCCAAGTCTGCCCCGGGCTCTGTCAAACGAATACCGCCCACAATATTGATGTAGATGTCCTGATCTGCCAAATTAAGCTTTGTACGACGCTCAAGCATGGCAATAAGAAGGTTTACCCGATTTAGGTCAACGCCACTGGCAGCCCGCTTTGGATACCCATAACTTGTGCGATTCACCAGTGCTTGAACTTCCACTAAAAGTGGTCTCGTACCCTCTAGTGTGGCCAACACGATCGAGCCGTCACTCACCTGACGTTCCGCCAAGAGCGCTGCCGACGGGTTACTAACTGGCTGCATGCCTTTGTCGGTCATTTCAAAAATACCTGCTTCGGTGGTAGAGCCGTACCGATTCTTTATTGCTCGCAAAACCTTGAAGCCACCGTATCGATCGCCTTCAAGCTGCAAAACCACATCAACCACATGTTCGAGGGCTTTTGGCCCTGCAATAGACCCTTCTTTGGTAACATGACCGACCAAGATTAAAGCCGTATTAGACTGCTTGGCAGCCGCACTCGAAAGTTGCGTGCTGTTGGTTATCTGACTGACGTTGCCGGCGGCCGATGAAATATCTTTACACGCCACCGTCTGTATAGAATCCACGATGACGAGCTTATAGTCAGCTTGGCTAATAGTGGAGGCAATGTCATCGGCTGATGTGCTCGTTGCCAGCTGTAAGTTTTTATTGGTGGTCCCCAGGCGCTGAGCACGCAAACCAACCTGATGTGCTGACTCTTCTCCACTTACGTAGAGCACAGGATGAGACTTCGATACGCTATATGCAAGCTGCAAGAGTAAGGTGCTCTTACCGATTCCTGGCTGTCCAGCCACAAGGTTAACACTACCTGCAACCAGACCGCCGCCCAGAACAGTATCTACCTCTTCCTGCCCTGTCTTAACTCGTGGTTGATCTTTTGCTAACGATGCGCTGACTGTTTGCGTCTGCAATGCCTTTCCTGCTTGTGCAACGTTTATGCTAGAAACGGCCAATTCTTCCTGGATAGTATTCCACTCACCACAAACATGACAGCGCCCACTCCAGGTAGCACTGACTGCTCCACAATTATTGCAAACGTACCGAACGCTATCTTTTTTACCCATTACGTATAGTGTACACGAGATGGTTATCGGGTTTGTAGCGTGTTCGTCCTGCTATCGAGTGCATTAATCAAATCTTTCTCCTCCAGGACGAGGGAATTTCGCTCATTTACAATGGCATTGTATTGGCCTACCAGATTTTTTTCAGTAGTCACGTCTGTGTTATAGCGGGCTACTTGTTGGTTGTACGGGCCTACGGCGGCGTTGTATTCATTAATCCGATTGGATGACAATAAGCCATTCATGCGTTCTCGTTCAGTTCTCAGATCTTCTGCTTGTGTTTTCAATGAAGCATCAAGACTGTCGATTTGTGCTTTTAAGTTCTTGAGCGAAACGTCAGCAGCTGCTACTCGATTTTGCCGTTCAGTAAACAACGCTTCGTACTGATCTGAGTAGGCCACAATGCGCGATCGATCGCTGAAGTATCGTTTGTAGTACGCTTCTAAATCAGGGGGCAGGTTTTTAACCTCTGTACCCAAGATAGAGTGAAGCTCATTGGTTACATCCGCACCCGCTTTCTGGTAGCTTTCTATGTTTGTACGGATGCGCTTATCATCAACTTTGGCAAACGCTTGATTAAGCAATGCGTTGATTTTCTGTTTCTCCTGCGGTTTTAGACGCTCATAGGCAGCGTGCAGCATTTCGTGAGCAGCTGTAACTTCTTCGACACCAGTTAATCGCACATCTGTTACATCGTAAATATATATCCCTATACCACTAACATAGCAGCCAAGAACGATTGTTTGTTCATTATTACGACAATGCTGGGCAAAGCTCTGTTTTGACTCGACTTTCGGGTGATACACATAGAACACGTGCCGCCCTTGGCTTGTCATAGTTGTATCAGTTGCGAGTTTAGCTATAGTCGGATTGGCAGTATAGTTGCGCAACCGTGCCCAATCATAAATTCCCAGTTTATGCTGCCAGGCTGTTATTGGGAGTGCAATAAAGAGAATAGTTGCCGTTACAGTCCCAACCCGACGAAGTAATCGTTTCATGCACTCCTAGTGTAGCATTTTCTCTTCGACAGGAACGCTATAACTGAGCTCACCTTTTTTGGCATCTACGTAAATCACATCGCCCTTACCATAACGATCTTCCAGTATACCTGTGGCAATTTCGTCCTCAATGGTGTCCTGGATAAGACGACGCAATGGCCTTACACCATTCTGGGCATCGTAGCCGTTGTCTAACAAATACTGTTTGGCTTTTGTAGACAGTTGTACGCTGACGCCTTGCTTGACTAGTCTGTTGCGCAAATCATTGAGTTGTACATCCATGATTTTAAGCACGTCTTTTTTGGTCAATGCCCAAAAAACAATTATCTTATCAATCCGATTAATAAGCTCGGGTCTCATTGCTCGTTTTACTTCTTCCATGACTTTGCTTTTATTCGCTTCGTGTAAGGCGTCTAGATCTTTCTCTTCGCTGGCGCGTACCACGCTAAAGCCGAAGTCTGCTTCTTTTTGCAGCTTGGTTGCGCCAAGGTTGCTCGTCATGATTATGATCGTGTTCGTGAAGTCGATTGCCCTACCCTTGGCATCAGTTAACACCCCATCTTCGAGTATCTGCAGCAACATGTTGAATACTTCGGGGTGAGCTTTTTCTATCTCGTCAAAAAGCACTAGGCTATACGGCTGACGGCGTATCTTGTCGGTCAGTTGACCACCGTCATCATAGCCTACATAGCCGGCGGGTGCTCCGACTAGCCGTGAGACTGTATGATGTTCGCCAAATTCACTCATGTCGATTTTGACAAGTGCATCCTCACTACCAAAGAATTCGCGGGCTAAGATACGAGCGAGTTCAGTCTTACCAACGCCAGTTGGCCCCATGAATATAAACGAGCCGATGGGGCGCTTCCCACTGCCGATACCAACACGATTGCGCCGGACAGCCCGTGACACAGCCTCTATAGCCTCCCGCTGACCAATAACATATTTACCCAAAGTTTTTTCAAGGTTTAGCAAGTATTTTGCCTCGGCGCGAATTACTTTTGTAACCGGCACTCCTGTCATGCGTGCCACTACCTCGGCGACATCATCGCTTGTTACCGTGATACTATTGGCTGATTTTCCTGCTTCTGCGAGCTGTTGTAATCGTTGATTGATTTGACTGGCACGTTGCTTGTATTGTGCGGCCTTTTCATAATTCTCACTATCCACCGCGTCATCAATACGAGCCGATACAAGTTTTAATTCTTTTTGGAGCTTTCGCACCTCTGGCGATGTCTTCCCCTTATCTACACGGAGATGTGCCGCCGTTTCATCAAGCAGATCAATAGCCTTGTCTGGCAGGTAACGATCCTGAACGTAGCGATCGGCAAGCTTAGCAGCAGCCACAATGGCACCATCAGTGATGGAGACTTTGTGGTGAGCTTCGTAGCGATCACGAAGACCCTTCAA
>OMJO01000037.1 GCA_900299395.1 bacterium
GCCGCCGGTGGTGACGAATCCAGCTTATTCGCTGGCGAACTCTATCGCATGTATGCCCGCTGGGCTGAGACGCATAACTACAAATTGGAGCTTATCAGCGAGAGCCCGAATGAAGTTGGCGGCTTCAAAGAAATTATCTTTGCGGTGCGTGGCGAAGATGCCTACCGTAACCTTAAATTCGAGGCTGGTGTTCACCGCGTTCAACGGGTCCCCACTACCGAGAGTCAAGGCCGTATTCATACCAGCACAGTTACCGTTGCAGTCATGCCTGAGGCCGAAGAAACGGACATTGAGATAAAAGATTCTGACTTACGTATCGATGTATTTCGCTCAGGCGGGCATGGTGGCCAAAGCGTTAATACAACGGACTCAGCAGTCCGTATTACCCACCTGCCGACCGGACTCGTCGTAGCCAACCAAGACGAAAAGTCTCAAATCAAAAACAAAGCAAAAGCCCTCAGTGTATTACGCTCGCGACTCCTACAAATGAAAATCGAGGATGAGCAAAAACAACTCTCAGACGCGCGCAAGAAACTCATTGGATCAGGCGACCGTAGCGAAAAAATCCGCACCTACAACTTCCCACAAGATCGCATCACCGATCATCGCATCGGCTATAGTCGCTCAAACATACCAGCAGCACTCAATGGTGAAATTGATGACCTAATAGAAAATCTTCAAAAGGCCGAACACCAACTACTTTCCAGCGAAGACTAACACTAGCTACTGACTAAACTCAAAAGCACCTATATCGGCCGTGGAGCCAAACGGCACTGTTCTTTTATCCCTGTCGATCAAAAATGACGAATTAAGTAAACCCCTGTCCCGCCCAAAAGCAGTCTTTTGTCTACCGCCCTTAGTGTTTGCCAGTAATTTTTAGCATAACTTTTACTAATTGTATCACCGTTACTCTATAATGCATGGCTATGATTACCAGTTTGAGTACATGGCTTCGGTCCAATGAGCATACCTTAGCCAAATCGGGAATCGACACAGCACGGCTAGACTGCCTTGTACTCCTTGAAAATGAACTTGCAATCAATAGAGCCAAGCTGCTGGCCAACCAACACGAGATACTATTAACGACAAAGCAGATTAACCGCTTAGCAAAACAGGTAAAACGACGAGCTACCCACGAACCACTAGCGTACATACGTGGCAAAACAGAGTTTTATGGGCACGAGTTTTTTGTCAGCAAGGACACGCTTGAGCCACGACCTGAAAGCGAAGATATGATTGCTATACTCCAATCCCTCTCAGGCATCAGGGATAACGATCATCTGGTTGACGTGGGCACGGGTAGTGCAGCACTTGCAATTTGCTCGCAACTAGTCCTCCCCAACATACAGGTTTCTGCGACCGAGATCTCGCAAAAAGCTATTACCATAGCAGAAAAGAACGTAGCGCGATACAACCTTCATATACCTATCCTTCATGGTAACTTGCTTGACCCCCTGTCGACCCCACCTGATGTCATCCTGGCCAACTTGCCATATGTACCGAACAGTCACACTATTAACAAAGCAGCCATGCAGGAACCAGCTATAGCAATTTTTGGTGGTGATGATGGACTTGATGTGTATCGCGAGATGTTCAGCCAAATGAGTCACAGAAAATGGCGACCCATCTACATTCTTACTGAGTCCTTGCCTCCTCAGCATCGTAACCTAGAAACTATCGCCAATGCGCACGGATATCAGCAGACAAAAGAGGCAGACTTTATACAGTTGTTTGAGCCGACTACTGACTAGGAACTGCTTCTAGCGTCACTGGCACAGTGATTGTCTTGCCTTCACGTACAATCGTGAGCGTAACCCGATCGCCGACTGATTTGGTACCGATTATTGTGGTAAGACTATGTGTAGCGTCAATATCGGTATTATCAACTTTGGTGATAATGTCTTTATCCTTAAGGCCCGCCTTCTCTGCAGGACTTCCACTGACGATTGAAGGCTGACTACCGCCAGCAGCGACGTAAGCACCTTGTTTAACACTGAGGCTATTTTGTGACGCAAACGATTCGTCAACTGCGACATATCGAACCCCTAGATAAGGACGGAGTAGCTTACCTTGCTGTAAGATGCCTTTTATTAGTCCTTGAACGTCGTTTATGGGTATCGCAAATCCGACATTTTGTGCCTGCCCACCCGCAACTGCCGTATTGATGGCAATGACCTCTCCGTTTATATTAACAAGTGGCCCGCCGGAGTTACCCTCATTGATTGCAGCATCTGTCTGCAGAAGATTCTGCAGCGCTTCACTAGCACCACCAGAACGATCGGATGCTCGAATGTTACGACCAAACCCAGAAATAATCCCTGAGGTAACCGTGTTCTGGAACTCCCCGAGAGCATTACCGATAGCGACCACCTTGTCGCCAACCTGAACTTTACTCGAGTCCCCCAACGTCGCCGCTTGCAGCTTCTTCCCCTTGGTATCCTTGATGCGCAAAAATGCTACATCCAAGGAATCATTGTCATTGGTTCGTCCGATTACTTCCACATTATCCAACTTTGTTCCATCTGATAGGGTCACGCTCACTGCGGTTGTGTCCTTGGGCATGACATGACGATTGGTAATAACGATGCCGGTGCTACTTATAATAACGCCCGTGCCAGCCGACTGCTGTTGGGCCGGCTGAGAGAATCCAAAGAAACCGTTCCCCGCAGCCGATTCACTTGTAACATCTACTGAAACAACGCTTGGGCTTACCGACTTTGCAACCTGGTTGATGAGTTGACTCTCGTTTAGCACAACTTGTTGATTCACGCGCGTATTACCGGGTATCCCAAAATCCTGAGCACGTCGGTTCTCGACCCAAGCGCCAAAATAACCTGCGCTAACACTGGCGAGCAATACTAAGACTAGCCCCATTGCCGCTGACTGAGCTGGCACCGTTATTGACTTTTGCGATGCGCGTTTAGTCCGAGCCAATTTTTGGAATACCTGCAACACGTTTACCCCCGTTGTTTTAAATTGTTTTATCGCCCCAACTTGAAAAAACTAAAATTACCACAAGGATAGCAACAAGCAGAAAGACAAACTGTCGACGCCAAACAACTGACAAACGATCAGTTTCTTCTAGGTAGTACAGCGCCCCAGAAACTAATCCTACTACTGACAAAAGAAGGGTTGGTTGCGCAACACTACCATAAAACAGCAACCAATGCCCCAGTATCCAGCCAAGGGCTGCAGCAAAGTAGCCCCACGCATGCGAGTACAGTGAGGTATGAGATTCATCAAAACTGGTAAAGAAATGACGCGCGGTCAGATAACAAATCGCCCACAGCGAGAACACAAGACCAACAAGCGGTATCGTTTTCCATTCCAAGAACAATGCCATGAGCGCCATTGACTGTCCTATAAAAGCCTGCACAGAAACTAATAAGAGAGACGAACCGGGCTTGATGAATATGAGCCACACCCCGTACAAAAACGCCCACGCCAAATGCCAACTCGCAGCATCGGTGTGTGACATAAATACCACGACCGCCAGTCCAACCATCATATCAACGGCGTTTGCACGCACATTGGCTGGCCAATATCGTGGCCGCACCGCCAACATGCGCCACTTGCTCATGAGAACAACTGCTAGAGCTGGCACCACGAAGTTCATGCGTATAAGCACAAACACCAAAGCTGGCAACAACATGGTCAAACCCAAATGCAAAAAGTGGGAAAAGCCCGATGCTGGTTTAAGTTTAGTTGATAGCGCTCTCATTCTGTCCCAGTATTATAACAAAGTCTGCTGTGCCTGGGCTGATAGTACTGTCTGGTAAACTGCTCACTGCGGTTGTATTGAATCGTTGCTCGAGATAGCGCTTGGTGTACTTTTTCGATCCATTGCGCAAATCAACGATGATAGTTTTTTGGTAATTTTTTGTCGGAGCATCACTGACTTGCGTGACATTATAACCATACGTCTTGAGTAGATTAGCCTTCGTTGTTGCCAGACCGGGAGTTGTTGTGCCGTTGAGAATCATGATGCTCGGGTTTTCCTTTTTGATATACCCATCCTTCAGTGTGTTGCGGATATAATTCTGGATCTCCGTGTAATCGAACGTGCCCGCACGTGGAACTACTACCGAAGCACCACCAATGTTATCCGTCTTTACATAGTTGTTTGGCGGGTCAGCCAAGCCTACGGACGCTACCTTGCTAGCAGGTATGAGTTTAGATATCTCGTACAGCCTCATTATTTCGCTAGTAGTGAGATTAGCCTGAACATGATTGCCGAAGGTACCTATAAGCTGTGATATCTTAACCGGATTACCGAAAGTGCCGAGCGACAGTACTTTTTCTTTAAGTGCCAAGATCATTGCACGCTGCCTCTCCGTGCGATCAAAGTCACCACGTGAACTCGTGTAGCGTGACCGGGCGTAGACTAATGCCTTTCGACCATCAAAATGCTGTATGCCGGGCTTCACATCGATGGTGTAGTTCTTGCCCGTGTCTTCAAGCCACAGCGTGTCTTTAAGAGGTGTCGTGACATTCACGTCAATTCCACCGACGGTGTCAACAGCTTCGCGGAATGCCTGGAAGTCAACCATAATATGGTAGTGAATCGGTATACCCATTGTCTTGGATACCACGCCATCTATCGCTGTCAATCCTGCTTCCTCGGCTTTTTTTGCCTGATCTGGAGTTTTCTTACCTGTCATGGCGGCCGCTTTTGCAAAAGCGTAAACAGCGTTGATTTTCGATGTGCTATAGCCATTTTTTACCCATAGGTCTCTTGGGATACTCAGTAGCGCCGCTTCGTTGTTGATGGGGTCAATACTCGCTACCAATAAAGTGTCCGTGAGATCAGGAGCAGTGTGACCATCGCCACCCTTGCCCAACAAGAGAATGTTGACACGACCATCACCTTCACCATTCAGTTTTGTGGGATCAACGTTTTTCTGCAATGACGGGGCGCCGCCTCCACCCTTCAGGACTTTGTGCAGGTTAATATACCCTTTCGCGAATAAGTAGCCGGCAATCAAACCAGATAGCAAAACTATCGAGATAGATCCCCACAGCAAACGACGCTTCCATGTCCACGGTTTTTTTGCTTTCTTTTCTTTCTTTTTCTTTCGCTTTCCTTCTATGGGAGCAGCTTCTGGCGCTGGAGCTACCGCTCCTACTCCTAACGCCGTATCGGTGTTAGCCACACGCTTGGGCGCAATCGAAGCTTGCTTGTACGGATGAAAGCCTTCCTTTTGCTTCATTGAAGGTACAGGGGAAGCCTCTGGTAAATACGATTTTACCGGCTTTTTAAAAGTAGGTTGCTGCCCGGCCATCCTGTTGCCGCCAGTTATAAAACCGTCGATTGCCTTCGGTCGCTTAGGACGATCGTTCCCAAATTTCTTAAAATTTTCCATGAATATA
>OMJO01000038.1 GCA_900299395.1 bacterium
GACCGTCTGGTGAAGTCTGGGCAGCCAGTTGGAGAAGTTGCTATAGTTTTATGAATCGTCACGCCAAGCAACAAACATGGCGCTGGCTAACGAAAAACTGGTCTTGGCTCGAGAAAAATCTTGGCAATGACCCGGCGTTTTACCGCTTCCCTGTATACGCAGCACGAGCATTTAGCAACGAGTCGTTCTTGGTGGAGTTCAAGAAATTCTTTGAGTCGGTCCAAAATCCTAGTCTTGAACGGAGTATCAATCAAGGCATCGACATGATCGAATGGCAAGCCGACTGGCGCACGCGAGATCTTGCTTTGATAAAAAAATACTTCAATCTTTAGTTAATATCTGTGATGTGTACGGACACCTGCATATCGCGTCCGCTACTTCTACCGCTTCTAGGGCTATGGCGCCGTTCCACTGGTTCTCTTGCACCCATATACGGGCAGCGTAGTCCATTTGCTGTTTTTTACGATGCGTAATGTAATCTAACCCCGAACCGGCAATGTCGGTTGCACGATACTTCACCTCAATATAAGACACGCAATCACCTTTTTGGGCTACTATATCAATCTCGCACTGTTTCGTCTTCCAATTTGTGTGAAGTATTCTGTAGCCATGAGCCTGCAGATATTTAGCCGCCACTTGTTCTGCTTGTTTGCCCAATTCTGTCGTATTCATGGTGATAGCTCGCGTATTGGTCTGAATGAACGGCGATGAAGCGGCGTTAATCCCAGCTTGTGGATTTGCTCCCGATGAGCTGACGTCCCATAACCAACATGACGCTCAAATCCGTAACCTGGAAATTGCCGAGCAATCTGTTGCATGTAGTTGTCTCGTGCCACTTTAGCCACAATGCTCGCTGCGCTTACTGCCGGTACGGAACCATCAGCTTTTACGATGGCCACACTATTTGACATTGATTGCAGATAGTTAATGTTCCCATCAGCTATTATTCTGCGCTTATCGAACTGCACCTGCGAAATAGCGCGCATCATTGCCTGCTGCACACTCCAGGTAATGCCTTTGGCATCAATCTCAGACGGCTGCACCCAACCAATACCTACTTCGGCATTTTGTTCGATAAACTGCGCCAATTCCTGTCGTCGCTTTGGAGTTAGCTTCTTAGAATCACGCAAGCCTTCTATGTCGATGCGCAACCGCACGGCCGCTGCTACCAGTGGCCCAGCCCAACAACCCCGCCCAACCTCATCAAGACCGATAATATCCTGCACTTCTTCATAGTATCAAAAAGCCGCCAGATAGGCGGCTTCTATATTTTTCAGTCAAACTGAAATTATTCTTTGGCTTCTTCTGATTTGCGAGCAGCTAGTGCAGCAGCAACTTTAGCTTCTTCTTTAGCCTTTTCTTCAGCTTCTTCAGCGGCTTTAGCTTCAGCTTCAGCAGCTACTTTTTCGTGCAGCTTAGCTTCTTCCTCTTCAGCTTTATCGTCTCGAATGGTATTTACCGCTTCTCGATCAAAGTCCACACCTGTCAAGCGAGCAGACTTACCAGTCAGACTACGCATGTAACTTAGGTAATTACGTCGCACCTTGCTTCTTTTAGTAACTTCAACTTTTAGCACGAGCGGACTGTGCAAAAGAAAACTCTTCTCAACACCAATGCCACTCGCAATACGACGAACGGTTATCCGACTGGTGTGACTGCCTTTGTTGTCAGTCCGGATAACAAGACCCTGGAAGATCTGCACGCGCTCTTTGTTGCCTTCGCGAATCTTTTGGTGCACTTTTACAGTATCGCCAGAGCGAACATCAACAACTTGCTGCTTTTTATATTTCTGATCGATTTTCTGAATAACAGATTGCATAACCCGTAAATATTACACTGTTTTACCTCTTTGGTCAATGGTCTACAATAGAGTTATGAATTTTAGTGAGGAAGCACTCAATAAGCACAAACAACTCCACGGTAAAATTGCCGTCAAACTAAAAGATAACCTCGATAGCAAAGAAAAACTCAGCACCTATTACACTCCCGGCGTTGCAGCCGTATCGAGCTATGTAGCAGAACACCCTCTTGAAGCCCGTGACTATACCTGGACCAATAACTCCGTTGCGGTAGTTAGTGATGGTTCGGCCGTTTTAGGACTTGGCAACATCGGACCACTAGGTGCTTTACCTGTCATGGAAGGCAAAGCTATGCTGTTTAAGCACTTCGCTGATATTGATGCCGTACCAATTGTTCTTAATGTGCACACCGCTGATGAGATTGTGTCTGCTGTCAAAGCGATTGCTCCCAGCTTTGGAGGCATTAATCTCGAAGACATTGCTGCCCCACTCTGTTTTGAAGTAGAGGACAGACTAAAAGAAAGCTTGGATATTCCCGTAATGCATGACGATCAGCACGGGACAGCAATTGTTGTCCTCGCAGGTCTGATCAATGCCTGCAAGGTAACCAAACGCAAAATCCAAGACTGCAGGATAGTAATCGTCGGGGCAGGTGCCGCCGGCACCGCCATCGCAAAACTACTGCACCACTATGCCCAACCAAACATTTTGATGGTCGACAGCCGCGGCATCATTAGCCCTGACCGCAGCGACCTTAATGCAGAGAAACAACAGCTACTCAACTTTACCAATCAGAAAAAGATGACAGGCTCACTTGATGAAGCCCTGAAAGACACTGATGTTTTTATTGGCGTATCCCAGGCCAACCTACTAACCAAGGAAATGGTACAAAGCATGGCCAAGCACTCCATTATTTTTGCCATGGCTAACCCTAACCCCGAGATTCTCCCCACTGACGCAAAAGATGCCGGTGCCGCCGTGGTCGCAACAGGCCGTTCTGATTTTCCTAACCAAGTTAACAATGCTTTGGCATTTCCTGGAGTATTTCGTGGCGCCCTCAACCATCGCGTCACCAAAATTACGGATGAGCATAAAGTAGCTGCAGCCGAAGTTATCGCCTCGCTGGTACCTAAACCAAACGCCGAGAACATTATCCCTTCAGTACTTGAGAAGAAATTAGTTCCCGGTATAGCCAAAATATTCGCTCAATAGTACTTGTATTTTTTACAATAATGTTGTATTATAAACTTCTATGGATACCCCCGCGTCTGCAGTACAAACTACTCCTCTCCCAGGACTTATGGAAGAGGGACTGTTGGTGGGCGTTGAAACATCTCAAGATACAGAGGTAGTTGGCTCTGTCGATGTCGACGAAACTATTGCTGTAAGCGGCCTGGTGGCCCATGATTCTCCAGACCATCAAGCAGAAACTGCCATGCCCCACCGAACCCTTTCTAAGCGAGAACAATGGATAATGGACGTGGTCAGTGAGCCAAAAACCTTTCGAGACACCGTGCTTGGTTACTATATTCGTGGTGAATTTGGTTTTGATAAGCTACCACGCAAAGAAATCCTGCGGCTATTTCAGCGCCATAGCTATAAGCTTTTAACGCCCGAGGTTTCTGATGCACTCAAGCAAGGACTTGATGATTTGGTTGTTGAAGGAGTTCTCATCAAAAAAACATATCCACAGCGCACCAAAAAGATTCGAGACACCGTGTACTTACACCTAAGTCCAACCATCGAGGACGAACTTCGCGAGCTCGCTTCTGTCAACGGCACTGCCCAGACCCAGGAAACACCAGCTGAAGCCCCTGTAGTAAGCAGTTTTGCGTGGGAAGACGATACAACCGAAGAAGAAACAAGTACCGAACATTATGACGAAGCATTCGAGAGAATGCTCGGGCCTTTTAAGAGCAGTTCAGCCTTCAAACCCAAAGAGCGTGGGCGACGTGACGAGAGGCGCCGGCGTTAGCCAATCACGCGCAGCACTTCATCAAGAGTCGTAAGCCCTTGGCAAACTTTTAGAATCCCGTCTTGTAACATCGTAATCATGCCGCTGGCAATGGCTGCTTCTTCAATTTCTTGAGCAGAAAGTACTTTTTTAGGATTTTCCAGTATTTGCCTCATCTGGCCTGACATGGTGAACTGTTCCCTGATAGCCAGCTGCCCAGTGTATCCAAAAGGATTTTCAGCTGTTTTACCAGGTTTATATAGTTGCAGTTTACTCAAATCCGGCTTGGCGACATGACTGGGTAGCGTATCAACAACTTCTCTTATTTTTGTGAGCACACCTTCATCCGGCGTGTATGCCTCTTTAGATGCATCATCGAGTTTCCGAATAAGCCGTTGGGCCATTACAAGGCGAATCGCTGAAACAAAAAGCGGGTTGGTGCCGATTACGTCCATCATTCTTGTCAGGGCCGCGGCAGCTGATGACGCGTGAAATGTCGACAACACTAAATGTCCGGTAAGGGACGCCTGTAATGCCGTCCTAGCAGTATCCGTATCGCGTATTTCCCCCACCATCACAATATCGGGATCAAGCCGTAACACTGCCCGAAGTTTGTCAGCAAAGCTGGTCTGACCAGCCGTTTGCGTCGTAACTGAGATCTGGGTAATACCCGCAAACTGGTATTCGACCGGGTCTTCAATTGTGATTATCTTTCGCTCCTCACTATTAAGCGTATTGAGCATCGAGTACAGCGTTGTTGTTTTGCCTGAACCAGTAGGACCCACCACCAGTACTAGGCCTGTTGGCCGAGATATGATATCGTCGACAACTTTTCTCTCTGTATCTGAAAGGCCTAAGCGGTCTAGCGTGTACATAGATTGGTCCATATTGAACAAACGCATCACGATATCCATCCCATTGATGGTAGGTACTGTTTCCAGACGAACATTTACATCGACAACGTTACCGTCAGCCATACGTGCCTT
The DNA here is from genome assembly GCA_900299395.1 of bacterium. Classification (GTDB taxonomy): domain Bacteria; phylum Patescibacteriota; class Saccharimonadia; order Saccharimonadales; family OMJO01; genus OMJO01. Next base: position 4,740 of record OMJO01000038.1, read on the forward strand.
CATGGCGATGTGCCCCTGCTGCGCTTCGTTCGCAGATGTAGACACATTCCCGGCACTTGCCACGGCAGATACGAGAATGCGGTATTTTTCTCGCGACAAATGCGCGATTGGGTGAAGGACACCATCAATGCGAAAACGAATTCGGACAAAGTCTTTTTGGCTCTCCATATGAATATCCGATGCATTCAGTTGATGTGCTTGTTGGACGAGGTAGGCCAACATGTCATCTGCCTTAACCTGCTCAAGGGTGGCTGAAACTCGCTGTAAAATATCTTGATTACCCGCCTGGTTGAGCTCGATATCCTGATAGACGACTTGTTTAGGGGGGTCATACAGCTGCATGTATTCACGAAAGCCCGCGTCTGATATCAGCCCAAAACTCAGCCGCTGATCCTGGAAGCGAGAACGTAGGCCGGCGATTGTTTGCTGCGAGGTAGTATTGGTAATACCAAAATTAATATTATGCGAGTCGGCATACACAGGAATCACCCGTAACTGATAGAGCTCAGGGACTGTTAGTAAGTCTTTGAAGAGCTGTTTTTGTTCGCCACCTGACGTATCGAGATATGGAAGTCCCAGTATGCGAGCACGGCGCAGCGTTGACTGTTCTTCGTCTTGACGAGCATTTTCAGACATATCTTCTATTTAAGCATAACCACCGCTGATATGCACCTATCTGCTACTATGGTGCCATGCAACGAAAGATAGTCATTATTGCCAACAACCTACGAAGTGCACATAATGTTGGTTCTTTATTGCGTACTGCGGATGGAATAGGCGTTGAGCGGATCTATCTTACCGGCTATACCCCCTACCCGATTGCGCCACAAGATAAAAGACTCCCGCATATTGCACAACGTGCCGAAAAACTGATAGCGAAAACGGCCCTAGGAGCCGAGCATACTGTACGTTGGCACCATGAAGATAGTGTCGCTGACGTTATAACTACACTAAAACAGGATGGCTATGCCGTATGCGCCCTCGAGCAAGCCGAGACTGCAATCGAGATTGCGAAGTATCATGTGCCAAAAAAGATCGCTCTTATACTTGGTAATGAAGTAGCTGGTATCGACCAGCAAACGCTTGCGCTCGTCGATACATGTCTGGAAATACCAATGTTTGGCGGCAAAGAGTCATACAATGTGACACAAGCAACCGCAATGGCATTGTATCATTGCCGATTTATGTCATAAGCATGATAAAATAGACTTATGCCCATAAAAACCGCGGCCAAACGACATAGTCGTGCCCCGCGACACAAACACACAAAACACTATCTGCAAGCATACTGGCCGTACTTGCCCATGTTGCTTGTAGTCCTTATCGGGCTAATATTTGGTGGCAACCGACCCTTTAGCCCAGCCAGTCATCGCGGCGTTCTGTCTTATGCAACAGAAATGAGTGCTGGCGCCTTATTAGCAGCAACGAACGTACAGCGCGCAAATAATGGAGCCGCAAGTTTAACCACAAACTCTCAGCTTAACAGCGCAGCGCAAGCAAAGGCCAATGACATGGTCGCCCGTAACTACTGGTCTCATAACACCCCCGACGGACAAGAGCCATGGGTATTTATCCAGAACGCTGGGTATAAGTACTCAAAGGCTGGCGAGAACCTTGCATACGGCTTCGCGACAAGCAGTGACACCGTTACTGGATGGATGAATAGTGCGACCCACAAGGCGAATCTACTTGATACAGCCTTTACAGAAGTTGGGTTTGGTATAGCCAACAGCAGCAGCTTTAACTCTTCGGGTGAAGAAACGGTTGTCGTCGCCATGTACGGTAAACCGCAAGTTCTTGCGGCAGAGAGCTCAGCACCGGCCCCCGCGCCAGCAAAAAAGACAACTACTACACAACCGGCAGAAACAAAACCTATCGAGACTAAGCCACCGGTAGAAAAACCAGCAGAGAAAAAACAAGACGCTGTCGTCGCTTCTAACAAACCGATTATTGAGCCAGCAACCCAAACGGTCACACGCGCAAACATATGGACAAAGGGTAAAACACCCTGGGTTGTTGGGGCAATCGTCTCGCTCTCGGGAATAGGAGCTGTGATATTGCTTGTCAGACACGGCCTCGGGTTTCACCGCCTTGTAAGAGACGGTGAACGGTTCGTACTCAAGCACCCACTTTTTGACTTAGCACTCGTTACCTTACTTATGCTCGGATACGTTTTGAGTGCCACAAAAGGCTTTATAAAATAATCTCGTTTTTACTTGAGTCTGACGTTCGTCTCACCAACAATTTTTTGTAACTCACTCATAACCGCATCGCTACCCTCTACCCGTGATGGCAATCGTATTATTTGTTTGTTCACTTCTGGACCAAGCACCAATACAACTTCCGTTTTGCCTACGTTCCCATCGATAATACTTTTAAGCGTCAGTAGCATCTGATGATCATCACCTTTTTCAATTCGTATGTACAGCCGCTGAGGAAGATCCTCGACCGTCGGCAAAACCTGGGCAGCTTTTGGCTTACTTGCCTTTGGCACTTTAGGTTTTTCCCCTGTGGGCTGATACGCCACCGCCTGCTCAGAAGTTAACTCGCGAGCATCATCAACTAATACTCTCAGCTCCGTTCCACTTGCGCCATTCTTGTCTTTAGTAGAAAGTTTACCTTTTGCCAATACAACACGATCACGTTCCCAAATACCAGTTGTTTTTTGGTAGATACCCGGGAAGAGTATTAGTTCAATCTCACTAAACCGGTCAGCCACTTTAACAAATGCCATCTTTTGACCATTTTTTGTGGTAATTTCTCGCATATCAATGATACTACCACCAACACTAACAACTTTATTGTCATGATCCACCGTTAGCGTATTTAAAGGAATAGTATGCTCAGCCAATAGATGCTCAAACGCCTCAAGCGGGTGCTGGCTTAAATACAACCCGAGTAATTCACGCTCCCAAAGTAATTGTTCCCTAACTTCAATGCGATTGGCTGGTTTATCTAAACTAAGCTTGGGCTGAGCGGCAACTTCTTCGATGGCGTTGCCGAATAAGTCCGTCTGGCCACTGGCCGCTTGTTTTTGCAGGCGCCCACCATATGCCAACATGACATCGAGGTTGTGCAATAAAACATCGCGTTCGCCAAACCTATCGAAAGCACTTGCTTTTATCAAACTTTCCAGAGCTTTGCGATTGACAACCCGAGTGCTAACCCTGGCAAAGAAATCCTCTAAATCAGCAAAGCTGGCTTCTTGGCGTGCCCGCAGAATTTCTTCAACTGCCGCTGTCCCAACGTTTTTAATCGCTGCCAGCCCAAAACGGATTTGATTTTGTTCTGGTACTACCGCAAACTCCACGAACGACTCGTTGACATCAGGGGCAAGCACCTCGATACCCATGTGTTTGCATTCAGTGATTTCTATCGCAAGGCGGTCGGTATTGTCAAAATCACTTGTCATCAAGGCTGCCATGAATGCTGCGGGATAGTTTGCCTTGAGGTAGGCGGTTTGGTAGGCGATCAATGCATAGCAGGCCGCGTGTGCTTTATTGAAACAATACGCAGCAAAGTCTTCCAGTTGCTTCCAAAAAGTATCCATCGTAGCACGGTCTGCGCCAACTGTTTTTATGGCGCCCTCTATAAACTCTGCTTTGAGTTTCTTCATGACTTCTGGAATCTTTTTTCCTATAGCCTTTCGAAGAGTATCCGCTTGTCCACCAGTGAATCCACACATTTCTTTGCTGATCTGCATGACCTGTTCCTGGTAGACAATCACGCCGTAAGAGCTTTTCAGGGCTGGCTCCATTGCTGGATGCAGATACTCAATCTTTTTCTCTCCGTGTTTTCGTGCAATAAAGTCATCTATCCATTGCATTGGTCCTGGGCGGTACAACGCAACCATTGCAACTATATCTTCAAAGACGTTGGGCTTGAGCTCTTTGAGGTATCGCTTCATGCCCGCAGATTCAAGTTGGAAGACACCTGTTGTGTCCCCCTTCTGTAGCAATGTAAAGGTTTTTTTATCTGTGAGTGGGATATTGTTAATCTCTATGTCAGTGCCGTGTACCCGTTTAATAATCCTCAGGGCATTTTTGATAATGGTAAGGTTAGAAAGCCCAAGGAAGTCCATTTTTAAGAGCCCAAGTTCGTCAATCGGACCCATCGAATATTGCGTGGCAATGACGCCCTTCTGAGCCTTTTCGAGTGGCACAAATTTCACAATTTCATCTGGGGCAATGACCACTCCTGCCGCGTGAACACCATGGCTACGCATGGTGCCTTCTAGCTGAACCGCCAGATCAAATACCCTCTTTGCCTGTTCGTTTGTTTCGTATTCATGTTTGAGATCTGGTGCGTTGAGTAATGATTGTTCCAATGGTGTATGCCGGCCCTGTATTGGTGGAGGAATCATTTTTGCCCAACGATCAGCTTCGGCGTAAGGTACTTGCAGTACTCGTGCGACGTCGCGAACGGCATTTCGAGCCGCCATACGGCCAAATGTCACGATGTTCGCCACACGATCCTCACCGTATTTATCAACACAATACTGTATAACCTCGTCACGGCGACTATCTTGTATGTCAATATCAAAATCAGGCATGCTTATACGATCAGGGTTCAGAAATCTCTCAAACAGAAGGTCATACATAAGTGGGTCAAGTTCAGTGATACGCAAAGCATACGCGACAATGGATCCCGCCCCACTGCCTCTGCCCGGCCCGAAGACAATCCCTTGATCTTTCCCCCACGTAATAAAATCCTGCACGATCAAGAAATAACCATTGAAGCCCATCCTATCAATCACCCCAAGTTCGTACTCTGCCCTCTCCACAATGTCTTTTGGCAGTTCCTTTTTGATTTGAGCAACTGTCAGTTTCTTGCTTGCAGCACCTTCGCCGTAACGTCTCAATAAACCATGATAAGTTAGCTGGTCAAGGTAGCTTTTTTCGGTTTCTGAAGCAGGTACCGGGAATTTTGGAATAAGATACTGCCCGAGCGTGATTTCAACATCGCATCGCTCTGCAACAGCTGCAGTGTTGCGTATAAGGTCAGGATATTTTGCGCCCCATCGTTTAATTATTTCTTGCGGATCAGTAACATGAAGCTCAAAGTCTTTCAAAGACATTCTTTTTTCGTCTGAGAGGAATGAGCCAGTTTGTACACACAGTAATATCTCGTGAGCTTCTTGGTCTTTGTGCTTCAGATAGTGTGCGTCACATGTAATGACGGCCGGGATATGTAACTCTTCCGCAAGTTTCAATGTACCTTCGGTAACCTGGACTTGCTCTTGCCAAACGCTTGGATGGTCCGCGTGACCATGATCTTGCACCTCTAAATAGTATCGATCGCCAAAAACTGATTTATACCATTCTGCCGTGCTTTTTGCTTGCTCGTATTGCCCCTGGCGAAGAGCATCACCGACCTCTCCACCTATACAACCACTGAGTACAATCAATCCCTCGTTGTATTTTTCTAGTAGTTCGTGGTCGATACGGGGCTTGTAATAATACCCTTCGAGATTTGCTATCGTGCTGAGCCTCATGAGGTTCTGGTACCCCGTTTGGTTCATAGCCAACAGTATTAGGTGATAGTATGTCTTGTCCTTTGTGGCATCTTTGTCGGTATAGTGTCTCGCCGCTACATATCCCTCCATGCCCAGTATTGGCTTGATACCTCGGGCTTTGGCTGCTTTATAGAATTCAATAACTCCGGATAATGTGCCATGATCAGTGATTGCCACAGCCTTCATACCCAGCTGCTCAACGTAATCCAAGAGCGCAGGTACTTTTGTTAGACCATCAAGCAAACTGTATTGCGTATGGTTATGAAGATGTACAAAATCACTGGAATGCAACGATTTTTTTGCAGCCACAAATACCCCTAGCTTTTATAGGTATATTGTAATCTATCGTGTGCGTGACAGCGATGCTTATAATTACAACGCTTCTAAGCGTTCTTCTTTTGCAGATATTTCTTGAGGTGTTCGACGGCGTTTGTTGCCTCATTTACGGCCTTTTCAAGATCTTTGTCATCAGCCCCACCTTCATGAACTGCACTGAGAATTTCGCGTGCCTTTTCTTTGGCGACCTGCGCATTGGCAAGCAGCTCGGTCAGCTCTTTCTTGCCTGCAGCCTTGAGCTGTTTAGCTTTTTCCGTACCTTTGTCTATCAACTGGCTAAGTTCACTGTGGAGGCTTTTAAGTTTTTTCTCAGCCTCTGCCTTTGCCCGCAACGATGCATCGTGAATATCTTTCCGTGTTTCTTTGCCGCTCTTTGGTGCCGTAAGAATCCCTGCTACATAACCCGCTATACCAGCAATAACACTACCAATTGCGAGTTGCTTAAGATACTTCTTCATTATTCCTCCTTGGAACTCTTACTTTTACTGCGTTTCTGAAAGGCTGCTTCAGCAATATTCGCTAAAAAGCGACCGATTGCTACTGGACCTGCTGCTTTCTGAAAGAACTCAGTTACTGCGCCGGCCTGGTCGGCAATGTGTTCAGCCTTTTCTGCAGCTTTTTTGACATGATTTAAGATTTTGATGACAAGAATCACAGCCACAATTGAGAGCAGAAGGAAGACCGCCAACGCGGAGGATAGAATTACAACCAGTATCCGTTCTGCTCCATTCATGCTTAGTAGTATACAGCAATGCTCAAGCCCTACACAGAAAGGCTGCGCAAATACTCCATAAAGTTATCTTTGATGTCGTCGTGTTTGAGCGCAAAATCAACGACCGTCTTTACATACTCGAGTTTATTGCCGGTGTCATAGTATTTAGCATTTTTGACTTCAACAGCCAGAAGCTGCTTGCCGTCAGTAATCATTTGCCGCATAGCTGGCTGAACTTGAAACTCTTGGCCTTCGGGAATTTCATGACTAGCTTTTTTTAAATACTCAAAAATGTCGGGAGTCAGTAAGTAGCCACCTATACTTGCAAGGTTTGAAGGAGCCTGCTCCTTGCCTGGCTTTTCGACAATGGTGGTCATGCGGAGTACACCGTCTTCCATTTCGTCACCCGCCACAATGCCATATCGCTTGAAGTCGACATCCTTTTCAACACGGATACAGGGTAATACTGAACTTTTGGTCTTCTCGTACTGCGTAATCATCTGTGAAAAGCGGTTGGGCTCAGCAACAATAAGATCATCGGCATAGGTGTATATGAAGGGTTCGTCTCCGATGAGGTGTTGCACATTCATTAACGGCGTGGCGTTACCGTACGGTCCTTTTTGGCGTACATACACAAAGTTTGCCAAGTCCGAGATACGCTTCGTTTGCTCAAGCAAATCTTCTTTACCGCCATTTTTCAGATTTAAGCGAAGGTCGGTACTCATGTAATCGAAGTGATCCTCGATAGATCGTTTATGATACCCCGTAACGATCACAATATCTTCAATGCCTGCCTCTGCCAGCTCCTCTACAATATACTGAATAATCGGTTTGTCGACGAGGGGCAACATCTCCTTGGGCATTGCTTTTGTCTGAGGCAAGAAACGTGTGCCAAACCCAGCGGCAGCAATTACGGCTTTTCGAACGGGCAGTACACTCATAGGACAATTGTACCATTCATGATTCTTGATTCGAGATAAATTAAGCGTACAATACGTGTCAATCATGAGTGAAATCCCATCTTCACCAGAGGTTCAGATCCCGATTGCATTTGAGGCTCAAATGGATGAGCTACGCGAATGGGCACGCCCCCTGCATCATGTTGAAGCGGATTATCACCCATTTGAACACGCCGAGTCAGTATACGAAGCAAGTATGTGGCTGGCCGATCGTTATGAAGAAATGGGCCATACCGTTAATCGGCGGCTCCTTGGCTTCACAAGCCTCGGGCACGATATTATGGTGAACGCACCACTCAATGAGTCATTCGTGCCAGGGCACGTATTTCCCAGCTTTGAGCACCGATCGGCCTTTTTTACGGCACAGTTTTTGGCAATCAGAGGATACGATATAGAAACGATCGTGCAGCCAACACATGATCTTATCGTGGCAACAAAAAATGGTGAGCCATGCAACACACTTGAAGCCATCATCCTACGCATGGCGGATATATTTAACACACAGGATTTTGATACATTTAAAGACAGGGCTGAGGCATTCTATAACGAAAAATGCCGTTTCGATAATGAACAACGCTCATTTGTTGAGTGGCTCCCCGGAGCTATGGGTTACTTACGAGGCTTTTTAGATAAAAATTTACCAGAGTGGTTCACGCAAACAGCGTTACGGCACATTAACAAACTACTCAACGAGTGTAAGCCGAATTAACCAATTTTTTCCTTGAGCAGTTTTTGAGCGAGCGAAGGGTTGGCCTGACCTCTTGAATGTTTCATTACTTGACCCACAAGATACCCTATCGCTTTCATTTCGCCAGCCTTAACATCTGCCACTGCTTGGGGGTTGTCTGCTATAACCGCATCAACAATTTTACCGACCGCCCCTTCGTCAGACACCTGAAGCAGCTTTTTGTCTTCGGCAATTTTGAGCGGATCGCCACCACGCAGCACTAACTCTTCTAGAATTTGCTTGGCAGCAGTTGAGCTAACTTTCTTATCCTCAACCATTGCTGCCAGCACTAGCATAGATTGGCCGTCCAGCTTTGCGTCATCCCACGTTATTTTCTGCGCTACAACCATGGCCTGCACATCACTCGTTAGCCACGCGGCAATCTTTTTTGCAGCGTGAACATCACCCTTTTCTAAAACAGTCAGCATAAAACGCCCCGCTTGCAATTCTTCAACAAGCGTTTCTACCGCTGAATTATCGAGCTGTAAGGTGCTCAACTGTTGACGAAGTTCGCCCGGCATCACTGGCATATCTTTTTTTATCTTCGCAATAAATGATGGGTCTAGATCTAGCGGTGGGATATCAGGTTCAGGGAAATAGCGATAGTCATGCGCCTCTTCTTTTGTCCTCTGACTAAATGTTTTCTGCTTGGCGTCATCCCAACCACGAGTTTCCTGAACAATAACTTCACCCTTTTCTAGTAACTCTATCTGGCGATTAGCTTCATGCTCAACCGCCTTTTCAACGCTTCTGAAACTATTAAGGTTCTTCGTTTCGGTGCGCGTTCCCAGATTGTCCGTTTTACTAACACTCACATTCACATCGAAACGCATGTTGCCATAGTATAAGTTCGCGTCACTAACATCAGCATATCGGATGAGCAGATACAGCTCTTTCGCATAGGCTTTAGCTTCAGCTGCCGAATGAATTTGGGGCTCGCTGACAATCTCAAGCAGCGGGGTCCCAGCACGGTTTAAGTCAATGAGGCTGTACTCTTTACCCGACGGGTGTGTGCTTTTACCGGCATCCTCTTCTAAGTGCGCGCGAGTAATGGCGATGTCTTTTTGATTGCCGTCAACCACAATAGTCACATGTCCGCCGAGAATGATAGGTTGATCAAACTGCGTTATCTGATAGCCTTTTGGCAGGTCCGGGTAGAAGTAGTGTTTGCGATCAAACTTACTGAATAGTTGTGGTTCCGTCTTGAGCGCAAATGCCGCTTTTATAGCTAAGCACACTGCCGCTTCGTTGAGCACCGGCAGGGCACCAGGCATACCCAGGTCAATATGACTAATCAGTGTATTAGCGGGTGCTTCCCGCGCATCATTTCCTACGGCAGAGAACAACTTCGTCTTTGTCTTCAGCTGGACATGACATTCTATACCAACGGTTATACGATACTGTTTACGAGTTTCTGGACTGACCATCTGGCAGTGCTCCTATGTCAATCAATGCTTGGCGATACGCAACCAGTGCAGCTTTGACTTTTGCTTCACTTAAACGCGTTGCTGGATTATCAATAACTTTCTTTGTGAGGTTATGCGCCGCCCAGACCCCGTCGTTGTTGGTTAATCTCCGTTGTGCAGAGACGAGACGTTCACCCATGCGCTTACCGCGAAATTTTCTCCGCTTCAAGGCCTTATCAAGCAGCCTGTCGGCATCAACAAGTGCTTTAGGCCACATCGTCCGATCACGGCAAAACGACTGCAACTCTTTCCATTCAACGCGATACTTATCAACTTTTAGGCGCCGTGGCTTCTTCCACACAACAAGTGCCATAACCACAAATAGTACAGGCAATGCAATTACTGCGCCAAGAATTAGATCATGTATTTCAAGATTCATGCGGTCTCCTTTATTTTTGCTGCTAGCGACAATAGTGCGCGATCATGCTTTTGCGGAGCCATGAGCTGCAAGCCAACCGGCAAACCTTGCACTTTTGCCACAGGTACCGAGACAGCTGGAATCCCCACTAGACTGGCAGCTACCGTCATGATGTCAACTAAGTACATCTGCAACGGGTCGTCGACGTTTTTACCTATCTCAAAAGCCGTCATAGGAGCAACAGGCCCAGCCAGAAAATCAACTTTTTTAAAGGCGCGTGTAAACTCTTCGACTAGTTTAGTTCGTACTGTTTGCGCTTTTTTGTAGTAGGCATCGTAGTAGCCACTGCTCAGCACATATGTCCCGATCATAATGCGCCGCTTTGCCTCATCACCAAAACCCTCGCTTCGCGACCAGTTATAACTTTCTTCTAGGGATTTCGCGTCTGCATGTGAAAAGCCATAGTGTTGGCCGTCATAGCGACTAAGATTACTGCTCACCTCCGCTGGGCAAATTATGTAGTAGCAGGCAAGCGCCAACGGCAATGAAGGCAAGCTGACACTAACAATGTTAGCCCCTGCAGCCTGCAACTGTTTTACTGCAGCTTCTATTTCTTTTCGAATTGCTGGATCCACACCTTCGTCCATATACTCGGCGATGATGCCAACAGTTTTCCCCTTTACCGATACATCTAACGTTGTATACGGGGAGGTGTCGCGTTCGATAGTCGTGCCGTCTAAGTCATCTCTGCCAGACATAACATCTAACACCAGTGCAGCATCCTCGACGGTCCGCGCTAAAGGCCCGATGACGTCAGTACTGCTGGCCATGGCGATAACACCACTGCGTGAGACCAACCCATAGGTCGGCTTGTAGCCGACTGCTCCAGTAAACGATGCTGGTAGACGTATAGAACCACCGGTGTCCGTCCCAAGTGCGAAAGGAGCCATATCAAGTACTACCGCCGCAGCCGAACCACCCGATGAGCCACCGGGTACACGAGATGTGTCGTGCGGATTTTTAGTGGTCATGACGTCGCTGTTTTCAGTGCTAGCACCGTGAGCAAATGCATCAAGGTTGGCCTTGGCAACACATATCGCACCTTCTGCTTCTAGCTTTTCAATCGCTGTTGCCTGATACGGAGCCTCAAACCCCTTGAGAATATTGCTAGCAGCGGTTGTTTCGCTACCAAATGTCAGCATATTGTCTTTGGCGATAAACGGTACACCGGCTAGACGACCAATCTTCTCACCTTTTGCTACCCGTTTATCTATGTCTGCGGCGCGGTTTTCTGCTCGTTCTTTGATAACGGCGATGATCGCCTGATACTCTTGTTTATCTTCAATGGTCTTTAGGGCCTGTCGTACCAGTTCGGTGGCTTGTACCTTTCCCGCCTCTACACTTTGGACAATATCAGCAATAGAAGGCCACTGACTCACTACAACATCCTCCTAACCTTGAAGTGTCCATCTTGTGTAGCGGGAGCATTTTTCAGTAATGCATCAGGTGACGCCCCATAATCCTTAACTTCGTCTGGTCGCATGACGTTTTGTAGCCCTGTTACCTGGCTGGTAGGCTGTACAGCCTTCAAATCTACACTTTGCAGCTGCTCAACATAACCCAAGATAGCGGTGATCTCTTTCTGAAACCGCTCGACCTCTTCATCCGTCAGATGCAAACGCGAAAGCCGCGCCAGCTTTAAGACATCATCTCGTGTTAATTTCGCCATTTGACTAAGTATAACAGAGGCAATCAACAATTGTCTTTACAAAATGTAAAAGCAGGAGGAGGATAAGAATAAGCGTAAAACGCGGGAAAGAAACATGGCGACCGAACTGCAGCCAGTTATAGCAAACCCGCCCGAGCTCGACCCGGGTGCTGAGATAAGCGCCTCAAACGAGTTTGAAACAACCACCACTCATGGTGAAGTTGTCGTAGCCGGCACTACTGTTGAATATACTATCGAGTCACCACCCGAGGACCATATCGTGTACGAGGGGTTAGCAATCATTGCGCCTGGTTTTGGTGGTTTTAAGCGAACGTCACGACCTCTCCGGCACGAGATGGCTCTGGCTGGCGTTGTAAGCGTTAGCTATAGCCCCGTCAGGCGCGATGATCATAGTTTGTGGTCACGGCTGGCACGATCCCAACAGGCCCATGCCGACACCATTACTGCCGTCGCCAGCGACATCGCAGACCAAGACTTCAGTGATACCGATGTGCCACCCGTTGATGTTACTCGCCGAGTCCTACTGCCCCATTCCATGGGCGGGCTAGCAACGGCACAACACGCCAGTGATACACCGCATGGCACAACCGAAGCAATCATAAATCTAGCTGCAGCCGGCTTTGGCTCGCCCACTATACCGGAACTGCTAGAGACCATTCCTAAAAACCTGCACCACGCGGTATTCAAAGAGTTAATACCGTTTGTGATGTCTGGTAAGGTTGACGTCACTCCGCAGAACTTCTGGCGGTTCTTGCACTACTATGGAGTTAATCCCACGCGGACAATTGGCGAAATATACGCATGCCTGTCGACTGACGTCAGACCAACAGTATGGCAATTAGGTCGACAGGGTGTACTAAGTGCCTTCCTGGCCTTTGAGCATGATGCGCTCATACCGCCACATGACAATCTCGGTGACACTGTTGACTACTATGAAGTCATGCCAGGAGCCGGGCATATGGCACCACAGCTCAAAGCCAAAGAGGTAGCACAAGGTGTAGTCGACACTATGGAAGTACTTGATATCGCTGCCTAGTTCATTGCTTTTTTATTACGTTTATGGTATAATCTTCTGGTTCTGGTCGAGGTGAATCCCAGACGTTTCTTTGACAGATTAGCTCTAGGCTGGCAACCAGCGCACCCTCGTGTGTTGATTGCCCGTCTAGAAATTCTAGTACGCGAGCAGAAAGCTGTTCATGTCCGTCTACCGCCCTGAGGTCATCAACCTTCAGCCTGGCAGCGATCACATCGTGATCGCCCAGTTCCCGGCGCGCGCCCGGTTGGCCGTTGCGGCCAACGACGCTGGCGAGGGGCTGGGGATGAGCAACCGTGCTCAACAAATCCCCGCCCCTTTCGCCGCTCTCACCACTAATCTGTCATTTAACCTAGGTTTTTAAGGAAATTGAAAGCTTGGGTTAAAGTTTTTTCTGGATATCTTCTATGATGTCGCGAAGCTCGGCAGCTTTTTCAAATTCTAGGTTGGCCGCCGCCAGATCCATCTGTGAAGTTAAATCTTTGATGAGATGCCCGTACTCATCTTTTGGAATTTTCTTCAGATCAAGCTTAGCTTTTTTGGCTTCTTCAGGCAGATCGGGCCGTAAGCCCTTTTCAACATCTTTGGCAATTCCGATAGGCGTAATGTCGTGTTTTTTGTTATACGCTTCTTGCATGGAACGGCGGCGGTTTGTCTCGTCAATCGTTCGCTTCATACTGCCTGTTACCCTATCGGCGTACATAATTACTCGTCCCTCAACATGTCGTGCTGCCCGCCCGACTGTCTGGATCAACGCTTGCTCACTGCGCAAGAAACCTTCTTTATCGGCATCTAGAATGGCAACCAGACTTACTTCCGGCAGGTCCAAGCCCTCTCGCAAGAGATTAATACCTACAACCACGTCATACGTGCCTAGTCGGAGATCACGCAGGATATCCGTTCTGTCGAGCGTATCGACATCACTGTGGAGATACGTCACTTTTATGTTCAGCTCCTGCAAATACTCGGTAAGATCTTCCGCCATTCGTTTAGTCAAAGTTGTCACCAACACTCTTTGACGTTTCTCAATTGTTGACCGTATCTCAGCAAGCAGGTCATCAACTTGACCATCGACTGGTCGCACCTCAATAACTGGGTCAAGCAGTCCAGTCGGGCGAATCACTTGCTGTGCAGGCTCAGGGCTGCGGCTCAACTCATACTCAGCCGGAGTAGCGCTGACGTAGACCACTTGATTGACATGTTTTTCAAACTCCGTGAACGTTAAGGGGCGGTTATCAAGCGCACTGGGCAGACGAAAGCCGTGCTCGACCAGCACTTCTTTGCGTGCCCTATCGCCGTTATACATACCGCGCACCTGTGGTATGGTCATGTGTGATTCATCAATTAGTAAGAGGTAGTCGTCTGGAAAGTAGTCAAGTAACGTTGCTGGTTGCTCCCCGGGTTCACGGTTAGTCAAATAGCGACTATAGTTCTCGATGCCTTTTACAAACCCTGTTTCCTGCAGCATCTCCAGATCAAACCGCGTGCGCTGCTCGAGCCGCTGCGCCTCTAGTAATTTCCCATGTTTCTTAAAGAACGCGAGCCGCTCTGCCAGCTCACCTTCAATATGACCAAGTGCCTCTTTTAACTTATCCTGCGGTGTCACGTAGTGACTACTTGGGAACACCTTGAGAGATTCCAGCTTCGACAGTATCTCTCCGGTTAACGGATCAATCTTGGTGATACGGTCAATGTCATCACCAAAAAAGTCCAACCGGTATGCCACTTCCTCACCTGCCGGAAATACATCTACAACATCACCTCGAACTCTAAAGGTCCCCCTGTGAAAATCTATGTCGTTGCGTTGGTACTGAATATCTGTCAGTTGCCGCAGCAATTTATCACGAACTCGGCGCTCGCCCTTTTTTACTGATAACGCAAGGTTGTCGTAGTCTTCGACGGACCCTATACCGTAAATACAACTCACACTGGCGACTATTACCACATCTCGTCGTGACAATAATGAGTCCGTCGCAGCGTGGCGCAGCCTATCAATTTCTTCGTTTATCTGGCTATCTTTCTCAATGTAGGTATCGCTCCGTGGTATATATGCCTCCGGCTGATAGTAATCAAAGTAGCTGACGAAATAGTGAACGGCATTGTTGGGGAAAAATTGTTTAAATTCACTATACAGCTGGGCAGCCAAGGTTTTATTGTGGCTAAGTACTAGGGTTGGCTTTTGCGTATTCTGAATCAGGTTAGCCATGGTAAAAGTCTTGCCCGAACCGGTTACGCCCAGTAGAACTTGCTCTTTTAACCCTTTCTCAAGTCCGCTGGTCAATTGAGCAATAGCCGCTGGCTGATCGCCAGTGGGCTTATACTTACTCTGCAACTCAAACTGATCCATCTGAATATTGTATCAGTAATCAGCCGCTATGCTCTTTCCCGCCATTGAGATACCATTGCGTCTTCAGCGCATGTGTATCAATACCTTTGTAATCTTTATCAAGCATTGCGATGATTTTAGCTACTAAGCGCTCAGGGTCGTCGTCCATAACTATCATATTCTTGTTAACAGCCTCGAGCTTTTCCAAAAGCTCAGGTATTACATCTGCTGCGCCACCACTTCCAAGCAAAATCCCAATCGGCGTTTTAGATTCGAGCGCAATCGTAAACTCGTTTAAGGTACCGAAGCGTCCCCCAATATAGATAACCGCATCGCTCGATAGTATCAGGTGTACGTCACGGCCAATATAATGAGCACCGGTAAAGTTTATAAAGTCGAACATCCCGATTGGCAAACGGTATTTTAGTACATGTTCTTTTAAGCTAGCTGCCGGTGAGAACCCAATGCTCGTACCACCAGCTTTCTTGGCTGCCAGGGCGGCATAATACGGTAGCCCGACCGTTGCACCGCTCACCGTAGTATGGCCAGCTTTTGCAATAGCTCGTCCAACGGCAATAGCTTTTTCTTTGTCCGGTTCGACAGTCTTACCTGCTGCCGCACCTGAAACACATATTGCATAATTCATCGCACAAGACTCCTCAAGGGCATTTCGGAATCAACGAGTTCTTGTTCTAGCTGTCGCAAGATGTGAGTCTCGAGCGTGGGCTGACTAATATATCTCCGGTGTAGCTCGTTCCAGAGACTACGCTGCAAATGATAACTTACCTGCTGCTCAAACGGTAATTGGTTAATAAAATTTGTAGCCACATCCATCAGATTAAAGCTAATCCTCCGGCCATCGAGCACCACACCCGCAAAATCCATACCCTGCCAAAACTGCAGCGCCGGTTCCATATGAAACAAGATATCTTCCGCGCTTCGCCACTCGAGGTCTTCTGGCTGCACATGTGGCTCAAACAGCTCTGGCTGCTCCAGACGTGACAGTTTTCCAAAGTGCTGCTGCACTACCCGCCAGTGGACTCCTTGACCTGCCACTTTCACATGGTTACCCGGATCGTGAAGAATGGTCTCTGAGATAATAGCACCGAAGTTAGGCTTCACCTGCTGTAGCTTAAACAGTGCACTGTACAGACGAATTTCATTTATATAGTGCAATAACAGCGGCAAAACAGTGATAGTTATGCCGGGAAGACGACGCACTGGAAGTGGCAATACAATAATGGAGCCCATCTCCTTGCTGTGGGTAATATTATGGTGCTGGCTGCGTATAAAATCAGTTGCAGCTTGTTCCCACTTCTTGCCCTGCAGATTGATAACTTCTACGTTTCTCAATTCGAAATCACTCGGCTGCAGTCGATTGTACTGCTGCACAAACTGTCGTTGCCACTGTGGTGTTTCCAAAAAACGCATAGCCGCAAATACAACGTCTATGGGCTCGCGCTTTAAGAGTGAGTCAAGAGACCGGTAGCCCAGCGATTTCATAAGTCGACGAGGTGGATGCACCCGTAATAAACGCTTACCTACACTATGTTTTATAACCCAGACTTGTCGAGGAATTCGAACTCGTTGTGCTATGTGGACAATGCGAGGCAACAGATCCTCTACATCACCAGCATCAGATCCACCAATAAGTCGAACGAGAAAATCGTCATGCAAACGCACCATATCTTGCAGTGCATAATACAGTTCTCTGCCGTTAGTATCTCTTGGGTCAAGGCCGAGAGCACGCGTTTTACCGTGAACTTTAGTGACAATTTCAGCCGTCAACCGAACGTCAACACTCTGTAGCCAGCTAGCTCGTTCCAGATCTTGAATAGAACGCGCAAGCGTCGGCTCATGAACCCCTAACAACTCAGAAAGCATTCGCGACATAGTTACCATAAGCATAGCATTTTCCATGCGCTTTTATAAAGATTGTGCTTGAAAAATCGTATTTTTGCTATATATTTATATGAATGTCAAGCTTGCCTGAGCTCCCTGCAGCTGAACTTCCCCCGCTAGAGCTTATCACCCCTGAAGAACACCGAGATGCCATTGGCGCCGCTGCCGAGTTGACCGCGCATGCGCTCAGTATTACTCGAGGTGTTGGCGGTGTGGCCTTGGCTCATGAAATTGAAACTACGCCGGATTATCTCAGTGGAAGCACCTTCACCAAGTTTGCCCTCTTAGCTGCAACAGATGCCGAAGGGCACCTAGCCCGCTGGGGTCGTGCCCGGCAAGGCAAAGATGAAAGTATACGAAGACCTTTTAATGCCTGGGTCGATCAGATGACTGATAAGCTACTCATCGATGCGACAACCAACGCAATTGCTAATCGTGAAATATCAGAGGGTCACTTCGTATATGGTGGCGTCGTCAAGGCAACGGCAGCTATCTATACTGCACGAGATGTCGCTACATCAGTTGACCGCGCCATTGCTGAGCGGCAAGATATCGACACACGTGCCCGTGGGAGTGGTAAGCTCAAAACTCTCGTACAAATAGCCGTTACCGGAGCTGCCCTAACCCCGATGGCAAAAACACGAACTGGTAGAGCTGTTCTAGGGGCCGGATTCGCCTACAGTGCCGGTATGTCACTAAAAAGCGGGCGTGACCTACATCGACATTTCAAAGAAGCCAGGGCAGCAAAAAAGGCTGCAGCCTAAAACGGCTCGGGCTTGTACCATTCGGGGGCTTTTTGTAATAATTCCCCGATCTCATCCTGTGATAATAATCCCGCTTGTGCACCAACTTTCTGCACCACACTCATTGAATTAATGGGCGCCCACTGCAGCGCACCTTCTAAATTGCTACCCTTTATGAGCGCCGCAACAAATGCTGAAGAAAATGCATCGCCGGCACCAGTACGCTCAAATGGTGGCGCAGGATCGGGGTAAGGTGGCATCTTGAAGCGTGATTGCCCGTCACTCGCGTAGGCCCCTTGCGGGCCATCAGTAATAACAACTACCTTGGGCCCTAGGGCATGCAGCTTATCCAATAGCTCGTGGAGATTTTCATGATCTCCTCCTGTTATTTCAGTCGCTTCTTCGCGATTCACGAGTAAAACTTTAGTGACCGCATATAATCGCTTCAAACGATGAGCGCCTGCGTCAATTTGGAATGTCCCTGGCTGGAATGCCAAATTAACCTCCGGATGATCTTCCAGCCACTCAGCCATATCATCGTGCATGTCGAGGGCATTCTTACTGATAGAGCTGAAGTAAATCCACTTTGGTATTTCCTTCGGCTTTAAGTGGGGCCAGTGGTAATCATACTCTTCATGTTTGATCAAAATGGTACGCTCTTCCTTGTACCAAAGCACATAGTGATAATTACTATTTTTATCAGGATTAATGTGCACATACCGACTGTCAACTTTTTTCTTATGCAGTGAGGCAATCATGTCACGTCCATGCTGATCACCCCCAACATTAGCGGCTAAGGCGCTCTTAAGCCCTAGTTTCGCAAAACTGACAGCAGCGTTTGGTGCATTACCTACCGCCTCAACTATTTCGGCGTGATCAAATGGAATTTTCATCCCGAATGGCATCGCTAGCCATTTATTGCCATCATCTTCGTAAGCAACTGCTTGGTCATCAAGTAGTTTTATGAATGCATCAGTCACGATATCCCCCACACTCAACACGTCTATGTGTTCTGGTTCGCTCATGCCACCCTTTCTATATTCATACTGCTTCTGCTTATTGTGTCATACCCGTCACGTTCTCCGCAAGTTATCGTGAGACAGCCTTACCACTTGCGTTGAACAAATCAATCTTCTCTTCTACTACCGCCTGCACAGCCTCAACAACGCTATCCATCAACTTAACTACCGCGTATTCAGTTGGGTGCTCCTTGAGCTCACGTTCAAGCGTTTTGCGAAATGCCACCCGCATATCTGAGTTTATATTGATTTTGCTAACACCGATTTTAACCGCCTCAACAAAGTAGTGCCCAGGAGTACCGCTACCACCATGCAGACTGATATTACAATCGACAGCGGCTCGTATACGACGCAAAAGTTCTAAGTCAAGCATCTTTGGTACTGGGTATTGACCGTGCAGGTTCCCGATTGCCGCGGCATACGTATCAATACCTGTCGCTGTGACGAACTGCTTGGCACCTTCTGGCGTACTGAACGTTTTCTTGATTTCGTCGTAGTCTATGGTTTCAGTATGCAAATTTGAACTGCCGCCAAAATAGTGAGGCTCACTTTCGACGATTGCCCCCGTTAACCGTGCATACGCTACTACTTGCTTCGTTTTTTCAATTATTTGCGCCTCGGTTGCATTATGATCAGCTTGCGATACATCAATGTGTATGAATTCGTACCCCGCTTCTATGCCCTCAATTGCCGCTTCAACTGATGGGGAGTGGTCGAGATTAATATACATCTCAACGGCGTATTCGTCTTTATAGTTATCGACCATGTCACGTACATTTTCTAGGCCTAAAGCTTCAACCTCACCATGACTAACCTCAACCAACACGGGAGCTTTTTTCTTTGCGGCAGCACGCGCGACAGCCTTTAGTGTTTCTTGATTATCCAGATTAAAGGCACCAAGCGCGAAATGCTCTGCCCGCGCTCGAGCCATCGCTGCCCGCGCGTTTTCGCAGTTTTCTCTCATCTGTCGTAGCGTTAATGACATGGGTGAATTTACCTATAACGTTGCTTATGCTTCCCAGCATAGCATATAATGAGTGGTAGTTTATTATCATGAAAAATCAAAATACTATTACTTCATTTTTCTCGTGGCTTCTTCCCACCGCTACTGAGTTAGTTGCTGTGACGGGATTCGTAATTGCCACACTTATGATCAGTAATATTTCGTTTTTTAGTGACTTTATATTCTTACCGAGGGATTTTCACATCAAGAACCAAATACTTGATTCAATCAACAACCTCCTCGTGCAAGTTGTTGGTGTCAATGTTGCTCGGTCGGCTGTCGTCGCTATCTTTTGGGCTTTTGTTGGGTTACTCGTATATGCCGTAATCTGGGTAATCCTGAACTTCTCTGATGAGCTAGGGAACGACTTGGCCATCACCAAGTACGTACACCCGCGTAATGTCGACACACAGTCTCCCCTACGCAATTTCTTGTCTCGCATTAGCTTCCAAGGTGGAATGCTATTTGTACTTATCTTTTACGCCAACATGGTTGTGAGCGTTTTATTGCCCTACTGTGCCGGCCTCTTTCGCACCACCATCCGCGACTGGCCAACGTTGCAAGGTTTTCAGTATGCAATACTTGGTTTTGTAACTGAAATACTCGTTCTGCATTTTCTCGTAATACTCATCAGAGCGTTTTTATTGCGCAAACGAGTGTTCTACTAACCCTTACTGTTCTTTCAGCATAGTGTAGGCGGCCATAGCTATGTGTTTAGCAGTCAAGCCAAACTTATGGAGCAGCTCTTTCGGGGTGCCTGATTCGCCAAACGTATCTCTTACCCCAATACGGTGCAGTGGCACGGGAAATTGTTCCGAGAGAAGTTCTGCAACGGCTCCGCCAAGCCCGCCAGTGATCTGTGCTTCTTCTACGGTAATCACGTGCTTTGTTTTGTGCACACTCTTGAGCAGTGTTACTGCATCTAGCGGCTTGATTGTTCCCATATGAATTACCTCTGCGTCAATACCATCACGAAAGAGTGTTTCGGCAGCTGCGAGCGCGTGATATGTCATGGTCCCTGTGCTAACGATCGTAATATCCTGACCTTGCGCAAATACTGAGGCCTTACCAATTGCAAAAGGAGTGTGTTCGGTGGTGATGATTGGTGTTGCCTCACGAGCAAGGCGGAGATAATTAGGTCGCGGATCAGTTGCCATTGCAAGCGTCATCTTTTCTGCTTCTACACTGTCACACGGCGCGAGGACCACCATGTTAGGTAGCGCACGCATTATGGCGATGTCTTCCAGCATCTGGTGAGTCGCTCCGTCCGGTCCAACAGAAACACCAGCATGTGAGCCAACAATCTTTACTGCACGATCGTTCAAACAAATGGTTGTGCGAATCTGCTCCCAGTTACGACCAGGGCTAAATGCAGCATAGCTACTGACGAACGGTGTTTTGCCCATAGCCGCCAATCCAGCTCCGACCGTTACCAGATTTTGCTCAGCCACACCAATCTCTACGAAACGATCTGGAAACTCTTTGGCAAACTGATCCATTGCTGTTGATGTAGTCAGATCTGCACAAGCTGCCACCACCTGTTCGTGAACCTGCCCTGCCTTTAAGAGACCCCTACCAAAACCTTTTCGGATCGGCTCTTCTTCCAGTTTTGGGGACAAAATATCATCCACGAGATGTTGATCACTCATGCTCACCTCGTATCTTTCCTTGCAATGTTCTTAGCTCATGAAGCGCCTTCTTGGCTTGCTCGTGGTTTGGTGGCGCACCGTGCCAGTGAAAATCATATTCCATGAAATCTACACCCTTACCAGGAACGGTGTGGGCAATAATCATGGCAGGCTTCTCGACAACCGCTCGCCCCATAGCACAGGCATCAATGAATGCTTCGATGTTATTGCCATCTATTTCTATAACATGCCACCCGAAGCCTTCCCACTTAGCTCGCAGGTCCTCAAGCGGCATTACCACTTCTGTTGGCCCATCAATTTGAATATTATTGCGGTCAATAATGCCAATAATGTTATTGAGTTTGTACTTGGCGGCCAGCATTGCTGCTTCCCACACATTGCCCTCGTCAAGCTCTCCATCACCCATCACGACATATACCCAACGATGCAGGTCCTTGTCCATTCGCATGGCGAGTGCCATACCACATGCTTGACTCAAACCACAACCTAAAGGCCCACTTGTTGTTTCCAGCCCCGGCAAGCGAACACGTTCAGGATGCCCTTGCAATCTGGAGCCGAGCTTACGAAGAGTTAGGAGCTCCTTCACGTCAAAATAACCTGCATGCGCCATCGCTGCATACCGCACCGGAACACAGTGGCCATTACTAAGCAATAAAATGTCACGCTGATCCCAATCGGGCTTTTTGGGGTCATGTTTCAGAACATCAAAATAAAGAGCCGTAAATATATCTGCCAAGCCAAGCGGACCAGCACTATGGCCGCTACCAGCATGTTCCAGCATTTTAATAATATCCTGGCGGATCTGATTGGCTTTTTTCTCTAATTGCTCTGTCGACATTCCGTGTTTCATGTCTGTTTTCCCGCTAATGCTTCCAGTGTAGCATAGGCTGTGGCTGGCTGCTCGGCGTGCTGGATATATCCACCTACATTGAGTACATCAACACCGCTACTCACAAGTGCCCTGACGTTGTCCGCATTAATACCACCATCCCATCCAATCTCTAGGCTTTTCTTGAGTCGCTTCAGTTGCTTTACCTTGTCCAATAGCTTCAAATCTGCGATACCACCGTAAAGCCCGAGATCTCCGGAAAAAACAAGAACATGGTCAACGTGTTTAATGTACGGTTTTAGCTCACTAACTGGAGTATCTGCCAAGAGTGCAACGCCGAGTTTAATACCAGCGTCACGCAACACCTTAGCCATACCCTCAATGTGACCTTCTGCTTCGGCATGAACAATAGCCAGATGGGGCTTAAGATGTATAATTTTTTGGAGATACGCTTGCGGATGAGTGTACATAATGTGCAAGTCTGCCAGGACATGCTCTGGCCACCAGGCACTTTCAATGGGCGGCGATTCCGTTGGTGCGAATTGTCCATCCATAAAATCAAGATGAACCCGGCGTGCAAACTTCTCAACTCGCTCCATCTGCTCACGATATTCATGCGGGTCAGTGGCAGTAACCGAAGGGCAGATCGCCGCCATTATTGAAACTCGTCTATTTCTTTAAGCCGCCGAACAAATCGAGGAGCAGCTTCAAAGGGCGTGTCCAGCCACATGTCGACAATCGTATATGCCTCGTCTTGCTCCAGTACTCTTGCAGGCAAACACAGCACATTACTATTGTCATCATTGCGAGCTGCTCGTGCCGCTTCACGATCGTAGCCGATCGCCGCACGAATACCCTTAAATCTATTGGCGGCCATACACATGCCTTGCGCACTACCGCAAACAAGTATTCCGCGGGCATTGTCACCAGCACTCAGTACATCCGCAACCACCTTCTGGGTAAATATAGGGAAATCGTCGTTGGGATCCAATTTTTTATCACCGTCATCCATTACATCATGACCGGCACGTTTTAAATAACCTATTAAGGCTTCACGCAAATGATACCCATTATGGTCAGCACCAATGAATATTTTCATCTAGCCCTCTTTAACTGCAGCTTTGTGAGCTGCCTGACCGACGTCGGCTACGAGCTCAACCAAACGATTACTGTAGCCCCATTCGTTGTCGTACCAAACAACCACTTTCGCAAGATTACCTGACACAACATTCGTAAGCAGCAGATCAACAATACCCGAATGACTATTGCCGACGTAGTCTTTGCTCACTAACGGCTCTTCACTAACATCAAGGATCCCTTGGAAATATGGCTCCTTTACCGCCTTTTTAAACACCTCATTAATGTCTTCTTTGGTGGTATTCTTTTTCAGAACCATCGTAACGTCACTAAGGCTGACGACGGGACTTGGTACACGCACGCTAAGCCCATCAAATTTATCTTTTAATTGTGGCAATGCGAGCGTTACAGCAATTGCTGCCCCAGTCGTTGTTGGCACAATATTTTCGGCGGCCGCACGGGCTTCTCGCATATCTTTTGCGGGGCCATCTTGCAATGCCTGGCTCGCCGTGTAGCTATGTACCGTTGTTAACATGGCTTTCTCTACCCCGAAAGCTTCCTCCATAATGGCCATAATGGCGGCTACTGAATTCGTAGTACAGCTAGCGTTACTAACGATATCGCCTGCATCTTTTAGGCGATCCTCATTTGCCCCGATGACTAACGTCTCCACATCAGCACTTTTACTTGGCGCAGATATGACCACCTTCTTTGCACCTGCTTTGAGGTGCATACTCGCATCTTCACTCTTGGTGAAACGACCAGTTGACTCAATAACGACATCTACTTTGAGTTCAGCCCACGGCAGCGCTGTAGGGTCCTTTTCGGCAGTTACCTGTATTTTTTGATCATCTACGATCAGATGTGTCTCATCTGATTCGACCGTATGCTCATACGTCCCATAGTTACTATCATGTTTAAGCAAGTATGCCAGTGTCTTGGTTTCTGTCAGATCGTTAATCGCCACGATTTCAATATCTGACCGTTCGAACGCTATCTTGAATGCATTGCGTCCGATACGCCCAAAACCATTGATAGCAACTCGTATTTTCATAACTCCCCCCATTGATGTGTTCTAGAGGTATTGTATATGCTTACGGTTGTTTGCTCAAGAAGCAAGTAAGTGGTTATCAAGCACGTGCTGCAAAACTTCCTTGTGCAAGGGGTATTCAAACTCTTTGACAGCCTGCTCGGGTTTAACCCATTGAAATTCTGCATGCTCATGACTCAGCGTCACGTCGTCAATATCCACACGCGTTCTGTAGAACAAAAAGACAACATTCTCGATCTGGTTGCCAGCCTTCTGGTCTATCCATTCCCGAACTTCAGTCTTGGCATAGACTAGCAGAGGCGCTTTGACAGTAAGCCCAGCCTCTTCTTCTGCTTCCCGTACCATACAAGCCTCAAGTGATTCACCAGGGTCACGGTAGCCACCCGGCAAATCCCACTGCAGTGGCCTCCGTACATCACTTTTGCTCCGACGCAACATGAGCATTTCACCCTTCGGGTTCAGCACCACTGCTTTGACAATGTGACGCGTGTTCATCTAACCCTTTTTGGCGCGTTCTATTGAGTCTTCGACGACTTTTTTGGCAGCCGCTGCATCGCCCCAACCATTGAACTCTACCTTGGTACCTTGCCAATCTTTTTTCCAGGCCTTGTACTGTCGGTAGAAGTGTTCAACCATTGGCTTAAAGTTTGGTCCAAGATTATCAACGTCAGTGATATGGGTCTTTGTAACATCGTCAGCAGCTACACATACCAGCTTTTCATCAGCCTCATCATCATCAACCATGTATAAAACGCCAATGGGACGGACAGGCACGACCACACCATGTGGCAATGGTTCGTCGATGACTACCATTGCGTCCAGTGGATCGCCGTCTTCACATAAGGTGTCTGGGATGTACCCGTAGTCGGTAGGATAACCCAAAGATGTTCCATTTACTCTGTCGAGAAATAGTAAGCCCGTTTCTTTATCAAGCTCGTACTTGTTACGATTGCCCTTTTGAATCTCAATCACAACATTAACTACATTAGGGGCGTCTTTGCCATAGCTCAGCTTAGTGCTCATCTTTTATCTCCGTTTACTTCGATAATATTGTACACTAAGATCAAGCGTACTATGAAGACAACTATCATTGGGCATCGCGGAGCCGCGGGTCCAGCAATTGAAAACACTATTGCCAGTTTCAAGCGAGCCCTTGAGCTTGGCGCCAATGCCATCGAGCTTGACGTTCGTAAAACGGCAGACGACATTCTGGTTGTGTGTCACGATCGAAACCTCGATAGAGTGGCTGGTGCTGATGTAGTGATCCGCAAAACCAAGTGGCGAGATCTCCAGAAAGTAACGCTGAAAGATGGGAGTTCACATATTCCCACCCTCGACGAGGCCTTAGCTGTTATCGGTACAACACCAGTGCTTATTGAGATTAAAGCTTCAGGTTGCAGTAAGCAGCTCGCTGAAATCATTGATAGACATGCCGATGCAAAGGTCACTATCATATCATTCAAACTTAGCGAACTACTAGAGATGCGTCAGCTACGTCCTAAAATCCCGTTATTTCTCAATGAGCAAACCAAAGCTATCGAAGCTATTCAAGCAGCTAGAGCCCTAAAACTCAGCGGTATCGGACTAAACTTTTGGCTGCTTAATCCTCTGGCCTACACGCTTGCACGAAGGGCCAAACTGAAAGTCTTTGTTTATACTGTTAACCGTCGCTTTTATGGGCGACTCATCCATTTACTGTATCCCCGTGTAAGCATCTGCACCGATCATCCCGAGTATTTTGTATCCCGCAGGAGAAGAAGACGATGAAAGTTACATTCGTAAAAAGCGAGCAGACGGCGGAATCTATTCAAACATTCTGGTTTAAACCACAGTCCCCCGTGCAGTACACGGCTGGGCAATTTATAGAGTTACGGCTCCCACACCCAAAAGCTGACAAACGTGGCGAAAAGCGCTGGTTTACCCTCTCATCCTCACCGACCGAGCCACTCCTTTCAATCACCACAAAATTCAGCAAGCCGAGTAGCACGTTTAAGAGTACTCTTTTACAGCTAAAACACGGTCAGCAGGTATACATGTCCGATCCCATGGGTGATTTCGTCCTGCCGATCGATAAAACGATACCCTTGCTGTATGTCGCTGGTGGCATTGGCATTACGCCCGTACGAAGCATGATTAAGTGGCTCAGCGACACAAAGGAAGAGCGACGCATTACCATTGTGTATGTCACAAGGTCTGCGGATGAATTTGCGTTTATAAAGTTATTCAATAACTACGGTGCCACGCTCATACAGCTAAATACTGAACATGATGGTGAAAAAGCCCATCTCAACGCACGACGTATCCTCGATATTGCCAGCCCTGAATCTCAAACCCAAATATACCTTTCTGGCCCAGAACCCATGATAGAAGCCCTCGTTGCTCAATTCGACAAGCAGGGTTATGACCAACATCAACTTATCACTGATTATTTCCCCGGATATACCCCGATCTAAATACTGGCAGATTACCTTTTGGTGTCGTCCGATACCATCGACATATTTGCCATAGCCGTGCTAATGCGATGATAAAAATGCAGATGCCCCGACGGCGTTGCTTGCAACAGTTTTGCTATAACCTTTGATACGGCCACCTCACTATCAGTAAAGATTACCCGTCCTCTCGCGGTAATATACAACTTCTTGCCTCGACGATCTTCACGATATATACGTTGCCGCAATGCATGACGGGCGATAAGGTCCTGACTGGCTACTGTTATTTGTGGCGTACTAATGCCCAGCTCTTTCGCTGCAGCCGTAACACCAATCCCGTCGTTCCCTTTCCCAAAAATCAGCCCGAGCAAAAGCCACTGAGCCAGATTTAACTTGTACTGTTTGAGTTCTTTGTTAATAAGACGACTAACATTGCGTTGTGCCTTGTTGGTAATGCGCAGGAGTTCATTGGGTGAGACCTGAGCTGAATGAGAACTGGGAGTTTCTTTCCCCCCGACAGTTACAGATATTACCTTAGCTGGCATGACCTTCAAGGTGTTTACGAATCATGAGCGCAGCCGTCGCACCTTCACCTGCGGCACTGGCGATTTGCATTGTCGCCCCACTCCGGACATCACCCGCGGCGTATACGCCCGCCATAGATGTCTCCAGCTCACAATTAGTTTTTATCATGCCAACTTCATCTAGTTCTATCTTGCTATCTTTCAGAAACTGCGTGTTAGGGAGTAGCCCGATGAATATGAAAACGCCATCGGTATCAAATGATACAGGTTTTTTGTTTACCACGTCAGTGCCCTTCACCTTGTTGACCACACCATTCTCCGCCACGATTTCGTCAGTGGTTGTATTCATGTGAACCGTGATTTTGTCGGCGTGTTTTTGTAGCTCTTGTTGCAGTATCTCTGAGGCGCGCATTTTGGGCCCCCGTACAAGCAAGTCAATATGGCTGGCGAATCGCGTCAGGAAGATTGCTTCCTGGATTGCCGAGTTGCCCCCACCGACTACGACCAGTCGTTTGTCACGATAAAATGCTCCGTCACAGGTGGCACAATAATGAACCCCCCGGGCATAATATTCCTGCTCACCCGGTATGCCTAATTTCTTATAATCACTGCCGGTTGCGATAAGTACACTTTTCGCATATATATCACCATCCGTAGTGGCCAGCTTCTTATAGCCACCATCTTCTGTGATGCCCATGACCTCACCGAGGCGTATTTCTGCTCCAAAACGCTCAGCCTGCTTTTGTAGACTATCGGCTAGCTCAAGCCCAGCAATCCCTTTCGCGAATCCCGGGTAGTTATCAACCCAGTCAGTTATAGCTGCCAAGCCCCCCACTACCCCTTTTTCGAATAGTATCGTATCGATATCTTCACGAGTTGTGTATATCGCAGCAGACAGCGCAGCTGGGCCTGCTCCGATCATTACTACATCGTGTATCTCTCGTTTATCCGTCATAGCTCTCTTTATCATAACTCATTGCATCGCTCGCTTCATAGTGAGCGCAGCTGAATCGTTCTGCGGAAGCCAACTACGCGATAGCTGGCGCCAATTTAGCCAAGTTGTATCCAACAACGACTTCTTTTGTTTCGTCAGCTTTTGTAACAACCGTTACGGGGACAGTTAAAGACCCGCTGACTGCAAGCGCTTCTGCCTGACGCTCGGGATGTTCGTCCAGGTTCACGACGTCATATTCCATGCCTTTAGCGCCTAGATATTTCTTAACCATTGCACAGTAGGCGCAAGTATTCGTCGTAAAAATAGTGATGTTTTTGACCATCGTAAAACCCTCTTATGTTAGTTAGTTTTATATTGTTTGTCTCTTTCGCTTATTACGCTTATGTATTATATATAGCGTCTCGACCCATGTCAACCCACCATATATTGTGTTTTTTACGCTATTGGCCTATTTTTACTAAATCAATGTCGAACACAAGATCGGCGTTCGCAGGGATACCTGAACCGGCAGGCGGGTTGGCTCCATACGCCTGATCGGCGGGTATAAGCAAACGGCGCTTGCCGCCAACTTTCATGCCGGGTACGCCCTCAGACCAGCCCTTAATGACACCATTGAGGCTAAATGGTACCGGTTGCCCCGTATCATATGAGCTCTG
The DNA here is from genome assembly GCA_900299395.1 of bacterium. Classification (GTDB taxonomy): domain Bacteria; phylum Patescibacteriota; class Saccharimonadia; order Saccharimonadales; family OMJO01; genus OMJO01. The sequence continues at coordinate 33,738 of OMJO01000038.1, forward strand.
AAATATAATGCCGGTTGCTGCTACTGCGCCGGTGTAATGCGCGGTGACAGTATCACCTGCTTTTGCCTCATTACCAGTGCCGACTTTTTCATCAATCTTTTGTAGTGATTCTACTCTTGCCATTGGTGTAAAACCATTCAACCTAGTTCCTTGCAAGGTGTTTTCCCCCTTTTTCGTATCAGTTTTTGCTGATGAATTACTTGTTTTATTATCTTGATACATCTGCCAGACAACGATGCCGCTAAAACCAACGGTTGTTGTCAAAAAAAGTACTGCAGCAACTATAGCTATCACGCGCTCATGTGGTCGTGCCATGTAGAAATATCTCCCTTATACGTAGAAGCTAGTATAGCTGCTACAGCTTGGATTAGCCAGCGATTTCCACCGGAATATCCGGCCACTGATGATGATAGTGCGCCAATATGGTGTCTCGCAATTTTTCAGTAACAAAAGGCCTCGTATGAAGATCTTTTAACAAAACCCACCCAGGTTCGTAGAGATTTTTACCCATATTACTAATAAGAAATTCTTCGGAGTTTTCTTGCAGTTTTGCTTCACCACTAACGTACGTACACAAGTATATGAGTTGGTCTCCATATGGATCACCAGCGTGATGCACAATTACCAGCTTTGGATCCTTGAAGGTGATGGATGTCTCATCAAGAAGTTCTCTTTTTAGCGCCTGTTCTGGCGACTCGCCGCCGCCAATATTACCCCCGGGTAACGTATCGTATACTCGGCCAAACTTGTTGCGATGCATCACCAGCAGCTTGTCGTCCTTGATAATAATGGCTCGTGCTGCACGTCTCATACTCTAGAGTGTACGGTGCCTAGCCAGCAATTTCAAACTCCTTCAGTTTTTCATCGGCTGCGGTACCTTTGTGCTGTAGGCGTAATAGCTGAGCGTAGATTCCGTTACTTCTCGCCAGTTCTTGCGGACTACCTACTTCATCGATACGACCTTTGCGAATCGTGACAATCTGATCGACATTACTAATAGTGCTGAGTCGGTGGGCAATAATAATCGTGGTTCGCCCCTTCATGAGCCTTTCTAGGGCTTGCTGCACCATAGCTTCACTCTTACTGTCGAGACTACTGGTCGCTTCGTCGAGTATCAAAATTGGCGCATCTTTTAGTAGTGCACGAGCGATAGCTATTCGCTGTTTTTGCCCGCCAGACAATTTTAATCCTCGTTCACCAATCTCTGTTTGGTAACCCTTTTCTAGTTTAGTAATAAACTCGTCAGCATTCGCTGCTTTCGCGGCCGCCTCGACTTCGACCTGCGAAGCGTTGGGTCGTGCGTAGGAAATATTTTCAAATATGGTACCGCTAAATAGGGCGGGGTCTTGGAACACTACCCCAATGTTTTGCCGTAACGACTGTTGTGTTACTACGTTAATATCTTGTCCGTCTATAGTGATAGTCCCCGACTGTGGTTCATAGAGGCGCATAAGGAGGTTGGTGAGAGTTGTCTTGCCTTCGCCGCTTTCACCAACCAAGGCCACTTTACTATCGGGGAGGATGTCTAAGGAGATGTTTTGCAGAACTGGCTCCTTGTCATACGCAAACGAAACATTATCGAAAACAATATGAGCCCGAGTTATCTGTAGTGCAGCTGCATCAGTAGCGTCGGCGATCTGTGGCTGTATATTCATAATTTCAAAGTAGTCTTGGCTGTCTGATATAGCACGCTGCGTATTCTCGACGAGAAAACTAATCGTAAAAATCGGGATCCTAATCTGCATAGCATAGAGAATGAGCGCTACGGTCTGGCCTGGCGTTAATACCCCCCGTGCGCCCTGTACAAATACATACATGTACACTGACAAAAATATGACATTAAGCACAACGCGACGTTGTACATCTCGTACATGCCAAAAGCGTGACTGAGGGACATTTGTGTCTACCACCGTTTGCATGTGTTTGTCGAAGAAAGCATTTTCTCGCTTTTCCTGTATGTAACTTTTGACAACCTTTACCTGGCTAATCGATTCGGCGAAGCGGCCACTCGCTATGTCGGTATGTTTGTTTTTCTTTGCCTGATACTGCTGCCACGTACTACTGCTCAAGAACGTCATCCATACATAAATCGGATAGAGCAAGAACAGCATAAGTGCCACTTGCCAGCTATAGATAGCCATCACAATGAGCGCAAACACCGTACTAAAGATAAACTGCAGGAAGTTGTTGCTCATCATCTGCATAAAGTTCGCGATCTGTACTATCGAACGATTGAGACGATTAATGATTTTGCCGGAAAGTTCAGTATCAAAATATTGCTGTGGCAGGCTTAAAAGGTGCGCATAGTAGCGGCTGCTCAGTACTTTATTAAGCTTCGCCGACATTTGATCACCCAGGTAACCACCAATGTTACTAAATAACGTGCTAAAAATATCCATCAGAAAAATTACTACTGCCAAGACGACCACATACTGGACACGAGCGTTAGTTCCTTTGCGTATCTCGTCGATTGCCCATCCAGACAGCAAGGGCTGCAATAAACTCATCAAGCTTAATAAAATAGTAAAAAAACTAATCGCCACGTAATAGCGCCATAGTTCACGCCCTGACTGCAAAATCCGAAGAATGTGCTTCATCGCTTACTATTGTATCCCTGTTTTAAAACTTTAAACAAAAACATCTCCCAAAACCGATGTTGCATGAGAACATCAACTTTGGGAGATGAACAGGTGTAATAGGGTGTGGTGGGAAGTGGGAATTAGTGGTGCCGTAATCGGAACCAAAACTCAACCACTTCTTGGTCGGCTAGGGTGGGCGCAGGAACGCCTCGTTGGGCAGGGAACGAAACGCCCAGCAGCCCACCCTAACCGGTGTGTCGGGAAGAAAGCCCTCTCGTTCATGCAGGTGGTGACCGCAGATGTTGAGGCTTTTGAATAGAGAAACTCCGTCCAGTCTCTCGCATCAATCGTTGCAGCAAGCGCCTCCGGCTAGAAGCTCGCGCAAAACTCTCTTCCCGAGCGATGGGTGGGCGACAAATGCGTCACACGCAACAACGATCAGACTGATAGCGTCGTCACGCATGTTCGAGGGCGTTTGCCTGCCCACTGAGTGGGGGCTGGAGTGATTCGGCTTCGTAACCGACCAGGAGCGGGTGATCCCTGCAATCCTGACTCAACGATTGGGTGCGAGTGGCGGCAAGCACGAGCAACCGTTCCTATGGTAGGACAGCCCCACGGCTATGTGTCTGTAAATACAGACAGCTGTGCCTAGCTATTCCCTAATAGCCACGCAAAACTGTCTGTACGACCCGTATCTATTACACCTGTTAAAGTACTCTTAGGAATCTCTCGACTCAACCAAAAGCTGATAAATTATACAACGACGACCGAATAAATGCAACGGAATTCTTCCTTTTTATACGCGTTCCGCACCGAGAGATTCACTAGCGGTGGCGACAGAGTCTAGCAACGAATTAACCACCTCAGCCTTTAACGTGCGCGTGGAATCACTAACCCACAGACGGAAGGTAACATGCTTGTGATGCGTATCTTCCTCTGATCGATATATTCGAGGCTCTCCCACGACGACCATCATTGAATCTTGTACGAGATCGTGTAGCGCTGCCTGTACTGTGCTGTGAAGCTCTTGGTAGGAAACTTCATTTTTTACACGCAAGGTTATGTCTTGTACGACTTTTGGAAATCGCGATAACGGTGTGTACCCTGGATTTTGGGCGGCCACGCGCATTAGCTGCCGAACGTCTAGTTCAAAGCCCGCTGTTGCAGGAGGCAATTTGAACGCACGTCGCGTCGGCGCGCTGAACTCCCCAATTTCGCCCAAGAATTCATCAGTTGTCGACGTAATAATAGCAGCACGATCTACATCAAATGGCGCTATCGCGGCCCGACTAATTGGCTGGTCAGGATGATGCTCGGTGGCTGGCTTATACTTTGTGCTGATGCCCAAAAAATCAAAAAGACTATCCGCGTAATGGCGAGCCATATAATATGCAGCCCCTTCGTACTTACGCGTATAGGTTTTTTCGTCTGCCGCAAAAACCACTGCCAAGCGCAAATCTTCTACGGGTAATCTATCTTTATCTTTTAGGTCTTTGCCAAACACTGGATTTATTTCGAATATAACAAATTCGTTATCATCCCCGCGCACAATGTCACTTTTAAGATTCGAATGAACTTTATCAAGCAGACTTGGCGCAAGACTTTGTCGGTAATACTGTAACTCTGGACTCAAGGCATTTGATAGCTGATACGCATTCTGCGGGTCTTGCCCGACTTTTTCAAACAGATTGCCATGCACAAACGTGTAGGTCAGGACCTCGTTGGCGCCAGCTCGGGCCAGCAGTGTGCGTAGCGTATTCTGGAAATCAAGCAACGAATTGTGCGGCGCCGGTTCAATGCCTCGTGTAGGTAAAAGTAATGGCAGTTTGTCGTACCCATACAGTCGGCCGATTTCCTCGACTACATCCTCAGGAATCTCAATGTCAGTACGCCAGAACGGTGGAATCACGTGCAGTCGAGTTTTGTCTGCCGGCACACTCACGATTTTGAACTCCACATTCTCGAGTAACGTAGCCATCTCCTTTAAAGAAAGTTTCGAACCAAGCCGTTCGTTTACAAAGTCGCTCGATACTGTCACGCCCTTTGTTGCATTATCTTGCGCCTTGGCGGATTTGAGATCATGGTAGCTCCCTGCGATGCCAGCATCTGGGCACAGGTCCAAAATCATCTCAACAGCATGCGCCAAAACGACGTCATTTTGCTTGGACGATTGACCTTTGTTAAACCGTGTCACTGCGTCCGTAAATATGCCATGCTCCATGCTCGTTTTACGCACGGAGTACATATCGAATGAGGCACACTCTATAACTATGTTTTTGGTCGTCTCACTGACTTCGGTATCAGCTCCACCTATGACACCACCTACGCCAACAAGCTTTTTGGCGCTAGCAATCATGATGGCCTCACGTCGTGGAGTAATCGTTTTGCCATTCAGTAACTTTAGCTCTTCCCCTTTTGCCGGGTGACGTACCACCAGTGTTGCCGCAGAAGTACCGTCTTGCTCACACAGTCGATCGTGGTCGTATGCATGTAAAGGCTGACCCGTGAGCATCATGATGTAATTAGTCACGTCAACAATGTTGTTGATGGGCCGTATGCCCACGCGTGAAAGATAGGCTTGGAGCCACACCGGACTGGGCTTAACTGTCACGTCACTGACTGCAACAGCCATGAATCGAGGCGACAACGCCGGTAGTTCATTCTTGACTTTTAAGCTCAGTTTTTTACCTTGGCGCTGCTCAGTTACGGCCTTTCGATACCAATTGGGTGATTCAAACTTCTGATGCTGTATACCTGCAATCTCGCGCGCCAATCCGAGTTCACCGAACAAGTCAGGACGGTGTGTGAACATCTTGTTTTCAATATCAATAATGTAGTCATCAAAACCCACAGCCTGGGCAAAGGAAGTACCGGGTTTTATCGTCGATTCGAGCGTTACTATACCGCTATGATCGTCGCTAATATCCAGCTCACTGGCGCTCGCCAGCATACCATTGCTCATTTCACCACGAATTTCTCGAGCTTCTAATACAAAGGGGTCCTTTTCCACTGTGCTCGGGACTGTCACCCCCGGGGGCAACCACGCAACATGAAGCCCGACCGCTACGTTGGGAGCACCACACACTACCTGAACGTGACCTTTGGCATTTCGGGTAACATGCTTCGCTGCGCCACCATCATCTATAGTGCACACATGCAACTTATCGGCATTAGGATGTTTTTCACACGTCACGACCTTGGCGACCACAATTCCCTCGTAGCGCTTACCTAAGTCGGTGACTTCTTCAACCTCACCTAATTGGGCGCCAATTTTTTGCACCAAATCGTCAATGCTTACCTTTACTGACGTATATTCTTTGATCCAATTGAGGCTTACTTTCATTTGAACTGCCTCAAGAATTCTAATTTTCCACTTTCGAAATGGCGCACATCTTCAATACCATACTTCATCATCACGAGACGATCTACACCACCGCCCCATGCGAAGCCGGTGTATTCTTTTGGATCAATGCCAGCCATACTCAGCACATTTGGGTGAATCAGACCACACCCCAGCAACTCAATCCAGCCGCTATAACTACAAACATTACAGCCATTTTTTTGGCAAAACGGGCAGCTCATCGCGAACTCAAAACTTGGTTCAGTAAACGGAAAATAGAAGGGCTGCGTCTTCACTTCTAGATCTTGCTCATAATATGCACTTAGAAATGTCTTGAGAGTGGCAAGCAAGTGCCCAACATTTATACCCTTGCCCACAAAAATGCCCTCGAACTGATAAAACGTATGCTCATGACGCGCATCGAGATCTTCGTTACGAAACACTCGATCTGGAATAAGAACTGCTATGGAGCCGCTGCTATCCAGATTTGGCCTGTATTTTTTTAATACACGGTTTTGCATGGTACTCGTGTGGGCAGGGGCAATAAAACCGTCTGTCGTAACGAACGTGTCATAATCATCGCGAGCCGGATGTCCTGCCGGGAAATTAAGCGAGTCAAACATGTGGTATTCATCATCAATCTGCCGGGAACCTTCGACAGCAAAGCCCATACGGTAAAAGATGTCAGAAATGACTTCTATCTCTTTCATTAATGGGTGCCTGCTGCCCTGTGAGCTTGCAAGCAACCGAGGGCGTTTTGCATCAGAGACGTTGCTGTCAATCGGTGCCGTTACGTCAATAAGCGGCAAAGCTTGTAGGGTATCCTGCTTTTTGTTGACCAACTCTTCGAGCTCGCGTTTGAGGTGATTTATTTCCTGCCCAAAATCTCGCCGATCTTCCGCAGGCAAAAGTGGTATTTCGGCATACAGGCCTCGTAATTCGGCGGCGCGCAAGATAGTCGTCGGGTCTTCAAGCTGATCAAGCCTAGTCTTCAACACTTCCGCTACATCGGCGACTTTTTTATTCTTATAGGACATCTTAGAATCTATTATAATACAGATATGGCTAACTTTTCTTTTGATATTGTCAGCGACTACGATAAGGCCGAGATGAACAATGTGCTCGATCAAGTTCGGCGAGAGATTGATAATCGGTACGACTTCAAAGGCACCCCCGCTGGCATTGACTGGCTCAATGATGACAAGACAGGCGTAAAAATATCTGGCAATGGCGATTGGCAAATAGATGCCATCATCGAAATCTTGCGCAAAAAACTAGCCGCCCGCGGTCAGAGTCAAAAAGTCCTCGACGTGAGTCGCGATAGTACGACCAACAATATGCAGACCAGTAAAGAAGTACCGTTCAAGCACGGGCTCGACCAAGAAAAAGCCAAAAAAGTGACGAGCGCCATCCGCGACAGTTTTCCAAAAGTAAAACCAACCATCCAGGGTGATACCATTCGCGTTACTGGCAACAGCAAGGATGAACTACAAAACGTCATGCAGATTCTACGAGAGCGAGACTTTGACTTCCCACTCAGCTTTACAAATTATCGTTAAAATCCAACGATAAACTTGATTGCTACCAGCAGCATGAATACACCAAATACACGTTCTATGGACACGGTCTGCATATGGACCGCCAAGCGTGAGCCAAAAATACTACCGATAAGAAATCCAGTGATGATTAGACCTACAGCTTTTACATTCACATAACCAGCACGATAGTAGGTCAAGGCTGCAAAAATACCTATCGGAGGCACGAGGAGTGCGAGTGTCATCCCCTGTGCTTCTTTTTGCGAAAAATGAAATAGCAGCACGAGTACTGGAACAATAAGTACACCACCGCCCACCAACGACACCACTAACCAATCCAGCTGTAATTCCCAGCAAAATAAGTGCAATATCCATTAGCTACATAATAGCACCGCTTTGCTACTGAAAGCGACACGCTAAAGGTTTATACTACCTGTATGGATGAAAGTAGCGACTTTGTTGAGAGAGCAAAACAAGTCTTACTCACAAACGATCGTGGGACATTTACTGTGCCGGCCGCTGGTCTTTACCCACATCAGTGGCTATGGGACAGTTGTTTTATTGCTATAGGAACCCGGCACTACAACATAGAAAAAGCGCAAACGGAAATAGAGCGACTCTTAAAAGGACAATGGGCAAATGGCATGTTGCCCCACATGATACTCGGTACTAGTCATATTACTGGCCGTAACAGTATATGGCGTAGTTGGCTCAACCCAAACTCACCTGATGGCGTCGTAACGAGCGGCATCACCCAGCCACCGGTCATCGCCGAGGCCGTGGTCCGTATTGGGGCAAAAATGAAAATTCCCGAAAGACGCAGTTGGTATCAGACGGTATTTCCGGCTCTCGTTCGATACCACGAATGGTTATACAGCGAACGCGACCCACACAAAGAAGGCCTTGTATTGCAAATACACCCCTGGGAAACTGGGCTCGATAACACCCCTCCATGGATGAGTGAGATACATCAACACTCTCTACCATTGTGGATTAATATAATCGAGAAAACGCATCTCGATGTCCTCATTACCCCCTTCCGCCGTGACACCCATCGCTTGCCAGCTGAGCAACGACTTAATACCATTGAAGCGCTTGTACTCTATAGCACACAGCGTCGCTTGCGGCGCAAAAACTATGATATAAATCGCATACTGGCTCATTCTTTATTCGCTATTGAAGACGTATCGTTCAATAGCGTTTTTGTACGAGCAAATACGCTGCTGCGAGAGATAGCCAAAACCATCCGAAAAGACCTACCAGCTGAACTGCTGGACAATATGAAGAAAAGTGAAGAAGCGCTCGAGCAACTCTGGTATCCTTACTCCGGGCAGTACTACTCTCGTAATTTCGTTACGCACAAACTCCTCAAGGAACCAACCATTGGCACCCTCATGCCTCTGTATGCGGGTACGATCACTCATGAACGTGCCAAGAAGCTAGTAACCATGCTGGAGAATGAAAATCTATTCGGGCCCAATTACCCGGTGCCGTCAACGGCTGTTAATTCAGCGTGGTTCAAGCCAACTGGCTACTGGCAAGGTCCAAGTTGGGTCAATACCAACTGGCTCATCATTGATGGCCTACGCCGATACAATTTCGAAGATCACGCTGAAGCGTTGAAAGAAACAACGCTTGAAATGATTCGTAGCGGTGGTTTCTATGAATACTTCAACCCACTCACCGGTCAGCCGGCCGGCGCACCGGACTTTAGCTGGACAGCCGCTCTGGCCATCGACCTATCGAAATCCTAGGTGTGGACCAAAGTAGTACCAAAAGTGCTGCAAGATTGCCCCAATCAAGACGAGATATATCACAGTCAACACAACGATATGATGTTGCAGCATCCACGCTTGCAGCTTTTGCAGTTTTTTCGGCAGCACAACAAAACCATTAGCCATGTTCCACAGCAGGGTGTACCACGACAGTAGTATCACCACCACCCACACACTGAGGCAATAAATACAGAGTGCATTAATACGATAGACGCCCTGATAAAACAGATAGATAACCGCCGCCAGTCCGCCAATTGACACCACTTGGAAAAGTTGCCAGAAACGCTTGTTCATCCGGGCGCCGAATAGCATTGATACCCCAACAGTCAGCAATGCTGGAAAGGCCATGAGCCCGACAATAGTGTTTGGCGCACCTGCTACTTCTGCTTGTTTCGTTTTCATGACTGAGCCACAGCTAAATATGGGATTGATGTTACATGCCGGATTATAGTTTGGGTCCCTGAGCACATGAATTTTATCGAGCGTCAGTACCGTGGATGCTACTAAACCAACAATTGCCACCACTATCAATAACCAGCTAAACCACTTTACTTCTAGCATCTTTACGTTTGCTGTTTTACGCATCTTTGTTCCCATCTGTTGGTTTATCAATTAGTAACGGCTCAATTTTTTCGGTCGTGTTAGCTATCTTTACGATATCCTTATCAACTCGGCCAAGCTCTTTCTGTGTGCTATTAAAATGACCGACTGTCGCACTCAAGCTATTCCCAAGCCGCTTAAAATACCCGTCGACATTATGCAAATGACGGCCAAGCTGCTCGACATTCTTGCGTATAACCTCAGTGTCTTTTTGAATCTCGAGGCTTTTTAGCCCTTGGGATACTATTTGCAGCATGGCGCTCAACGTACTAGGACCAACAATTGTCACTCGTTTTTCGACCGCCGCATATTGCATCAGATCTCGGCCACTCACTCCAGTAGCGCCAACTTTATTAGCGAGCAAATCGTAATAGATTGCCTCGCTCGGGATAAACATCAGTGCTTGTTCAAGGGTACCTTTTTTGGGCAAGATATATTTGGCAGTTTCATCGATGCGACGCTTTAGATCTTCTTTCAACGCCTTTTCGAGGGCTGGCCGTTCTTCTGCCTTTGCTTCAACTAATCGATTGTAATTCTCAAGACTAAACTTACTGTCAATGGGGAGTATTTTGTCGTCGAGGTAAATCACGGCGTCCACGATGAGTCCCTCGCCCAAGCGATGCTGTAGCTTGTATGCTCCGGGGGGCAGCATATTTTGAAGTATTTGCTCGAGATAGAACTCCCCCAAAACACCTCGCTGCTTAGGGTTGGCTAAGACATTTTGCAAACTCTTGAGCTCTCCTGCTATGTCTCCGACTTGTTGATTCGTCTTTTCCAGCTGAGTCAGCTTCTGAGTAACATCTTTGATGATGTCTGCTGATGTCTGAAATTGCTTCAACATCTGCGCATTACTCTTGTCGAGTCGGTCGTTGATCTGCTGATGCAACCCTTCCTTAAGTTGCGTTACACTCTCGGTGAGTGTTGTTATATCCTGCTTTATCAGTAAGGCACTACCCGTATCACTACCGCCCCCTGAACGGCGCAACAGCATTACTAAAAGTAATGCGTTCAGAACCCCCAGAATTATTATCGCAACTATCATGCTTACCTATTGTACTTGGAAGCGCGCAACCATGCCACTAACCAATGTAGCGATGAGCCAGCACAATAACAATGCCAAGAACCCCTGCGCCAAGTGCCACTAGAGCAGTCGGCATATCAATAAGCTGGGCTTTCTTGCGTGAAGCATTGATACTCGGGATTATGTCACTTGCTGCAATGTAGATGAAGAAGCCCGCGGTAGAACCAAGCAAGATGCCCAGCAAGGTGTGGCTGGTCTGCGCTGTCTGATAAAAAACAATTGTCCCTATAGCAGTTGCGACCACTGCAATACCGTGCACCATTAGTACTCCGCGCCGCTTCATGCCTCGCGACAATAGATAGCCAGAATCAGCCATCTCGCGTGGTATTTCGTGGAGTGCCACAGCAAGGGTCGTTATAACGCCAGTGGGCGCACTAACCAAGAATGCAGCGGCGATTGCGGCCCCATCA